>NZ_VOQS01000001.1:308957-617915 GCF_007995085.1 Paraburkholderia azotifigens
CAGGAAGCGGCAGGCAAGGTCGAGTACAACTTCGAGACGCAGGACTACGCGTGCGACGAACTGCCCGGCATGAGTGTGTTCTACCGGAACGATAAAGGCGAAATCTTCCGCACGTTCGCATCGTTTGCGCGCGGCGGCGAGCCGCTGATCGGCACGTATACGCTGCTCGATTATTTGCCGAAGGGCCGCGACGAAGACGAGAACAAGATGATGGGCTGGCTGCGCCGTCACGACAGCTACGAGGATGGCGCAACGGGCGCGACGCTGACGGAGAACGGGCAGGGCGCGGGCGCCTGCTGTGATGAAGCGGCGCAGAAGTGACGATCCGATTGACCGGGCGCGGAAGCGCGTCGTTCGGGCCTGCGTTTAAAGCGCCATTTCGAACGCAGGCCTGAGAAACTGTTCGATGCCCATCACGATGAGCCCCATCGCGCCCGATGCGAGCGTCAACGTGCCGTACTCGTCATAGCGCGAGTCGTACAGGCACGCGATCACGAAGAGGATCGCGAGCAGGTTGGTCAGCCAGTCGAAATTGAGAGCAAGCAGCATTGAATGATCCGGGCTCGAGCCGATAGATCGGGTTCGTCATGAACCTGATCCAGCATCGCCGATTCTAGCGACGCGAGCTTACGGATACGCAACAGCCGAGCTTACAGCGTGTGCGCCAACCCACCCTCACATACTGACCGCACGCGCGTGCGTCAGGCCTGCCTGATCATGTCGTGCTCGATCCACTCGATCACCGACGTGCGTGTCGGCTGCCAGCCGAGCAGGGTGCGCGCGCCGCTGCCGCGCACGCGGCTGTTCGAGCCGAGTCCATACGACGCCATTTCATAGCCCCATTCGCCGATCGCCTGATCGAGCGGCCAGTCCTGCGCGGGGCCGAGATGCATCGCCTTCGCGATCGCATCCGTCATCTCGCGAAACGACGCCTCGCCGCTTTCGACGAAATAGAACGTGCCGGCAGGGCTTTTCTCGAGCGCGAGCCGGTAAAGCTCCACGACGTCGTCGATGAACACGTTCGACCAGATGTTGCCGCCGCTGCCCACGTGCCGAACGATGCCGCTCTTTTCCGCCTGGCGCACGAGGCGCGGCAGCTGCACGCTCGCGCTGCCTTCTACGGCGCCATGCCCGTAAATCAGCGTGTTGCACAGCACCGACGAACGGATGCCGCGCTTCGCTGCGTCGAGCACGAGGTTGTCGATCGCGACGCGCGCTGCCTTGTCGGCTGTCGGCTCGGGCAGTGCGTCTTCCGTATAGATCTTCGCTTCGCCGCGCTCGCCGCCCGACGCATCGCCGACGATGCTCGAACCGCTCGTATGCAGAAACGGCTTGTTCGAGCCTGCGAGCGCGTCGATCAGCGCTTGAACGGCGCCGCGATGATCGCTGCTCGCCGCGTTGATGACGGCGTCGGCGGCCTTCGCCTGTGCGATCAGCAGGTCGCGGTCGTCGAGCGTGCCGACGACGGGTTCGATGCCGAGGCGCTTCAGTTCGGCCGCGTGCTCCGGATTGCGGATCAGGCCCGTCACGCGATGGCCCGCGCGCACGAGACCCGCTGCAATCGATCCGCCGATAAAGCCGCTCGCGCCAGTGATGAAAATGTTCAAGACGATCTCCTTCGCTAGAGAAAACTTCGATGACGTCAGTATGGCGGCGGGGGAGTCTTGCAAAAACCGCGTCAGTCTCAAATCAATCTTGATCTGGAATCAAGAATCGACACGCGGTGCGCGGCATGAGGGGCACGCCGGACCGGGTTTTTGTCCGCTTGCCAAGCGGAAAATTGGACGTGTATATACAAGTTGTCGGCTAGCATCGGCGTGACATCGCTGAAGCCGGCCTCGTGGAAGCGGCGGCCCGGGCGCTCGAGAAACTGCCAGAACCATGCCAACCGGCGCGCCCCGCCTAATGGAAACCCCCTACGCTCAGCCATCAAATTTGAGTTGTATATACAAGCTGACGCCGCTACACTTTCTCCAAATTGTATAGACAGGAACTCACATCATGATCCTTACGCCCGGCTCCCTGACTCTGACCCAACTGCGCCAGATCGCACGCGAACAGGTCACCCTCGAACTCGATCCCGCAAGCTTCGCCGCCATCGACGCCTGCGCTCAAGCCGTCGCGGACATTGCCGCGAAGGGCGAGCCGGCGTACGGCATCAACACGGGCTTCGGCCGCCTCGCGAGCACGCATATTCCGCATGACCAGCTCGAACTGCTGCAGCGCAATCTGGTGCTCTCGCATGCCGTCGGCGTGGGCGAGCCGATGTCGCCGCCCGTCGTGCGTCTCTTGATGGCGCTCAAGCTGTCGAGCCTCGGCCGCGGACACTCGGGCATTCGCCGCGAAGTGATGGAAGCGCTCATCAAGCTGTTCAACGCGGACGTGCTGCCCGTGATTCCCGTGAAGGGCTCTGTCGGCGCATCGGGCGACCTCGCGCCGCTCGCGCATATGTCGGCCGTGCTGCTCGGCGTCGGCGAAGTGTTCGCGAAGGGCGAGCGCGTCGCGGCGACGGAAGGTCTGCGTCTCGTCGGCCTGAAGCCGATGACGCTGCAGGCGAAGGAAGGCCTCGCGCTGCTGAACGGCACGCAGGCGTCGACGGCGCTCGCGCTCTACAACATGTTCGCGATCGAAGACCTGTACCGCACGGGTCTCGTCGCGGGCGCACTGTCCGTCGATGCCGCAGCCGGTTCCGTCAAGCCGTTCGATGCGCGCATCCACGAACTGCGCGGTCATCAAGGCCAGTTGGATGCCGCTGCGTCGTATCGCACGCTGCTCGACGGTTCGGCCATCAATCTGTCGCACCGCGATTGCGGCAAGGTGCAGGACCCGTACAGCCTGCGCTGCCAGCCGCAAGTGATGGGCGCGTGCCTCGACCAGATGCGTGCCGCCGCGCAGGTGCTGCTCGTCGAAGCGAACGCCGTGTCGGACAACCCGCTGATCTTCCCGGATACGGGCGAAGTGCTGTCGGGCGGCAACTTCCACGCCGAGCCTGTCGCGTTCGCCGCCGACAACCTCGCGCTCGCCGCTTCGGAAATCGGCGCGCTCGCCGAACGCCGCATCGCGCTCCTGATCGACGCGACGCTGTCGGGCCTGCCGCCGTTCCTCGTCAAGGATGGCGGCGTGAACTCGGGGTTCATGATCGCGCACGTCACGGCGGCAGCGCTCGCATCGGAGAACAAGACGCTGGCGCATCCGGCTTCCGTCGATTCGCTGCCCACGTCGGCGAACCAGGAAGACCACGTGTCGATGGCGACATTCGCGGCGCGCAAGCTTGCCGACATCGCCGACAACACCGCCAACATCCTGTCGATCGAACTGCTGGCCGCCGCGCAGGGCGTCGATCTGCGTGCGCCGCACAAGACGAGCCCCGCGTTGCAGAAGGTGATGAATACCGTGCGCGCAGAAGTGGCGCACTACGAGCTCGATCATTACTTCGCGCCCGACATCGCCGCGATCACGAAGCTCGTCCAGGACGGCACGATCGCGAAGCACAGCCCGTTCTCGTTCGTTTCCGAGCAACGTTAAATTCATCTGCGAGAGCGGCAGCGCGAGAGAGACATGCCCAGCATGAACGCACCGGCCTATCAGGGAATCAAGGACTTCATCCTCGCCCGCATTCACGCGGGCGAATGGAGCGAAGGCCACCAGGTTCCATCGGAAAACGAGCTTGCGCGCGAGTTCAACGTCGCGCGCATGACGGTCAACCGCGCGTTGCGCGAGCTGACGGCCGAGCAGGTGCTCACGCGCGTTCAGGGCTCGGGCACGTTCGTCGCGCGGCCGAAGTACGAATCGACGCTGGTCGCGATTCGCAGCATTTCGGATGAGATCGTCGCGCGCGGTCATCGCTATCAGGCGAACGTGCTGCACGTGGGCGCCGCAATCGCCGACGACGAACTCGCCGCCGAAATGCAGGTGAGCGCGGGCAGCCCGATCTTTCATTCGCGCGTGCTGCACTTCGAGAACGACGAGCCTGTCCAGCTCGAAGAGCGCTGGGTCAATCCCGCCGTCGCGCCCGAATACGCGTTGCAGGACTTCACCAACACGACGCCTAACCAGTACCTCGTGCGCGTCGCGCCGCTGCAGCGCGTCGAGTACCGCATCGAAGCATCCGCGCCGGACGCCGACAACCGTCGGCTTCTGACGATGGACGACGCCGAACCTTGCCTCGTGCTGCACCGTCGCACGTGGTCCCAGGGAGTGGTCGCTTCGGTGGCCAATCTCTGGCACCCCGGCAACCGCTACCGGTTCACCGGCCACTTCTGATCTCTGATTTCGTTTGAGTTCACGTTCTATCTACGACTTCGCTTCCGAGGGCATCATGAACAACCCGAAACACATCGACCCGCGTCTCGACCCGTCCCGCACGATCCGCGCACCGCGCGGCAGCGAAAAAACCTGCAAGACCTGGATCGCGGAAGCCGCGTACCGGATGATCCAGAACAACCTGGACCCGGAAGTAGCGGAGCATCCGCACGCGCTCGTCGTGTACGGCGGCATCGGCCGTGCCGCGCGCAACTGGGATTGCTTCGACCAGATTCTCGCGTCGCTGAAGGACCTCGAAGAGAACGAGACGCTGCTGGTTCAATCGGGCAAGCCTGTCGGCGTGTTCCGCACGCATGCCGACGCGCCGCGCGTGCTGCTCGCGAACTCGAACCTCGTGCCGCACTGGGCGAACTGGGATCACTTTCATGAGCTCGACCGCAAGGGCCTGATGATGTACGGCCAGATGACGGCGGGCAGCTGGATCTACATCGGTTCGCAAGGCATCGTACAGGGCACGTATGAGACGTTCTTCTCGGTCGCGAACCAGCACTTCAACGGCGATCCGAAGGGCCGCTGGATCCTGACGGGCGGCCTCGGCGGCATGGGCGGCGCGCAGCCGCTCGCCGCGACGATGGCGGGCTTCTCGATGATCGCCGTCGAATGCGACGAGACGCGCATCGACTTCCGTCTGAAGACGCGTTACGTCGACAAGAAGGCGAAGACGCTCGATGAAGCACTCGCGATGATCGACGAAGCAAAGAAGACGGGCAACCCGGTTTCGATCGGCCTGCTCGGCAACGCCGCCGACGTGTTCGCGGAACTGGTTGCGCGCAACATCACGCCGGACTGCGTGACGGACCAGACCAGCGCGCACGATCCCATTCACGGTTATCTGCCGCAAGGCTGGAACATCGAAGACTGGCGCGAGCGTCAGAAGACGGACCCGCAGAGCATCGTGACGCCTGCGAAGCAGTCGATGGCCAGGCAGGTGCAGGCGATGCTGACGCTGCAGGAACGCGGCGCGGCGACGCTCGACTACGGCAACAACATCCGTCAGATGGCGCTGGAAATGGGCGTGCAGAACGCGTTCGATTTCCCCGGCTTCGTGCCCGCGTACATCCGGCCGCTCTTCTGCGAAGGCAAGGGCCCGTTCCGCTGGGTCGCGCTGTCGGGCGATCCCGAAGACATCTACAAGACGGACGCGAAGGTCAAGGAACTGATCCCCGACGATCCGCATCTGCACAACTGGCTCGACATGGCGCGCGAACGCATCGCGTTCCAGGGCTTGCCGGCGCGTATCTGCTGGGTCGGCGTAAAGGATCGCTATCGTCTGGGCCAGGCGTTCAACGAGATGGTGAAGAAGGGTGAGCTGAAGGCGCCCATCGTGATCGGCCGCGATCACCTCGATACGGGTTCGGTGGCGAGCCCGAATCGCGAGACGGAATCGATGAAGGACGGCTCGGATGCCGTCAGCGACTGGCCGCTGCTCAACGCACTGCTGAACACGGCAGGCGGCGCATCGTGGGTGTCGCTGCATCATGGCGGCGGTGTCGGCATGGGCTTCTCGCAGCACTCGGGCGTCGTGATCGTCGCCGATGGCTCGGACGCCGCGCACGAGCGCCTCGGCCGCGTGCTCTTCAACGATCCCGCGACGGGCGTGATGCGTCACGCGGACGCCGGCTACGAACTCGCGCAGCAGACGGCGCGCGAAGCCGGTCTCAAGCTGCCGATGCTGGGCCGCTGAGCGTGAGCACGAGTTTGACCACGCTTACGCTCATTCGTGGCGCGGATCTCGTGGCGTCGCCGTGGAAGAACGGCGGCGGCGTCACGCGCGAAGTCGCCGCGTTTCCCGCCGGCGCGGCACTCGATGCATTCGTGTGGCGCGTGAGCGTCGCCGACGTCGCGCGGGCCGGTCCGTTCTCGCGTTTCGCGGGTATCGACCGGACGCTCGCGTTGTTGTCGGGCGCCGGCATGCTGCTCGATGAAGCGGACGGTGTCACGCATGCGCTGCGCGAGCCGTTGGATATCGCGCGTTTCGCGGGCGAGACCGCGATCGATGCGCGGCTCGTCGACGGCGCGACGCGCGACTTCAATCTGATGGTGCGGTGCGGTGCGGCGACGGGCGAGGTCGACGTGTGGCGCGATGCTCGACACACACAACTCGACGCCGACGTCGTGCTGCTGTTCTGCGCGCAAGGCGAGTTGCGCGTCACGACAGGCGGCGGCGCCGAGGCAACGGCAACGACAACGACGACGACAACGACGCTCATGATGAACGACACCTTGCGCATCGACGACGCACGCGCGCTGTCATGCGAGGTCGAAGGAACGGGCGCATTGCTCGCCGTCACTATCCGCTACACGGAACCATCGCAAGCCTGAACGCTTGCTCTCAACACAGACAGCCCTGCCATGAAGCAAACCGTCTGGAACCATCTGAAGCTCTGCGCGCAGGGCGATCCCGATCAAACGATCGACGACGCCGCGATCGCCGTCGAGAATGGCCGCATCGCGTGGCTCGGCGCCGCGCGCGAACTGCCCGCGCACTACGCCGCGTGGCCGCGCGAAGATCTCGGCGGCGCGTGGGTGACGCCGGGTCTCGTCGATTGCCATACGCATCTCGTGTACGGCGGCCAGCGCGCCGACGAGTTCGCGCAGCGCCTCGCGGGCGTCAGCTATGAAGAGATCGCGAAGCAGGGCGGCGGAATCGTCTCGACGGTGCGCGCGACGCGTGCCGCCGACGAAGCGTCGCTGTTCGCGCAATCGGCCGCGCGCCTCGAAGCGATGCTTGCCGAAGGCGTCACGGCCATCGAAATCAAATCCGGCTACGGGCTCGATCTGCAAAGCGAGCGCAAGATGCTGCGTGTCGCGCGGCAACTCGGCGAACGTTATCCCGTGACCGTGTACACGACGTTTCTCGGCGCGCATGCGCTGCCGCCGGAGTTCGCGGGCCGCGCCGACGACTACATCGATGAAGTGTGCGAGCGCATGTTGCCCGCGCTCGCGGACGAAGGACTCGTCGATGCCGTCGATGTGTTTTGCGAGCGCATCGGCTTTTCGCTCGAACAGAGCGAGCGCGTTTTTCATGCGGCGGCGCGTCACCGGTTGCCTGTGAAGATGCACGCGGAGCAACTGTCGAACGCGGGCGGCACGGCGCTCGCGGCGCGGCATCGCGCGCTGTCGGCGGATCACCTGGAGTTTCTCGACGAAGCGGGCGTCGCCGCGATGAAGGAAGCGGGCACCGTCGCCGTGCTGTTGCCGGGCGCGTTCTACTTCATCCGCGAAACGCAGTTGCCGCCCATCGACCTGCTGCGGCGCTACGGCGTGCCCATCGCGATTTCGACGGACAGCAATCCGGGCACGTCGCCCGCGACGTCGTTGCCGCTGATGATGAACATGGCCACCACGCTGTTCCGCATGACGGTGCCCGAAGTGCTGCAAGGCGTGACGCGCCACGCGGCGCAGGCGCTCGGCAAGGCGGACACGCATGGCTCGCTCGCCGTGGGCCGCGCCGCCGACTTTGCGGTGTGGTCGGTGCAGTCGCTCGCGGAACTCGCATACTGGATCGGGCGGCCGCTGTGCGAACGCGTCGTGCGCGGCGGCGAGACGGTCTATCTGCGTCGCGCCCGATGAGCGCGGCTCGAACGGAATCGAACATGACACGAGACACACAAGCGTCGACTCAAGCGCTGTTCGCCGACCATGCGTATCTGCCCGAAGGCTGGCGGCGTAACGTGCTGCTGCAATGGGACGCGCAGGGCGCGCTGAGCGCCGTCACGCCGGATACGCAAGCGCCTGCTGGCGTCGCGACAGCGCACGGCCCGGTGCTGCCCGGCATGCCGAACCTGCACTCGCATGCGTTCCAGCGTGCAATGGCGGGGCTCACCGAATATCGTGCCGCATTGGGCCAGGGCGCCGTCGACAGTTTCTGGAGCTGGCGCGACCTGATGTACCGCTTCGCGGCGCGCATCACGCCGGAAGCGCTCGCGTCGATTGCGCAATGGCTGTACATCGAAATGCTGAAGTCGGGCTACACGTCCGTCTGCGAATTCCATTACGTGCATCACATGCAGGACGGCCAGCGCTATGCGAACGAGGCAGAACTCGCGCAGCGCGTGGTCGATGCGGCGGGCGCGAGCGGCATCGGCATCACGATGCTGCCCGTGCTGTATCAGTACGCGGGCTTCGGCGCGCAGCCGCCGCGCGACGATCAGCGCCGCTTCATCAATACCCCCGACAGTCTGCTCTCGCTGCTCGATACGCTGCGCCGCGCGCGCCCTGAACATGGCGCGTTGCGCTACGGTGTCGCGCCGCACTCGCTGCGCGCGGTATCGAACGATTCGCTGCGCACGCTGCTGGACGGACTCGATGCGATGTTGCCGGGTGCGCCCGTGCACATCCATATCGCCGAACAGACGGCGGAAGTGGATGCCTGCATCGCAACGGAAGGCGCGCGGCCCGTGCAATGGCTGCTCGACCGTTTCGCTGTCGATCAACGCTGGTGCCTCGTGCACGCGACGCATATCGACGCCGATGAAACCGCACGGCTCGCGAAGAGCGGCGCGATCGCGGGGTTGTGCCTGACGACGGAAGCCAATCTCGGCGACGGCATATTTCCCGCGCAGGATTATCTGGAGCAAAGAGGGCGCATCGGCGTCGGCAGCGACAGCCATATCGGCGTCGACTGGCGCGCGGAACTGCGGCTGCTCGAATACGGTCAACGTCTGTCGAGGCGGCAGCGCAACGTGCTCGCGTCGGCGGACATGCCGCGTGTCGCGGACCGTCTTTATGGCGCCTCGCTGGAAGGGGGCGCGCACGCGACGGGGCGCGCTGTCGGCGCCCTGGAAAAGGGCGCGCGGGCCGATTTCATGGTGCTCGACGCGAATCATCCGAACATCGCGGAGCAGGCGAGCGATGCGTGGCTGTCGGGCGCCGTGTTCTGCGAGCATGGCGAAACGCCCGTGCGCGACGTGTATGCGGGCGGTGCGAAAGTCGTCGACAATCGACGGCATCGCGATGAAGAGCGCGCGTATGCGAACTATCGCGCGGCGCTCGCCGGACTGCTGAAGTGACGCGCAATCGCCGCGCAACGACACGCCGGCTCAACCACGAGAGGCACTGACCTTATGACTGCCACCGACACCTTGCCTGTCTTCTCACTGCATCGGGGAACGTTGCCGTTCCTGATCTCGATCCCACATCTGGGCACCCGCATTCCCGCCGACGTCGCCGCGCAGATGACGGACGTCGCTGCGCGCACCGACGATTGCGACTGGCATCTCGACCGCCTGTACGCATTCGCGAAGCGCCTCGGCGCATCGATTCTCGCGCCCACATATGCGCGTTACGTGATCGACCTGAACCGTCCGCCCGATGGCGCCAATCTCTATCCGGGGCAGGACACGACGGGTCTGTTGCCCGTCGATACCTTCGACAAGGAGCCGCTCTATCGCGACGGCCGCTTGCCTGACGATGCCGAAGTCGCGCGGCGTCGCGATCTCTACTGGAAGCCGTATCACGAGGCGTTGCAAGGCGAACTCGCTGCGCTGAAGGCGCAGCACGGCAAGGTGCTGCTGTGGGAAGCGCATTCGATCCGCTCACACGTGCCGCGTTTCTTCGACGGTCGTTTGCCCGACTTCAATTTCGGCACGTCGAACGGCGCGAGCGCGGTGGCGGGACTCGCCGAAGCGCTGGCGGCTATCGTCGAAGAACATGGCGGTTATACGGCTGTCGCGAACGGGCGCTTCAAGGGCGGCTATATCACGCGCCACTACGGCCAGCCTGATACGGGCGTGCATGCGGTGCAACTGGAACTGTCGCAGATCACCTACATGCAGGAGCAGATGCCGTATGCGTACGACGACGCGCTCGCGCAGAAGATCGAGCCGCTGCTCGACAAACTCGTGAAGACGGCACTCGATCGCGTCGCGGCTGCCTGACTTCATTCGGGTCGACCTGAACGAAGCATGCGCGCGCGTCCGTCCGCATGCTTCGCCCGCCTCTCTCCCGCCTCTCTCCCGCCTCTCTCCCGTCTCTCTCTTCTCCTGACGGCGAACGCCGCATACTCCATTGCGGGCACGTGCGGAACGCAACGTCCCGCGCGGGGTCAATTCATCAGTGAAGTGCACACGCGCTGCGATGCGCGCCCGTGTTGTCTTTGCGCCGCATCCGCCGTGCGAATCTGGTTGCGCGCCGCGTAGCGATGCGTCTATCTTTGTCGGACGCGGCGCACGGGCATGCGCCTTGCGGCGTGTGCGGCCCGCCCGACGCGGGCAACAGGCGCCAGCAGCAAGACTGATGATGGAAGACCCAGCGATGGAATATTCCGACGAATCCCTGCTACCCATCTGGCGGGCCAATCTCGGCCTGCTGACGCGTGAGGTGGGTGCGGCCGCGCGTCTCGCGCGGATGATGACCTTCTCCGCGTCGTATCTCAAGCTGATGCTCGCCGGCCAGCGCGACTTCAGCGAAGAATTCGTGCGAGGCGTCGAAGCGGTAACGGGGCTGCCGGGCGGCTGGATGGATGCGCCGCACGAGGCGGCCGAGGTTCCCGGCAACGCGCGCGAAGCGATCGACAACGAAGCGCCGCTCGCGCGTTTTCGCGGCACCGCGCATCCCGCTCGCAAGAAATCGGTGCTGCGTCCGCCCGAACCGATCTTCGGCCAGCAGCCTCAGCGCCGTCCTGAAGACGACGTGCTCGAAGCCGAACTGCATCGGCGTCAGGCGTATTTCCGCAAGGTGCGCGATCTGGCCGTGCAGGAAGTGCGGCGTTTCGAGCGCTCGCTCACGCATCCGACCGTCGAGTTCGCATCAGTGCGTGCGAAAGTCGAAGACGTGCTGTCGGCCGCCGAAGTCGATGATCCCATCACGGCCGATCTCGCCGGCCGTCTCGAACAGATCGACAAGCATCGGAACATGCTGTTGCGGCACACCGAGCGGCTGCATGCGTTGCTCGTGCAACTGGGCGACGAGGGTTGAGCGCGCCGGATTGGCGGCGCGCAATCATGCTCAGTCGCGCAACTCGCTGAGAATCTGCTCGGCCAGATAGTCGCATGGCGGCCGGTTCGAGCGCGCGCTGCGCGCGAGGATGATCTCCAGCTCGGGCAGTTTCGGCAGGCCATGCTGGCGGCCCAGCGTGACGAAGCGCTCGGGCACCGCGCAGCGCGCGAGCGGCGCAACCGCGAGGCCCGCGTCGACCATGCTGAACAGGCCCATCAGACTCGGACTCTCGTACGATGTGCGATACGCGATCTTCGCGCGTTCGAGTGTCTGGATCGCATTGGCGCGCGCGACGCTGCCGACGCCGAACAGCGCGATGGGCAGCGGCCGCTCCTTCCACACTTCGCGTCCCGCCGTCGATGTGCCCGCCCAGACCATCGGCTCGAGCCGGATGAACTCACCCGCCAGGCCTTTCACGCGCGTCACGCACGCAAGGTCGATCTTGTTGTCCTTCAGGAGCGGTGCGAGCGCGTTGCTCGGCAGGCTGACCACCTGGATCTCGACCTTCGGGTAGGTTGCCGAGAAATTGCGCAGCACGGACGGCAGCAGCGACGACGCGTAATCGTCCGGCACGCCGATCGCCACGCGGCCCTTCACCTCCGGATGCACGACGGACGCCCACGCTTCGTCGCGCAACGCAAGCATGCGGCGCGCGTAGCTGAGCATCACCTGGCCGTCCTGGGTGAGCGTGACGCTGCGCGGCCCGCGCACGAAAAGCGGCTTGCCGAGCGCCGTTTCGAGTGAGCGGATCTGCATGCTGAGCGCCGATTGCGAACGATGCACGAGCGCGGCGCCGCGCACGAAACTGCCGGTATCGGCGATGGCGACGAACATCGCGAGCACGTCGAGATCGAGGGCTTTCATGCGTATCAGCGCTATCAGAATTATTGATCGAAATGTTCAATATAACGCGTTTGTCTGAACTCAGGGGCGGCGGCATACTGGTTTCATACATGGCTTCATACGCTGGCTTCATACGCCGCACTTCAAACGGGGACATCATGACCATGCCGACCACCTACGACGAATTCAAACAGCTCGCGATGCGGCTCGACATGTCGCGCGGCAAGCCGTCGCCCGAGCAGCTGGAGCTGTCGCGCGCGCTGCTCGACGAAGCGGGCACGGCGGGCTTCCTGTCGCGCGACGGCATCGACTGCCGCAACTATGGACATCTGCTGGGCTTGCCTGAGGCGCGCGAACTGGGCGCGCAGCTGCTCGACGTCGATGCGGCGCAGGTGGTCGCAGCAGGCAACTCGAGCCTCGAACTGATGCACGATGCGCTTGCGTTCGCGATGCTCTACGGCATGCCTGGCGACGCGCCGTGGAGCAGGCAGGGCGAGGTTGCGTTCCTGTGTCCCGTGCCGGGTTACGACCGGCACTTCGCGATCTGCGAGGCGCTCGGCATCCGCATGATTGCCGTGCCGACGACGCAGGACGGCCCCGACATGGACGTGGTGGAAGCGCATGTGAAGAACGATGCGTCGATCAAGGGCATCTGGTGCATGCCGCTCTACAGCAACCCGAGCGGCGCGATCTGGTCGAACGAAACGATTGAACGTCTGGCCGCGCTGCCTGCCGCCGCGCCCGATTTCCGGCTCTTCTGGGACGATGCATATCGCTTTCATCATCTGACGGACACGCTGCACACGACGCCCAACATCATTGAACTATGCGAACGGGCGGGGCATCCGGACCGCGCGCTTGTATTTGCGTCGCTGTCGAAGGTCACGGTGGCGGGCGGCGGCATCGCGTTCCTGGCTTCGTCGGTACGCAATGTCGGCTGGTGGCAGAGGCACATGGGCGTGCGGACCATCGGTCCCGACAAGCTGAACCAGCTGCGCCACGTGCGCTATCTGCGAGACCGCGAAGGACTGGAGCGCCTGATGGCGAAACATCGTGCGCTGCTGCGTCCGAAGTTCGATGCAGTGGTGGCGACGTTCGAAGCGTTGCTTGCCGATTTGCCCGACGTGTCGTGGAATCGTCCCGAGGGCGGCTATTTCATCAGTCTGTATGTGCCGAAGGGCTATGCGAAACGCACGGTCGCGCTGGCAGCCGAAGCAGGACTCGTGCTGACGCCGGCGGGCGCCGCGTATCCGTATGGACGCGACGACGAAGACGCGCACTTGCGGATTGCGCCGACCTTTCCGTCGCTCGATGAAGTGAAGCTCGCGGCACGTGGCATCGCGCTGGCGTTGCGCCGCGCGCTCGAAGAAACGGCGCGCTGACGGCGGAACGGGCGCGCAAGCGCCGTGCCGCATAAGTACGGCGGCGGGCGCAACAAATCGTAATACCGTGCCGCGCAGCCGATCTCGCCACGTGCAGCCGTTTTGCGGTAAAAGAAACGGATGACCGACCGCGCCCGCATCATTCCGCTGATCGTTGCCTGTCCGCTGTTCCTGCAAAACCTCGATACGTCGATCATGGCGACCGCGCTGCCTTCCATCGCGCGCTCGCTCGGCGTCGAGGCGCTGCATCTGAATCTCGCGATCACTTCCTATCTGCTCAGTCTCGCCGTGTTCCTGCCGGCGAGCGGCTGGCTTGCCGACCGCTTCGGCGCGCGCCGCGTGTTCTGCTCGGCGATCGGCCTGTTTTCGCTGGCCTCGGCGTTATGCGGCATCGCCATGTCGCTGCCGCAGCTCGTCGTGTTTCGCGTGCTGCAGGGCATGGGCGGCGCGATGATGGTGCCCGTCGGCCGGCTGATCCTGCTGCGCAGCGTGCCGCCTGCGCGGATGGTGGCCGCGATGGTGTGGTTCACAGTGCCGGGCGCAGTGGGGCGGCTGGCGGGACCGCTGCTCGGCGGGGCCGTGGTTACGATCACTTCGTGGCGCTGGATCTTTTTGTTGAACGTGCCGTTCGGCGTGATCGGCGTGTTGTGCGCGCTGGCCTTTGTCGAAGACACGCACGAAGCGGTCGACGAGCGTTTCGATCTGCCCGGCTTCATCCTGCTGTCGGCGGGGCTCGTCGGTCTGGTCGGCGGTCTGGACACGGCGGGGCGCGGACTCGTGCCGCAATGGGTGACCTTCGCGTTCACGGGCACGGGCGCGCTGTCGATGCTGCTGTACTGGCTGTATAGTCGCCGCCACGTCAACGCGATCATCGATCCCTTGCTGCTGCGCTACAAGGCGTACCGGACGGCCGTGCTCGGCGGGATGCCGCTGCGCATCGGCATCGGCGCGTCGCCGTTCCTCATGCCGTTGATGCTGCAGCTCGGTTTCGGCCTGTCGCCGCTCACGTCCGGCTCGCTGAGCGTCGCGACGGCCGTGGGCTCGCTCGCCGTGCGCGGCGTAATGAGCGCGGCGATCCGGCGCATCGGCTTTCGCACCGTGCTGATCGTCGCGACCTGCATGACGGGCTGTTTCTACGCGTGCTACGGGCTCTTCACGCCCAGCACGCCGCATCTGCTGATCTTCTGCGTGCTGCTGGCGGGCGGCCTGTTCAATTCGCTCGCGATGGTCACGCTCAACACGCTCGGCTATTCCGACATGCCCAAGCCGAAGATGAGCCGCGCGACGGCGCTGTCGGGCATGGCGCAGCAGCTGTCGGTGAGTCTCGGCGTGGCGTTCGGCGCGTCGCTGCTCGCGCTGACGGCGCATCTGCACGGCGGCAGCGCGGCGCACCTCACGGCGCGCGATTTCTCGCCGGCGTTCTTCGTGGTCGGTGCGGCCGTGCTGTGCTCGCTGTTCTTCTTCGTGAAGCTTTCGAAGGACGAGGGGGCGGAGTTGCGGCAGCGTTCATGAGCCCGCATGAGCCCGCATGAGCCGCTGCGCTAGCCGCGCCTGCGCCGCGCGGCGAACTCGCCTTCCAGGTTCCACGTAACGCCGTCCTGCGCGAGCGCAACGCCCGTCCAGCGGAACGCGTCGTCGGTGATATCGGTGAAGTTCCAGCGGATCGGCGTGCCGTCCGCGTGCGTGCCGACCTGCACGATATCGCCGCCCATCCTCCGTCCGACCAGTTCGTCGCGCTGTCCGTTCACGGGGTTGATGTAGGTGACGCGCCACGCTTCGAGCGTGGGATCCCATATGCGCAGCGTCGTGCCGTACATGTCGAAGCCGGGCTCGCGCGGTGCGCCGTCGCGATCCGCGCGGCGCGGCATGATCCATACATCCTGTACTGCACGGCCCTCGAGCGTCCAGCCGAAGTGAATTTCACCCGTCAGATGCCGCTCTCGCACGTCGACGCGGTAGTGCAGCACGTCCATGTCCCAGCTGCCGACGAGCCAGCCGTAGAGGTCGTGCGCGGCGTCGATGCCGGCCGCGCGGCCGGGCGCGCCGAGTGCGGCATGAAAGCCGCGCGCGAGACCCTGATCCAATGCATTCATTGAACGCTGCTCCATCTGTCGAAGTCGATTGAAAGGGAGGAGGGCGCATCGCGCCGCACCCGCCGGCATTGTGATAAAACCAGCATACGGATCCCGCGAGGTGACATCTTGGGAAAAATTGCCGTCGAACTCGAAGCCGCGCTGGCCCGCCGCGACACGCTCGGTGCGCCCGGCAGCACGCAGATGCGCACCATCGCGGCGGGTGAGGGCTGGCAGGTGACGGATGTGCTGTGCACCTTCGGCCCGCGCGACCGGCCGTTCGAGGAACGGCATGCGGGCGTGTGCATCGCGATGGTGCTGGCGGGTGCGTTCGGCTACCGCTCGGCGGCAGGACGCGAGCTGCTGACGCCCGGTTCGCTGCTGCTCGGCAACGCAGGCGAATGCTTCGAATGCGGTCATCGGCATGCGTCGGGCGACCGCTGCGTATCGTTTCACTATCAGTCTGCGTACTTCGAGCGGCTTGCCGCCGACATGGGCTTCGCTCACGGCGATGCATCGTTCCGTCACGTCCGCCTGCCGCCGCTGCGTGCGTTTTCAGGGCTGATTGCGCGTGCGTGCAGCGCAGCGGCGCATGGCGCGTCCGACGTGTCATGGGACGAACTTGCCGTCGAACTCGCCGATCTCACGCTGCGTTCCGCGCGAGCCGACGCGAAGCGCCGTCACGCAGCGACGGGCGCGAGCGCATGGTCGCGCGTGACGCAGGCTGCGCGCCTGATCGATGAAACGCCCGATGCGCCGCATACGCTCGCAAGTCTCGCGCAACTGTGCGGCCTGTCCGATTTCTATTTCCTGCGCAGCTTCGAGCGCGTCACGGGCGTCACGCCGCATCAATACGTGCTGCGCGCGCGCCTGCGCCATGCGGCGCTGCGTCTTGCCGACGAGGACGCGAAGGTCGTCGATATCGCGCTCGACAGCGGCTTCAACGATGTGTCCAATTTCAATCACGCGTTTCGTGCCGAATTCGGCATGAGTCCGCGCGCCTGGCGCATGCAGCGCGGCGCGCGCCGTTGCGAGGCGCGCAACGCATGAGCCGTCACGTGCACCGCCTGCGCGCGGCGGCCATGCTGCCGCTGCTTGTCTGCGCATGCGGCGCGGCCGCCGTGCACGCGCAGGAACGCGTGGCGTCCGACGATGTTCCGCCGTCGACGATCGAGCGCGACGTGCATCTGTTCGTCGTGCAGAAGGACGGTTCGATCGAGGAGCACGACGACACGATCCTGCGCGCGAACACGACGAGCGGCGTCGACGATATCGCGCAACGCTACGTGTGGTTTAACAAGGACATCGAGCAGGTGCAGTCGCTCGCGGCGGAGACGATCGATCGCGACGGGGTCGCGCATCCCGTCGGCCCCGACGGCATCCGCGACGTGCAGGAGCCGCGCTCGGCGGGCGCGCCGACCTTCCAGGACGGCGTGCTGCGCACGGTGATTTTTCCGGGCGTCGAGCCGGGGTCGCGCGTGCATCTCGCGTTTCGCAAGACGCGCTCGATTCCGCTGCAAGGCGGCACGTTCGCGTATTTCGTCGAGCCGACGCGCGGTCCCGTCGACATGCAGCAGCTGATCTTCGATCTGCCCGCCGACGTGCCGCTCTATGCCGACGCACGCGGTTACGTCGCGTTGCCGCCCGTCACGGAAAACGGCCGTACGCGCTACACGTTCGAGTACCAGCATGGACCGTACGCGCCGATCGAAGCGGGGGCCGTCGGCTACGCGACGTGGGGCGACCGGCTGATGATATCGACGACGCGCGATTTCGCCTCATTTGCCGAGCGCTATCGCACGGCGGCGCAGGACCCGACGTGGCGCGACCCTGCGATTGCGCAGTTCGCGCAGGCGCTGACGGCGCACACCGGCGACCCGCGCGAGAAGGCACAGATCCTGTACGACTGGGTGCGCATGAACATCCGCTACGTCGCGCTTTTTCTCGGCGAGACGGCGGCCGTGCCGCACAAGGCCAGCGATATCCTGCGCAACCGTTATGGCGACTGCAAGGATCACGTCGCGCTGTATGGCGCGATGCTCGCGGCCGTCGGCATCGACAGCCAGGCCGTGCTGCTCAATCTGGGCCCTGTCTATACGCTGCCCGACGTGCCGGGCTACGGCGCGAGCGCGATCAACCATGCAATCACATGGATTCCTTCGTTGAACCTGTACGCGGACACGACGGCGGGCGGCATCGGCTTCGGTTATCTGCCGCCGGGCGCGATGGACCGGCCTGTGCTGCTCGTCGACGACGGCGTGCTGGCGCGCACGCCCGCGACGCAGGAACGCGGCCGCAATGCGCGGCTGGCGATCGATATCGACGGGACGGGGACGGCGGCGTTCACGTATCGCGTCGAAGACGTGGGCGTGCCGGCGGAACTCGAGCGCAATGTGTTTCGCCGCGCGACACGGCAGCGCTGGCAGCAGATTGCCGCCGACCGTTTGCGGCAGACGGGATTGCATGGGATTGCCCGGATGCAGCCGGGCGAATTGACTTCGACTTCGGGGCCATTTGCAATCTCCATGCAGGGGACGCTGGAGCATTTCACGTGGCCTGACGGTACGACTGCGTTGCCTGCGTTGACGAGCTTGTCGGGCGGGATCGCGACGCAGGTGCAGGCCTGGCTTGCCGAGCCGGAGCGGACGCAGCCGTGGGTTTGTATCGGCGGCGATTTCGAGGAGACCGCGCAGATTACGCTACCCGATACCGTTCGCGTGACCGATATGCCTCAGGATGCTGCTGTACGCGACCGGTTTTTCGATTTTCAGTCGCGGTATGTGTTTGATCCTTCGACTCGCGTCGTGCAGATTACCCGGCATCTTCGTGCACGGTTTGGGCGTCAGGTGTGCAGCGCCGATGAGTTTGCGCAGGCGCGGGTTTCTCTTGTTCGGATTGAACGTGATGTTCTCGCGCAGATTGTGGTTCGAGGTGTTGTTGCGCGGTGATTGTTCGGCGGTGGCATCCGCGTTTTCTTATCGGTTTATTGGCGTTGCCCCTGTTATTGCCCAGGGGCTCTCAACGTCCCCGTCCTTCGTGCGGCAACACGCTAATTTCGCGCCCGTTGCCAGCGTGCTAACTCTGGCTTTTTGTCTGGCTGTTTTGCTGGCATCCGCGATTTCGTATCCGTGCTTCAGGCGTTGCCCCTGTGCGGGGCGGCACTTACTTTCTTTGCCGCCGCAAAGAAAGTAAGCAAAGAAAGCGGGCTAACCCCGCCAGTGCTTGTTGTTGCCTGCGGGCCCCCCACGGGTCCCGCACTCCACGCGGCATCGCACTTTCTTACACTCGTTGCCAGCGTGCTAACTGTACGCATCACCCGCTTCGCGTGCCCGCGTCACGAATTGCGTTACCAGGAAGTCCACGGCCGCCCAGGTGGCAAACTGTGTGTAGGCCGTCGCGACGGAAATGCACCACTCCGGACTGAAAAGCGGGATCGGTGTCGTAGGAGCGCCAACGCGTAAGGTGCGATAACCTACACACAGTTTGCCACCTGGGCGGCACAGACGGATCGCTGCCGCTGGCTGTGCTACGGGTGACTGGAGAGGGTGAGGCGCCTGTTAAAGGCGCTGGCAACGGGCGTGAAATAGTGCGATGCCGTCGGGAGTGCGGGACCCGTGGGGGGCCGCAGGCAATGACTAGCATTAGCGGGGTTAGCCCGCTTTCTTTGCTTACTTTCTTTGCGGCGGCAAAGAAAGTAAGTGCCGCCCCGCACAGGGGCAACGCTTGAAGCACCAATACCAAATCGCGGATGCCAGCAAAACCAAAACCAAAACCAAAACCAAAACCAAAACCAAAACCAAAACCAAAACCAAAACCAAAACCAAAACCAAAACCAAAACCAAAACCAAAACCAAACGGCGACATCACTGCTCGCCCTGCAACCTCAAAACCTCTTCCCGCAGCCGAAGCAGCGGCTCCTTCACCTCATCTTCAGCCCAGGTATCGAGATCATCGATAGCCCGCTGACATCCATCGAGCACAACATCGAGATCAACAGGCACCCCATTCGCGATTGCAAACTGAATCGTCTCAGCAAACTGCTGACACTCATCCTCGCCATACGAAATATCGAGGTTATCGCCAATCACGACGGCAATATTGCTGCGCGCCTTATCGTCAGGCGTGACCATGTCGATAATGCCGCGAGCGACGGCAGGCGAGTAATAAAGCGCAATATCGAGCCATTGCGCAGCGTCGAAGTCCGCTTCGCCGAATTGCGCTTCGAAAAATTCGATCGCTTCCTGCTCATGCGCTTCGTCTGCGTCGACGCTGATACATAACTCTTCAAACTGCTCTTCACGTTCGCTGCGAATAGTGCCGTCCATCAGTGCCTCTCTTGCCAGTGTTGCCAGTGCCAATAAAAATGCCGCGCAAGGTCGCGCGGCAGGCATTATAGGACGTTGGGCTGACAGGGGCGTGTGCCGCGCGTGTCACGCAGACTCCACCACCCACGCATCGAACCAGTCACGCGGCCGCGCAATATCATCCTGTGCGGCGATGATCTCGAGTTCGTAGCGCCCCGCGTCGAACGTCGCACGCACCACGGCATTGACGGCAGCAAGCGTGTGCTCGAATGCGCTGCGCACCGAGTCGCCGAGCAGCGTCCGGGCGACGAACACGGCGCTCGTCATGTCGCCGACACCCACGGGCTGACGCGCGAACGGATACAGCGGACGCTGCCCCATCCACGCTTCACGCTGGGTCACGACGAGCATGTTGAAACGGTCCGCAAGACTGTTGCGATCGAGCAGATGCTTGACGAGCACCATCTTCGGACCGCGCTTCATCAGTTCGCGGCACGCAGCGACGGCTTCTTCGACGGTCTCGATCTCGCGCCCGACGAGCCGCTGCAGTTCGCTGTGATTCGGGCACATCACGTCGGAGACTTCGGGCATCGTCCGCACCAGAAATTCCTGGATGCCCGGTTCGGCGCGGCAGCCCGTCGCCGTGCCCATTACCGGATCACAGAAATAAAGCGCGTGCGGATTCGCGGACTTCACGGCGCGCACGATTTCAATCACGGCCTGCGCCTGTTCGGGTGTGCCCAGATAGCCCGAGAGCACGGCATCGCAGCGCGGCAGCATGCCGATCGCGCCGATACCTTCGACGAGCGCGAGCATCTGCGATGCATCGATCGCACTGCCTTCCCAATGCCCGTATTGCGTATGGTTCGAGAACTGCACCGTGTTGAGCGGCCACACGTTGACGCCGAGGCGCCGCATCGGGAACTCCGATGCGGCATTGCCTGCGTGCCCGAATACCACGTGCGACTGGATGCTCAGAACATTTTTCATGTCGAACCGATACGGCGCAGGGAGGGCGCCAGAAGAAAGAATGCGAAACGGATGCGCGCTTTTCGTGGGCGCTGTCGTTGGAACCTGATGCCTGCCGGTGCCGCGCTCATGCACCGCTTTGGCGCGATGCGCGGCGGCGTGCCCGCCGGACGCGCCACACCCGGTTCATCACAAGATACATGAGTTTTCGCGCGGCGGAGCCCATCAGGCCCCGCCGTGTTGCGTCGAACCGTCAACGCGCGCGCCGGCGATGCGCAAGATCAACGTCGCGCGAGCCTGCTCACACCAGTTCGCGATACAGCGCGAGATAGCGTTCCGCCGACGCGCCCCAGCCGAAGTCCTGCCGCATCGCGCGGCGCTGCGCGGCTTTCCAGTCGGTGCGCCGCGCGTACAGCGCGAACGCGCGGCGGATCGCGGCCGTCAGCGCTTCGGGCTCGAAGCGCTCGAACACGAAGCCCGTCGCGAGATCGTCGGCGATGTTTTCGAGCGACGCATCGACGACGGTATCGGCGAGACCGCCCACGCGATGCACGAGTGGCAGCGAGCCATACGCGAGCGCATAGAGCTGCGTCAGCCCGCACGGCTCGAAGCGCGACGGCACGGCGATCACGTCGCTGCCCGCGACGATCTGGTGAGCAAGCGTCTCGTCGAAGCCGAGTTCGACGGCGACGCTCTCGGGATGCGCCTGCGCCACGCGCTGCAAGCCGTTTTCGAGCGCCGGGTCGCCCGTGCCGAACACGACCAGCTGGCCGCCGCGCTTGATGATGTCGGGCAGGGCGGCCAGCAGAAGGTCGAGGCCCTTTTGTTCCGTGAGCCGGCTCACGACGCCGAACAACAGCGCGTCTCCCTTCTGCGCGAGGTGGAAGCGCTCCTGCAGCGCCGTCTTGCACGCGCGCTTGCCGGCAAGGCGCGTGTCGGTGTAGCGCGCGGCGATCGATTGATCGACGGACGGCTGCCAGACCGAGTAATCGACGCCGTTCAGGATGCCCGACAGATCGTGCGAGCGCTGGCTGAGCAACCCGTCGAGCCCGCCGCCTTGCGCAAGCGTCTGGATTTCGCGCGCGTAGGTCGGGCTCACGGTGGTGATGCGGTCGCTGTAGAAGAGACCGGCCTTCAGAAACGACATCTGCCCGTAGAACTCGACGCCGCTCATGTGGAAAAAGTCGGCGGGCAGACCCAGCTGGCCGAACTGATGGGCGGGAAAGATACCCTGGTAGGCGAGATTGTGGACCGTGAAGATCGTGCGCGCGGGCGGCTTGCCGTGCTCGCGCGCGGCCGCTTTCAGATAGGCGGGCGCGAGGCCCGCGTGCCAGTCGTGTGCATGAACGATCTGCGGCGCCCAGGCCGGGTCGAGATGCTGCGCGATCTGCGCCGCCGTCCAGCCGAGCGTCGCGAAACGCTGCGCGTTGTCGCCGTACGGCACGTGCTCGGCATCGAGGTACGGATTGCCGCTGCGGTCATACAGCGATTCCGCGCGGATCACGTAGACGATGAGTCCGTTGGCGGGCAGCGTGCCGCGCTCCAGCGCGACGTTCGACGCGCCGAAGCGCTCGCCGATCCGCGCCACGGGCTGCAGGTCCGACAGCCCCGCGACCACGGCGGGAAAGCCAGGCAGCAGCACGCGGACATCGGCGCCCAGTTCGATCAGCGCGGGCGGCAGCGCGCCCACGACGTCGGCGAGACCGCCCGTTTTCAGAAGGGGATACAGCTCGCTAGCGACATGCAGCGCGCGGATCGTCATGAGCCTCAGTCCTGTCGGTTAACTGCCGGATAACTGCCGGTTAAGGGTTGCCGCGGATTGGCGTCCGCGCGTCGGGGCGCATGGGCCGTGCAGGCGGTGCGCGGCCGCGCAACGCGTCGCCGCGCGCTGTCTGCGTGCCGGCCCGCGCTTGCCCGTCGGCTGTCCGCTAACGCGCCGCCTGGCGCTTGAGCGCTTCCGCCGTCACCAGCACGACGCCGCTGTCCGTGCGGTAGAAGCGCTCGCCGTCGCGCACCGGGTCCTCGCCGATCACAGTGCCGTCGGGAATCTGGCAGCCGCGGTCGATCACGACCTTGCGCAGACGGCAACTCGCGCCGATCGACACCTGCGGCAACAAGACTGCCTCAGCGATGTTACAGAACGAATTCACGACCACATTCGACGACAGCACCGAGCGCGAAATCTGCGAGCCGGAAATCACGCAGCCGCCGCACACGATCATGTTGGTGCCCGTGCCTTGCAGCCCGTTCAGGTCGCGCACGAACTTGGCGGGCGGCAACTGCTCCTGATGCGTCCAGATGGGCCAGTTGCGGTCGTACAGATCGAGCGCGGGAATCGTCGAGGCGAGATCGAGATTCGCGGCCCAGTACGCGTCGATCGTGCCGACGTCGCGCCAGTACGGCTCGACGCTCGGATCCGACGACACGCACGACATGCTGAATGGGTGCGCAATCGCATTCCCCGACGTGACGACGCGCGGAATGATGTCCTTGCCGAAGTCGTGATCGGTCGCGACGCTGGTGATGTTGTCTTCGAGCAGCGAGTACAGGTAGTCGGCGTTGAACACGTAGATGCCCATGCTCGCGAGCGCGATGTCGGGACGGCCGGGCATGGCGGGCGGGTCGGCGGGCTTTTCGACGAAGCCCGTCACGCGGCGCTCCTCGTCGACGTGCATCACGCCGAACGCGACGGCCTCCATGCGCGGCACCTCGATGCAGCCGACGGTGCAATCCGCCTTCGACTCGACGTGATCCATCACCATGCGCGTGTAGTCCATCTTGTAGATGTGGTCGCCCGCCAGCACGACGACGTATTTCGGACGGATCGAACGGATGATGTCGAGGTTCTGGAACACGGCGTCGGCCGTGCCGCGATACCAGTGCGCGCCTTCGACGCGCTGCTGCGCCGGCCACAGGTCGATGAACTCGTTGAACTCGCCGCGCAGGAAGCCCCAGCCGCGCTGCACGTGCCGCAGCAGCGAATGAGCCTTGTACTGCGTGACGACGGCGATGCGGCGGATGCCCGAATTCAGGCAGTTCGACAGCGCGAAATCGATGATCCGGTACTTGCCGCCGAAGTGCACGGCGGGCTTCACGCGCTTGTTCGTGAGCGGCCCGAGGCGCGTGCCGCGCCCGCCCGCGAGGACGATGGCGAGCGTGGTGTGCTGCAAATCGTTGAGGCTTGCCGGCGTATCCATGTGCGTCTCCATGTTATGGGTGAGCCCTGGTGGAAGCTTTCTTTGCCCCGGCGTTCTGTTCTGTCTGACGCTGTTCGTTGTTATCGTTTTTTGTCTTTTTGTCGTGTACGGCGGCCTGCATGTGCTTCGGGCTGGAACCGCGGGTTGGAGCTGCGGGTGGAACCGCGGGTTGGAACTGCGGGTTGGAACTGTTCATGCACGTCGGATGCCAGCCAGCGATTAGTCTGGACCATGCGCCACGTGCGCGCAACATGCCGCGTTCGCGATGCCACATTCGGGAGGCGAGCGGGCCGGTTGAGCCTCGCACGGCAGGTAGAAAAGGCTGCTTCGCGGTGCATCATTCGAAGCAACCGGGCAATTTATGCCGGCGGCTGACCAGTTGAAACGTCCGTCTGGCGTCTGTCTGCGCCTGCCTGCGCCTGCCGTCCGCCGCCATTGCAAGCGGCGCTGCAAACCCGTCGCGACGCGGGCATCATGACGGGCCTGCCTGCTTCCATTGCCAGTCAATCCAACTGCTCATGAAACTGAAATTGCGCTCATCGCTCGTTGCCGGTTCCCTGATTGCCTGTCTCGCATTGCCCGCCCTCGATGGCTGTGCCGCCGATCCTGCCAACGCCGCCCGTTCATCGGCGACGCCCGCCGTGCCCGCCGATAGCGGTCCCGCTTATGGGCGGGAGTTGCAGGGCTTCGACTATCCGGCGCCCGTGCATCAGTTCGAGTTCACCTCGCAAGGCGAAGCGCTGCACATGGCTTACATGGACATTGCGCCCGCCCATCCGAACGGCCGTACCGTCGTGTTGCTGCACGGCAAGAATTTTTGCGGCGCGACATGGGAAGACTCGATCGGGCGGCTGTCGGCGGCGGGGTATCGCGTGATCGCACCGGATCAGATCGGCTTTTGCAAGTCGAGCAAGCCGCAGCGCTATCAGTTCAGCTTCCAGCAGCTCGCGCGCAATACGCATGCGTTGCTCGAATCGATCGGTGTGCAGAACGCAACCATCGTCGGCCATTCGACGGGCGGCATGCTTGCTATCCGCTATGCGCTGATGTACCCGGGCGAGACGCAGCAGCTGGTGCTCGTCAATCCCATCGGACTCGAGGACTGGAAGGCGAAGGGCGTGCCGTCGCTGTCCGTCGACCAGTGGTACGAGCGCGAGCTGAAGACGACAGCGGACGGCATCCGCCGCTACGAACAGGCCACCTATTACTCGGGCCAGTGGCGCAGCGATTTCGAACCGTGGGTGCAGATGCTCGCGGGGATGTATCGCGGGCCGGGCAAGAAGGAAGTCGCGTGGGATTCGGCGCTGCTGTACGACATGATCACTACGCAGCCCGTCGTCTATGAACTGGGCTTGCTGAAGATGCCGACGCTGCTGCTGATCGGCGACAAGGACACGACGGCGATCGGCAAGGATGTGGCGCCGCCCGACGTGCGCGCGAAGATCGGCAACTATCCGGAACTCGCGAAGTTGACGAAACAGGCGATCCCGCATGCGACGCTGGTCGAGTTCGCGGAGCTGGGCCACGCGCCGCAGATGCAGGATCCCGTGGCGTTTCATAAGGCGTTGCTCGACGGCCTGGCTGCCTTACCCGCGAGCCATTGATCGCCGGCGACGACGCAAGCGCGGGCGCGCCAGCTAACGAAGCTTAGCCTTCGGCCAGCTCGTCCCGCACCTGTGCGCCGATCTCGAACGAACGCAGCCGCGCCGCGTGATCGTAGATCTGCGCGGTCAGCATCAGCTCGCTCGCGCCTGTTTGCTCGACGATCGTGCGCAGGCCGTCGCGCACCGTGTCGCGATCGCCGACGACCGAGCACGCGAGCGAATGCCGCACGCTGCTCATCTCCATTTCCGAGGCCGCGACCTGATCGACGGGCGGCTGCAACTGGCCCGGCGTGCCGCGCCGCAGATTGATGAACTGCTGCTGCAGCGACGTGAAGAGCCGCTGCGCTTCGCCGTCGGTATCGGCGGCGAACAGGTTCACGCCGACCATCGCGTACGGCTTGTCGAGCGTTTCCGACGGCCGGAACTGCGCGCGGTACACGTGCAGCGCCTGCATCATGTAGTCGGGCGCGAAGTGCGACGCGAACGCGAACGGCAGGCCGAGCGCCGCCGCCAGTTGCGCGCTGAACAGGCTCGAACCCAGCAGCCACAGCGGCACGTCAAGACCCGCGCCCGGCACGGCGCGCACGCGCTGGCCCGGCACGGGATCGCCGAAATAGCGCTGCAACTCGACGACGTCGTCGGGGAACGAATCGGCGCTGCCGTGCAGGTCGCGGCGCAGCGCGCGCGCCGTGGTCTGGTCGGTGCCGGGCGCGCGGCCGAGGCCGAGATCGATACGCCCCGGATACAGCGACGCCAGCGTGCCGAACTGCTCGGCGATCACGAGCGGCGCGTGATTCGGCAGCATCACGCCGCCCGAGCCGACGCGGATCGTCTTCGTGCCGCCCGCCACGTGGCCGATCACCACCGACGTCGCCGCGCTCGCGATACCTGTCATGTTGTGATGTTCGGCGAGCCAGTAGCGCTTGTAGCCCCATCGCTCGGCGTGCTGCGCGAGATCGAGCGTGTTGCGGAACGCGTCGGCCGCGGTCGCGCCGGCCGTGATGGGGGAAAGATCGAGGACCGAAAAAGGAATCATGGCAAAAGATGTGCGGCCAACCATCGCCGTGTTGCAGGGGCGACGCGCAGACCGTCTGGCGTGCGGAAAACGGCGATTGTGCCAAAGGGCTTCCATTCGTGCTGGCGGCCTGTTCATGTCCCTGACGGCAGCAGGGTCGGTGGCCGAACGACGCGAACCAGGCCCAGCATCCAGCGCGGACGCCGATGCAGAAAAGCCCTGCAAACAGGGGGGAATGCGCGTTGACGTGCGCCAATGTGTCCCGTGCGTGTGCCGTCGCACGGACGTTCGCGCGCGCGGGCGTTAATGTACGAGCGTCGCCGCCAACCATGCGGATCTGCGCGACGCATATCCGCCCGACGAGGCGGCGGCCTCCACGGACCTCGACGCCGGTCGGCCCGTCACGTCACGCGTAGGTCGGCTACGCAGCGCACACCCGGACGAACCGGGCCGACCGGGTCAGCCGGGCGCACGCATGCAGCCCGTTGCGTCGGCGCGGCTGCTCCGACGGCATCGAAGCGCACCCTGGCGTGCGGGAACCAGCATCGTCGATGCACCGCCCGATTCGTCAGCCGATTCGGTGTAAACGCGCTCTCGCGCAAAGGGCGGTCTGACGCTAGATTGTCTGCACTTGCGGGATAGTCGAGGGGCCAGCGGCTGCCGTTGTTGTGGCGGCCTATAGGGGTGAAAATTGCGTCGGCCAGAGGCACGCGTGGCTTCTGGCCGAAAACGCTAGCGGTTATGGCGGCGTGCGTTCAGATGGCCGTTTCAGCGTACCTCTCCCATTCCAGGTTTCTTCCACGGCGTCACAGCATCCATCGCCCGTCGCGAGCGATCCGTTCGTCTTGCACGCGAAACACGCGAAATCTCGCGTAGCAATTCTTTAACTTTCCACACACATCTGCACGGCGTTCATTCGCGAACGGGCCATCGCGCGGGTTATGCTTGGTGTCGTTCATACGTTTGTGTTCCGCATGTCACCGAAGATGATTACCCGCACCTCGTTGCGCAACATGATGCTTTCCGTGGCCGTGGCGGGCGCGTTGTTCGCGCTCGCCGGCTGCGACGACCAGCAGAGCGAGCAAGCCGTGCAAAAGCTCAAGGAATTTTTCAACGCCGTCAAACCGGATGCACTGCTTCTGAAGGGCCTCACGCCCGGCGTGACGACGGAAGCGCAGATCCGCGACCAGATGGGCAAGCCCGAAACGGAGCGCACGTTCACCGACGGCTCGAAGCGGTTCGAATATCCGCGCGGTCCGCAGGGCCTCAACACGTACATGGTCGACATCGGACCCGACGGCACGCTGCAGGCAATCACGCAGGTGCTGACGGCCGCGAACTTCGCGAAGATCCGCGCCGGCATGACGGAAGACGAAGTGCGGCGACTGCTCGGCAAACCGGGCGAAGTGGCTGTCTATCCGCTCAAGCCCGAGACCGTGTGGAGCTGGAAGTGGCGCGAAGGCGGCGTCACGCAGGAGGGCTTTTTCAACGTGCATTTCGACGTCAATCACATCGTCTACACGACCTCGCGCTCGGATGTGATTCGCGGGCATTGACGTCGCTACGGGCGGGCAGGCAAGGACGCACAGGCGAGGACGCACAGCGCGCAAAACGAAAGCCGATATCGCCTGTCCAACCAGAAAACGCCTGCAGACAAGGGAGAAAACAACAATGGCCATACGTCGGCGCTACAAGCGCATCGGCCTCGTGCTCGGCGGGGGAGCCGCGCGCGGCTGGGCGCACATCGGCGCGATTCGCGCGCTGCACGAGGCGGGCATCAAGCCCGACATCGTCGCGGGCACGTCGATCGGCGCGCTGGTCGGCGCTGTGTATGCGAACGGCGATCTCGACTGGCTCGAAGAGTGGGTGACGCGGCTCACGTGGCAGTCGGTCGTGCGTCTGCTCGACCTGCGTCTTTCGGGCGGGCTGCTCGGCGGCAAGAAAGTCATCCAGGTGTTTGCCAACCGCTTCAACGGCCGTTCGATCAGCGAATTGCAGATGCCGTTCGCGGCCGTCGCGACGGAACTCGATTCTGGCCGCGAAACCTGGCTGCAGGACGGCGGCGTGGTGGACGCCGTGCGCGCGTCGATTGCGATTCCGGGCATTTTCACGCCGGTGCTGCACGAGGGCGTGTGGCTCGTCGACGGCGGGCTGTCGAACCCTGTGCCCGTGTCGGCTGCGCGCGGCATGCGGGCCGACTGCGTAATCGCCGTCGATCTGAACAACGACATCCTCAATGGCCGCGATTTCGGCGGCGCGGTCGTCGACCTGCCGCCGATGCCGACGGAAGAACTCGTCGAAGCCGCCGTCGAAGAACCCGACGCGTTGCCGCTCGATCCCGATGCGCCGCCGCCCGCCATCGCGACGCCTGCGCCGCCGACGCTGTTACGGCGCAACGGCAAGCCCTTCCCGAACTGGCTGCAGCCGTCGTCCGAAGAATATTCGCGCGATGTGCGCGTGCCGCCCGCGCCGAGCGCACGCGTGCCGTCGATGCTCAGTTCGATCGCGCAAAGCATCGACATCATGCAGGTGCGGATCACGCGCAGCCGCCTCGCGGGCGAGCCTGCCGACATCCTGATCCAGCCGCGTCTGGGCGGCATGGGCATCTTCGATTTTCACCGCGCGGGCCCCGCCATCGAAGAAGGGCGCGCGGCCGTCGAGGCGATGTTGCCCGCGATCCGCGTGTGCCTCGGTACCGACTGACGGCAATCGCTCGATCCGCGCTCAGCCCTCGCTGCGCTTCGCGGCGATGATGCGGCACACGCGCTTGCCGGAACTCGCGCTCGTCGTGTCGTCGGCGAACAGGATCACGCAATCGGTGAGCGCATCCGCGATGAGCGCGGGCTCGAACGCCGAATACAGGCGTCCGTCAGGCTGGCGCGCATCGGCGCCCTGCGTCACGCGCCACGACAGATACAGCATGCCATGCGGCCGCAGGATGCGCACGAGGTTGTCGATGGCATCGGGAATCGCTTCGACGGGCAGATGCATCAGCACGGTTTCGCAGATCACGTTGTCGTACTGCTCGTCGATCTCGGCGAGCGACGGCAGCGTTGCCGTGCGAAACGCAAGCTGAGGATAGAGTCGCCGCGCTTCGTCGAGCAAACCCTCCGACGCATCGAAACCCGTCACGCGATACCCGTGCGCCGCGAGCCACGCCACGTCGCGCCCATTGCCGCAACCGATGTCGGCCGTCTTGCCCGCGGGCAGCAGATGCGCTTCCCACAGCGCATACATGTCGTCGGGCGGCGGCTGGTCGAGCCATTCGCGCGAATAGCGGGCGGCGTCGCGGGTATAGGCGTCGAGCGTCGTGGAGTCGGGTTGAAGGGGCATGCGGCGATCCTGTGTGCAGAAGCGTCGTGTGGCGCAAGGGGAGTGCCAAGTCTAGCGCGTGACTCATTGCAGCGGCTTGCGCGGGGCGCACCTGGCAGCATCGAGTGCCTGTGTCTTTCAGGGAAAGCCCCAATCGGCGCGGGTTTGCGGGCGTGCCGCCGGCTTTGCGCGTCTATCGAAAAAGCGACCCGAAACTTGCGAAATCGCGGCGGGCGCAGCATGTGTGCCGTGTGCTTACAAACGGACAGACAAGCGGATAGCGCCCGGCACGGTGGGCGTTCAACGCGCTCGCCGCCGCGCCTTCGAGCATGCTGCGCTGCACAAGAACTCGCTACCCCAGTTTGAGCAATTCATTTTCGCTTGCGAGTATCCGCGCCATGCCGCAGCGGGTGCGGCTGTCCGACCAACCCTGGCGCTTCGCTTCCACACAGGAGACACACGTGTTCCTCTATGGCTTTGGCCCGGTGCTCCTCGACGGCACGATCAAGACGGTCGAACTGTCGGTTCTTTCGCTGGCGACGGCCGTCGTGCTCGGGCTCATCGGCGCGGCTGCGAAGCTGTCGTTCAACGGGCCGTTGCGCGCAATCGCGACGGGCTATACGACGCTGATCCGCTCGGTGCCCGATCTCGTGCTGATGCTGCTGCTGTTCTACAGCATCCAGATCGCCGTCAACAACCTGACCGACGCGCTCGACCTCCCGCAGTTCGACATCGATCCGTTCATCGCGGGCGTGCTGACGCTCGGCTTCATTTACGGCGCGTATTTCACCGAGACGTTTCGCGGCGCGTTCCTCGCCGTGCCGCGCGGGCAGCTCGAAGCGGGTGCGGCGTACGGCATGAGCGGCGCGCGTGTGTTCGTGCGCATCCTGTTTCCGCAGATGATGCGCTTCGCGCTGCCGGGCATCGGCAACAACTGGCAGGTGCTGGTGAAGGCGACGGCGCTCGTGTCGATCATCGGTCTCGCCGATGTCGTCAAGGCGGCGCAGGACGCTGGCAAGAGCACGTTCAACATGTTCTTCTTCATTCTGGTCGCCGCGCTGATCTATCTGGCCATCACGACCGTGTCGAATCTCGTGCTGATCTGGCTGGAGAAGCGCTATTCGATCGGCGTGCGGCATGCCGAACTCTAACTCGCGCAACATGCAGGCAACACGCAGGAGACGACGCTCATGATCGACATACTCAACCAGTTCTGGAAAGCGTTCCTCTACTGGGACGGCCAGCGCATCTCGGGCCTTGCCGTGACGCTGTGGCTGCTGGTCGCCTCGATCGGCATCGGTTTCGTGACATCGATTCCGCTTGCCGTGGCGCGCGTATCGAAGAAGCGCTGGCTGTCGACGCCCGTGCGCCTCTACACCTACGTGTTTCGCGGCACGCCGCTGTACGTTCAGCTGCTCCTGATCTATACGGGCATCTACAGCCTCGAATTCGTGCGCTCTCATGCGCTGCTCGATTCGTTTTTCCGCAGCGGCTTTCATTGCGCGATTCTCGCATTCGCATTGAACACCTGCGCGTACACGACGGAGATCTTCGCGGGCGCGATTCGCGCGACCTCGCATGGCGAAGTCGAAGCGGCGCGTGCCTACGGGATGGGCTGGTTCACGATGTACCGCCGGATTGTGATACCGTCCGCGCTGCGCCGTGCGCTGCCGTTGTACAGTAACGAAGTGATCCTGATGCTGCACGCGACCACCGTCGCCTTCACGGCGACCGTGCCCGACGTGCTGAAGGTCGCGCGCGACGCGAACTCGGCGACCTACCGCTCGTTCGAGGCGTTCGGTCTCGCGGCGCTGATCTATCTTGCTGTATCGTTCGCGCTGGTTGCGCTGTTCCGGCGCGCCGAGCGTCACTGGCTCGCATATCTGGCCGTGCGCCGCCATTGATCCTGCTTCATTGCGCTTCGTGCCGCAGTGCAATGAAGCATCAAATTGCGGCATGACTGCACCTCAGCATCCCGTTTCACCCGTCTTCACTCTGGGAGAGCATCTTGCTCCACACGACTCAAACGGAAGCCTGCAAGCTCGCCGTGCAGGACATCCATAAGCGCTATGGCGACAACGAAGTGCTGAAGGGCGTCTCGCTGAATGCCAACAAGGGCGACGTGATCAGCATCATCGGTGCGAGCGGGTCGGGCAAGAGTACGTTCCTGCGCTGCATCAACTTTCTCGAGCGGCCGAACGCCGGGCAGATCGTCGTCGACGGCGAAGCGGTGCGTACCAAGGTCGACCGTCACGGCAATTTCGAGGTCGCGGATCACAAGCAGCTGCAGCGCATCCGCACGAAGCTCGCGATGGTGTTCCAGCACTTCAACCTGTGGGCGCACATGAACGTGCTGGAGAACGTGGTCGAGGCGCCGATCCACGTGCTCGGCTTGCCGCGCAAGGAAGCGGAAGACCGCGCGCGCGAGTATCTGGAGAAAGTGGGCCTCGCGCCGCGTCTGGAGAAGCAGTATCCGTCGCATCTGTCGGGCGGGCAGCAGCAGCGCGTGGCGATTGCGCGCGCGCTGGCGATGAACCCGGATGTGATGCTGTTCGACGAGCCGACGTCCGCGCTCGATCCCGAACTCGTCGGCGAAGTGCTGAAGGTGATGCAGAAGCTCGCCGAAGAGGGCCGCACGATGATCGTCGTGACGCACGAAATGGGCTTCGCGCGCAACGTATCGAACCATGTGATGTTCCTGCATCAGGGACGCACGGAGGAAGAGGGTGTGCCGTCGGAAGTTCTGGTGACGCCGAAAAGCGAGCGCCTCAAGCAGTTCCTGTCCGGCAGTCTCAAGTAAGCCGGCATTCTCTCGTTTATCGCAATGCCTCGCCCGTCGTCCGGTCCTGCCCGCACCACACAGGTCGCGATCGTCGCGTTGCCGCCCGTGTCGATGTCGGGCGTGGGGCCGATCGTCGACGCGTTGAATCTGGCCAATGAAATCGACGGCCGTGCGCTGTATCGCTGGCAGGTGTGCTCGTGGGACGGCCGCCCCGTGCCGCTTGCGGGCGGCGCGCTGTGGCCCGCCGATGCCGCGTTCGGCGATGCGCTCGCGTGCGACTGGCTGATCATCGTCAGCGAGCGTTTCCAGCAATTCGCGGACTACCGTCTGTTTCTCGCGAGCCTGTCGCGTGTCGGGCAGCGCACGCCGCTCGTGACGGGCATTCATCATGGCGTGTGGTGGCTCGCGATGGCGGGGCAGTTATCGGGCTATCGCGTGAGCGTGAACTGGGAGACGTACCAGCAGTTCACCGAGCAGTTCGAGCGCTCGATTGTCACGCAGCAGATCTTCGAGATCGATCGCGATCGGGCGACCTGTGCCGGTGGCCAGGCCACCGTCGATTTCATGCTGGCGATGATTGGGCGTGAGCATGGTCCTGAGCTTGCCGAGCGTATCGCGGATACGATGGGTGTTGGCACCTTGCGCTCCGGCGAAGAGCGGCAGCGCATACCGTTCGTGACTGCGCCTGGCGAGCGGCATCCGCGGCTCAACGATGCGTTGCTGTTGATGGAAGCGAATATCGAGGATCCGCTCACCTCCGATGAGATCGCCGGTCTGGTCGGCGTGTCGCGCCGGCAGTTGGAGCGGCTGTTCCGGCAGTATCTTGGGTCGATGCCTTCGAAGTATTACCTTGGATTGCGGCTTGCTAAAGCGCGCACGCAGTTGCAGCGTACCAGTAAGTCTGTCGTGCAGATCAGTCTTGCATGTGGGTTTTCTTCTGCTGCGCATTTTTCTAATGCTTATCGGGAGAAGTTTGGGGTTACTCCCCGTGAGGAGCGGCGGAACTGGATCGAGAAGCAGCGAGGCGATGAGCCTCGTGGGGCGGCTATGATCGAGCGGCCTGAGCAAGGCGGTTGATGTTGTTGTTGTCTGCGACGCAGTCGCCATTCTTGTGTTCTTGCTGCGGTGGCATCCGCGAATTCGTATCCGTGCTTCATGCGTTGCCCCTGTGCGGGGCGGCACCTACTTTTCTTTGCAGCGGCAAAGAAAAGTAGGCAAAAGAAAGCCGCTCACACCGCCAGTGCTTGTATCTGCCCAGGGGCTCGCAACGTCCCCGTCCTTCGTGCGGCAACACGCTAATTTCGCGCCCGTTGCCAGCGTGCTAAATCACGCCTCACCCACTTCGCATGCCCGCGTCACGTTTCGCTTTACCAGAAAGTCCCCGGCCGCCCAGGTGGCAAACGGTGTGTAGGCCGTCGCGATCGAAGTGCACCACTCCGGACTGAAAAGCGGGATCGGTGTCGTAGAAGCGCGAACGCATGCGGTGCGACAACCTACACACCGTTTGCCACCTGGGCGGCGCAGGCGAATCGCTGCCGCTGGTTGCGCTACGGGTGATTGGAGAGGGTGATGCGCCGGTTAAAGGCGCTGGCAACGCACATGGGATAGCGCGTTGCCGTCTGGAGTGCGGGACCCGTTGGGGGCCCGCAGGCAAACACAAGGACTGGCGGGGTTAGCCCGCTTTCTTTGCTTACTTTCTTTGCGGCGGCAAAGAAAGTAAGTGCCGCCCCGCACAGGGGCAACGCTTGCAGCACCGATACGAAATCGCGGATGCCAGCGAAACCCAAAAACAAGGAATGGCGACTGCGTCGCAGACAAAAGACCCAAAGCCAGCGACTGCGTCGCAGACAAAAACCCCCAGAATGCGCGACTGCGTCGCAGAGACAACAAAAGAACCAGTCGCTTCCACGCAAGAACATCCCCCGCCTGTCACCTAAACTACAAACCATTACTCTGAACGAGCCTCGAGGATCCACCATGAACGACCAGAACGTGACCCGCCAGACCTTCGATGAAGTCATGGTCCCCGTATTCTCCCCAGCGTCCTTCGTGCCGGACCGCGGCGAGGGCTCCCGCGTATGGGACACGCAAGGCAAGGACTACGTCGACTTCGCGGGCGGTATCGCCGTCACGGCGCTCGGTCACTCGCACCCCGAACTCATGAAGGTTCTGCACGATCAGGGCGCGAAACTCTGGCATATCGGTAACGGTTACACGAATGAACCCGTGCTGCGCCTCGCCAGGCGTCTCGAAGAACTCACGTTCGCCGACCGCGCGTTCTTCGCGAACTCGGGCGCGGAAGCCAACGAAGCCGCACTGAAGCTCGCCCGCCGCGTCGCCTTCGACCGCGTCGGCGCGGAAAAAGACGAAATCATCTCGTTCACGCAGTCGTTCCACGGCCGCACGTTCTTCACGGTCAGCGTCGGCGGCCAGCCGAAGTACTCGGAAGGCTTCGGCCCCGTGCCCGCCGGCATCAAGCATCTGCCGTACAACGACATCGCCGCCGCGCGCGCCGCCATCGGCCCGAAGACCTGCGCGGTCATCGTCGAACCGGTGCAGGGCGAAGGCGGCGTGATTCCCGCCGATCCCGCGTTCCTCAAGGCGCTGCGCGAAGCCTGCGACCAGCACGGCGCACTGCTGATTTTCGACGAAGTGCAAACGGGCGTCGGCCGCACGGGCTTCTTCTATGCGTATCAGGACACGGGCGTGACGCCCGACATCCTGACGACGGCGAAGGCGCTCGGCAACGGCTTCCCGATCGGCGCGATGCTGACGACCAACGAACTCGCCGCGCACTTCAAGGTGGGCGTGCACGGCACGACATACGGCGGCAACCCGCTCGCGACGGCTATCGCGCTGAAGGTGGTGGACCTCGTCAGCGACCCGAAGCTGCTCGAAGGCGTGCGCACGCGCAGCGAACAGCTGAAGGCGACGCTCGCGAAGATCAACGAACGCTTCGGCATCTTCAAGGACGTGCGCGGCAAGGGCCTGCTGATCGGTGCCGAACTCACGGACGCCTACAAGGGCCGCGCGAAAGACTTCGTGACGGCGGCAGGCAAGCATGGCGTGATCATGCTGATGGCGGGCCCGGACGTGCTGCGCTTCGCTCCGTCGCTAATCATTCCCGCCGACGACATGAACGACGGTCTCGCGCGCTTCGAAAAGGCGGTCGAGGAAGTCGTCGGCGCAGTGGCAGTCGCCAAGTAACCGATCCATCTCAACCACGAGACCACGATGCTCTTCGTCCGCCCAGGCCGTCTGGCCGATCTCGACGCCTTGCAGCAGATGGCGCGCAACGCGCATCCGGTGCTGCATTCGCTGCCGCACGACCGGCGCGCGCTGGAGGCGCGCGTCGCGTTGTCGGAAGACTCGTTTCGCGCGGAAGTCGATTTTCCGGGCGAGGAGTTCTATCTCTTCGTGCTGGAAGACAGCGAGACGGGCAAGCTGCACGGCACGGCGAGCATCGTCGCGGCAGCCGGCTACTCGGAACCGTTCTACGTGTTCCGCAACGACGCCCTGATTCACGCGTCGCGCGAACTGCACGTAAACCGCAAGATCCACGCGCTGACGATGTCGCATGAATTGACGGGCAAGAGCCGTCTCGCGGGTTTCTACATCGACCCCGAGATGCGAGGCGACGCCGCCGCGCATCTGATGTCGCGCGCGCGGATGATGTACATCGCCGCGAACCGCCAGCGCTTCACGTCGGAAGTGTTCTCGCTGCTGCTCGGCGTGACGGACGACGCAGGCGTGTCGCCGTTCTGGGAAGCCGTGGGGCGCAAGTTCTTCGGCCGCGATTTCGCCGATATCGAAGTGCAGTCGGGCGGCCGCAGCAGCACGTTCATCGCGGAAGTGATGCCGAGCTATCCGATCTACGTGCCGCTCCTGCCCGAAGCCGCCCAGCGCGTGCTCGGCGAGCCCGACGAAAAGGCGCTGCTCGCGTATGACATCCACATGGAAGAGGGCTTCGAGACGGACCGCTACGTCGATATCTTCGATGCGGGCCCCGTGCTGACGGCGCAGATCGATCGCGCCGCATGCGTGAAGCGCAACGAATCGCGCGCGGTGCGCGAAGCGTCGGCGCAGAACGGCGCGACGTATCTGATCGCGAGCAACAAGCCGGGCGAATTCCGCTGCGTGCTCGCCGATCTGCCCGCGCAGGCAGACGCGGGCGCGCCGCTGCCCGCCGCCGTGCGCCATGCGCTCGACGTGCGCGACGGCGACACGGTGCGCTGCGTGCCGCTCCATCTGCAGGAATCGAAACAGACTACGGGAGAAGCACAATGATCGTCGTTCGCGTCGTGCAGACGGGCGATGTGGACGCGCTCGTCGCGCTCGCTCAGGAGACGGGCCCCGGTCTCACGACCTTCAAGCCGGATCGCGATGCGCTCGCGGCGCGCATCGCGCGCGCGCGTCGCACGATCGAGGACAAGGCCGCACCGCACGAGAAGGGCTACTTCTTCGTGATGGAAGATTCGCAGACGAAGGACATCGCGGGCGTCTGCGGGATCGAAACGGCCGTCGGGCTCGAGCAGCCGTTCTACAACTATCGCGTGAGCACGGTGGTGCATGCGTCGCAGGATCTCGGCATCTGGACGCGTATGCGCGCGCTCAACATCTCGCACGATCTGACGGGTTACGCGGAAGTGTGCTCGCTGTTCCTGAGCCCGCGTTATCGCGCGCATGGCGTGGGCGGCTTGCTGTCGCGTTCGCGCTTCATGTTCATCGCGCAGTTCCGCGACCGTTTTCCGCAGCGCATCTGCGCGGAGTTGCGCGGTCATTTCGATGCCGACGGCACGTCGCCGTTCTGGCGCGCGGTCGGCTCGCACTTCTATCAGATCGACTTCAACGCCGCGGACTATCTCAGCTCGCACGGACGCAAGTCGTTCCTCGCGGAGCTGATGCCGCGCTTCCCCGTGTATGTCGAATTGCTGCCCGAAGAAGCGCAGCACGCAATCGCGCTCACGCACAGCGACACGCTGCCTGCACGCAAGATGCTCGAGGCTGAAGGGCTGCGTTACGAGAATCACGTCGACATCTTCGACGCGGGCCCCGTGCTCGAATGCCACGTCGCCGACTTGCGCACGGTGCGCGAGAGCGTCGTCGCGCCCGTCGAAATCGCCGCACACGACGCGCAGGAGAACGGCCCGCGTTCGCTGGTCTCGAACACGTCGCTCGGCGATTTCCGCACGGGCATCGCGGCGGGCGTGGTCGAGAACGGCGTGTTCCGTCTGACGGCGGACGAAGCGGCGGCATTGAATGTGAAGGCAGGCGAGCCGGTGCGCGTGCTGCCCCTGAAACAGAAATAAGGACGAACATGAGCGAGCTTTTCATCGACGGCGAATGGGTCGCCGGCACAGGACACGCATTTGCATCGCGCAATCCGGGCACGGGCGCGACGGTGTGGGAAGGCAATAGCGCGTCGGCGGAAGACGTCGATCGCGCCGTGACGAGCGCGCGCCGTGCGTTCGCGATGTGGTCGGCCGTGAGCCTCGACGAACGCATTGCCGTCGTGCGCCGCTTCGCTGCGTTGATCGGCGAGCGCAAGGAAGCGCTGGCCGAGGCGATCGGACGCGAGACGGGCAAGCCGCTGTGGGAAGCACGCACGGAAGTCGCGTCGATGGCCGCGAAGGTCGACATCTCGATCCAGTCGTACAACGAGCGCACGGGCGAGCGGCGCACCGCGATGGCGGACGGCACGGCTGTGCTGCGTCATCGTCCGCATGGCGTCGTGGCTGTGTTCGGTCCGTACAACTTTCCGGGGCATTTGCCGAACGGGCATATCGTGCCCGCGCTGATCGCCGGTAACACGGTCGTGTTCAAGCCGTCCGAACTGGCGCCCGGCGTTGCGCGCGCGACCGTCCAGGTATGGCGCGACGCGGGCCTGCCCGCGGGCGTGCTGAATCTCGTGCAAGGCGAGAAGGACACGGGCGTGGCGCTCGCGAATCACAAGCAGATCGATGGTCTCTTCTTCACGGGCAGTTCGGATACGGGCACGCTGCTGCACAAGCAGTTCGGCGGCCGTCCCGAGATCGTGCTCGCGCTGGAGATGGGCGGCAACAACCCGCTCGTGATCGCGCCCGTCGCCGATCTCGACGGCGCCGTGCATCACACCATTCAATCGGCGTTCCTGTCGGCGGGGCAGCGCTGCACGTGCGCGCGCCGTATCTTCGTGCCGAACGATGCATTCGGCGACCGCTTCATCGCGCGTTTCGTCGAAGTGAGCTCGCGCATCGCGGTCGGCGAATACAACGCCGATCCGCAACCGTACATGGGCGCCGTGATTTCGGCGCGCGCGGCGGCGCGTCTCGTCGAAGCACAGACTCGACTGGTCGAAGGCGGCGCGAAGCCGCTGCTGAAGATGGAGCAGCGCGATCCCAAGCTCGGCTTCGTGTCGCCCGCGATTCTCGACGTCACCGGCGTGCAGAATCTGCCCGACGAAGAGCACTTCGGGCCGCTCGCACAGATCGTCCGTTACGGCTCGTTCGATGAAGCGATCTCGGGCGCGAACGATACCGAATTCGGTCTGTCGGCAGGCCTGCTCGCCGACGACGAGATGCTGTGGACGCATTTCCAGCGCACGATCCGCGCCGGCATCGTGAACTGGAACCGGCCAACCAATGGCGCGTCGTCGGCGGCGCCGTTCGGCGGCACGGGCCGCTCGGGCAACAACCGGCCGAGCGCGTACTACGCAGCCGATTACTGCGCATATCCGATGGCCTCCGTCGAAAGCGCGCAACTGCAGATGCCCGCGAGCGTGTCGCCGGGTCTTCATTTCTAAGGATCGACGATGCAAGCCACTGAAGCCAATTTCGACGGACTCGTCGGACCGACTCACAACTATGCAGGGCTGTCGTTCGGCAACGTCGCGTCGCAAAGCAACGACAAGTCCATCGCGAACCCGAAGATGGCCGCGAAGCAGGGGCTGCGCAAGATGAAGCAGCTGGCCGATCTCGGTTTCAAACAGGGCGTGCTGCCGCCGCAGGAGCGTCCGTCGATGCGCCTGCTGCGCGAACTCGGCTTTTCTGGCGACGAAGCGGGCGTGATCGAGCGCGTGGCGAAGAACGCGCCCGAACTGCTCGCGGCTGCGAGTTCCGCGTCCGCGATGTGGACGGCGAATGCGGCGACGGTGAGTCCGTCGGCCGATACGCACGATGGCCGCGTTCATTTCACGCCCGCGAACCTGACGAGCAAGCTGCATCGCGCGATCGAGCACGAGTCGACGCGCCGCACGCTGCGCGCGATTTTCGCGGACCCGTCACGCTTCGTCGTGCACGAGGCGCTGCCCGGCACGCCCGCGCTCGGCGACGAAGGCGCGGCGAATCACACGCGTTTTTGCGCGGAGTATGGCGCGAAGGGCGTCGAGTTCTTCGTGTATGGCCGCAGCGAATATCGCCGCGGGCCCGAGCCGAAGCGCTTCCCTGCGCGCCAGACGTTCGAGGCGAGCCGTGCTGTCGCACATCGTCATGGACTGGCCGACGACGCAACCGTCTACGCGCAGCAGACGCCCGAAGTGATCGACGCCGGCGTGTTTCATAACGACGTGATAGCCGTCGGCAATGCGCGCACGTTGTTCTGTCATCAGCTGGCGTTCGTCGATCAGACGGCCGTGTACGACGAGCTGCGCGCGAAGCTGGCGAAGTTCAATGGCGAGTTCAACGTGATCGAAGTGCCGGATGCGCAGGTGAGCGTCGCCGATGCCGTGTCGTCGTATCTGTTCAACAGCCAGCTGCTGTTGCGCGGCGACGGCAAGCAGGTGCTCGTCGTGCCGCAGGAGTGCCGGGAGAATCCGCGCGTGGCGGCGTACCTCGACGAACTCGCGGAAAGCACGGCGCCCATCGACGACGTGCTGGTTTTCGATCTGCGCGAGAGCATGAAGAACGGCGGCGGGCCTGCGTGCCTGCGGCTGCGTGTCGTGTTGAACGAAGCGGAGCGCGGCGCGGTAACGCCGGGCGTGTGGATCGACGACACGCTGTTCGCGCGGCTGGACGGCTGGATCGAGACGCACTATCGCGACCGCCTCGCGCCCGCCGATCTCGCCGATCCGAAGTTGCTGAACGAGTCGCGCACGGCACTCGATGAACTGACGCAGATTCTCGGCTTGGGTTCGCTGTATGACTTCCAGCGCTGATACGTCGATGCTCGACGATTTCCTCGCGTTCACGCTGTCGGGCAGGCAGCCTGCCGGCGATGCGCGCGAGGGCGTGTGCGGGAACGGCGTGCGGTGGACGTGGGTCGACGACGGGGTGTTGCAGTTCGAGCCTGCTGGCTCTGCGCGTGACGAAGTACGCAGCGTGCTGGCATCGGCGGGTATTCATGGCGACGAGACGGCGCCCATCGAACTGCTGTCGTTTCTCGTGCGCGACATTGCTGACGGAAGCGCGGCGCTTGCTTGCCGGTTGCTGGTGATACTCGGCAACGTGCAGGCGATGCGCGAGTCGTGCCGCTATATCGACGACGATCTGAACCGGCTGTTCAGCGGGCGCCATGCGCAATTGCCGCGGAGCCATGAAGCGCCGCGCGCTGCGGCACTGGAGCGTATCGCCGTGCGTTTCTTCGCGGATGCGCCGGGCGCACGCTGGCATGTCGATATGCACACGGCGATCCGCGCTTCCGTGTTCGAACAGTTTGCGTTGCTGCCGCATACGGGCGCACCGTTGTCGCGCGCGATGTTCGAGTGGTTGCGGGATGCGCGGATTGCGGCTGTTCTGTTGCATACGACGAAGGGCAACACGTATTCGCATTTCACCGCCGAGGCGTGTGGTGCCGCTGCATGTACGCTGGAACTCGGTAAAGTCCGTCCCTTTGGCGAGAACGACCTGTTGCGGTTTGCTTATGCCGATTCGGCTTTGCGGCTTTTGCTTGCCGGCGGGCAGGGGGATGTTTCTCTGGCGTTGCCGCGCGTGTTTACTGTGATCGATCAGATTACCAAGCAGAGCGATTCCTTCGAGTTGCTATTTGCTAGCGATGTCGCGAATTTCACCGCCTTTGGGCGCGATACGGTTCTCGCGCGTGATGGTGAGTATCGGTATGTCGTGCGGCACGACGAGGAGCGGATCGTGTTTCCTAACGCAACTGTTAAGCCCGGGTTGCGGGCGGGGCTTCTTGTTGTTGAGACTACCGATGAGACTCATCGTGGGTTGATGTAGGTTTTTTTGTATTGTCTGCGACGCAGTCGATGGTTTGGTTTTTTTGCTGCGCGGGCGTCCGCGTTTTGCCTCTGGTTTGCTAGCGTTGCCCCTGTGCGGGGCGGCACCTACTTTTCTTTGCAGCGGCAAAGAAAAGTAGGCAAAAGAAAGCCGCTCACACCGCCAGTACTAGTGGTTGCCTGCGGGCCCTCGACGGGTCCCGCACTCCACACGGCAACGCACTAGCCTACGGGCGTTGCCAGCGCACTGAACAAACGCATCACCCGCTCCATTCGCCCGTGGCACAGCCAGCGGCAGCGACTCGTCTGCGCCGCCCAGGTGGCAAACGGTGTGTAGGTTGTCGCACTTTACGCGTTCGCGCACCTACGACACCGATCCCGCTTGTCAGTCCGGAGTGGTGCACTTCGATTGCGACAACCTACACACCGTTTGCCACCTGGGCGGCCGTGGATTTGCTGGTAACGCGAAACGTGACGCGGGAGTGTGAAGTGGGGGATGCGGGTAGTTAGCACGGTGGCAACGGGCGTAAGACAGTGCGATGCCGTGTGGAGAGCGGGACCGGCTGGGGGCCCGCAGGCAATGACTAGTGCTGGCGGTGTTAGCCCGCTTTCTTTGCTTACTTTCTTTGCGGCGGCAAAGAAAGTAAGTGCCGCCCCGCACAGGGGCAACGCATGAAGCACCGATACGAAAACGCGGATGCCCGCCACGAAATCGCGGATGCCCGCCACGAATTCCCGGAGGCCAGCGCAGCACGAACAAAAGAATGGCGACTGCGTCGCAGACAAAAAACATTGACCCTGTAAAATCGCCGGCTTCGCGAAGCGCCCGGTGCGCCGCACCAAACCCCGCGACGACCATTGAGTCGAAATCCGGCGTTGCAAAGATCATCCGCACGCCCGAGGCGAAACAGATCGCCTCCTGTACTTCTAGAGGAACGCTTTAATGAAAATGAGTTGGCAAAAGACAGTCACGCTCGCAGCACTGGTGAGCGCAGCCCTGACAACGCAAGCAATGGCAGCCGAGATCAAGGAAATACGCTTCGGCGTCGAAGCGTCCTACGCTCCGTTCGAATCGAAGTCGCCCGCCGGCGACCTGCAAGGCTTCGACATCGACATCGGCAACGCTGTCTGCGCCAGGCTCAAGACCAGGTGCGTGTGGGTCGAGAATTCGTTCGACGGCCTCATCCCCGCGCTCCAGGCCCGCAAGTTCAGCGCGATCAACTCGGATATGTCGATCACCGACCAGCGCCGCGCTGTCATCGACTTCACCGATCCCATCTATGTAATCCCCAACCAGATGATCGCGAAGAAGGGCAGCGGCCTGCAGCCGACCCCCGCTTCGCTCAAGGGCAAGCACGTCGGCGTGCTGCAAGGCACGATCCAGGAAACCTACGCGAAGGCGAAGTGGGCACCCAACGGCGTCGACGTGATCCCGTATCAGACGCAGGACCAGGTCTACGCAGACCTCGTCGCGGGCCGCCTCGATGCATCGTTCCAGGACGCGGAAGCGGCATCGAAGGGCTTCCTCAAGAAGCCGCAAGGCGCGGGCTTCGAATTTGCGGGCCCGGCCGTCTCCGATGAAAAGCTGCTCGGCTCCGGCGTCGGGTTCGGTCTGCGCAAGGGCGACGCCCAGCTCAAAGACGCCGTCAACCAGGCGCTCAAGGAACTGAAGGCAGACGGCACGATCGACCGGCTCGCCGCGAAGTACTTCGACGTGAAGGTCGTGCTCAAGTAATGCACGCGGCATCCGGCGCGGAACATCGCGCAGGTGCCGCACGAAAACAGGCATCACAAGCCGGCCGCCTTGCGCGGCCGGTCGTGTTTTTTGCCCTTGTTTTATAGTCTTTTTTCGCTTCGCCGTGCCCCTACGCAAGTCTGCGTGCGCTAAAATCGGCGCACGGGGAAAGACGGCTCGACATGTCGGACAGAGTCGCCGCCAGAACAATACCGAACAGACGAGAGCACGAAGCGCAACGCTTCGCCACAACTACTTGCACGGGTCCGGTTCGGCGCTGAAGCGCGAATCCGGGTCGACAGGGGACCGGGAATGACCACCACCGCAGTCGCTGAAGAACGCCAGGCAGAAGGCGTTCCGGGAATCATGCAGGACGCGCGCGCAAACGTTTCGTTTGCCCGTCAGCCCATCCTGAACCGCGACAACATGCTGTGCGCGTTCGAACTCAAGCTATATCAACCTCCAGCCGCTGAACCCGCCGAAGCTGCAGAAGACGCGGAAAGCGAACAGCCGAAGGCCGGTCCGAGCGCCGCTGAAATCTTCATCAAGACAGTGTTGCAGCATGACGTGCGCGCGGCGCTCGCCAATCATCCCGGCTACCTGCCCGTCACGCGCGAACTGTTGTTCGACGAAGCCGTCCGCAGCCTGCCCGCCGAGCGCTTCATGTTCCAGCTGCCGCCCGACATCGTTGCCGATGACACGTTGATCGCGCGCCTCGTCGAGTTGCACGGCCGCCGCTATCGCTTCGTGATCGACAACGTCGCGCAAGCCGACGACACCTTCGCGCGCCTGCTGCCCTATGTGGACGCCGTGAAGATCGACGTGAACCGCATCCCGCAGTCCATGCTGCCCAAATTCGCGAGCGTGCTGAAGTCGGCGGGCAAGCTGCTGGTGGCGATGGGCGTCGAGTCCCAGGAGATGTACGAGCAGGCGCTCAATCTCGGCTTCGACCGCTTTCAGGGCTATTACTTCGCGCATCCCCAGGGCGCGGCCGCCCGCAAGGTCAGCGCGCCGCGTCACGCGTTGCTGAATCTGCTGCAACTGCTTGGCGGCGAGCCCACCGTCGCCCAGCTCGAAGCCGAACTCAAGCTGAACCCGGTGCTGGTGATGCACCTCATGCGCCTCGCCAATTCAAGCGGGCTTGCGATGGGCCGCAAGGTCACGACCCTGCGCGAAGCGATCAACGCGACGGGCACGAACCGCATCGCGCGCTGGACGCAACTGCTGCTATACGCGGACGGCCGCAAGGTCGCGCTCGAAGACGATCCGCTGCTGCAACTCGCCGCGACGCGCGCGCGCTTCATGGAACTGGCCGTGGAACGCCTGCCCGAAGCCGGTCGCGACGAAACCGACGCGGCCTTTCTCACGGGCGTGTTCTCGTTCGTCGATTCGGTGTTCGGCGGCTCGCTCGAACACACGCTCAACGTGCTTGCGCTGTCCAAGCCGATCCGCGACGCCATCCTGTTGCGCGAAGGCGCGCTCGGCACATTGCTCACGCTGATCGAGGCGCTGGAGCGCGGGGCGTGGGCGGAGATCGAAAGCGCGTGCGCGAAGCTCGAAGGTCTGCAGGTGAGCGATATCGCGCAGATGGGTCTCGTTGCTGCCGCGTGGGCGGGCATCGCCGATCGCAATGCGGAGGCGACCGGGCTGGAGCGGATCGAAGACTGAGGCAGCTTGAAGCAAGATGATGCGCGGCTCGACGGCATGAGCCGCGCATGTCGATGGAAGAGCGCCGCGATAAGAAAACTGAAAACTGAGCGGCGTGCCCAGCCTTAAAGTGTTTCCACTTCGCTCACGGGCGCGAAAGCGAAGAACCTGCCCAATTCGCGCGCCAGCTCGTTGAGCGCGGCCATTTCCCGCTGCGAAATACGGCGTGGCAAATCATGATGTGCCCAGTCGCCATAGAGCAGGGCGATCGTCGACTTGTTCTCGAGCACCACGGGCAGCAGCACGAACGAATGCACGCCGTCGAATGCACGGCGATACCAGCCCGGCAGGCGCGCGTGCATCTTCGGATCGCGTGCGTTCTCGATGAAGATGCCGACCGAGTTCGCAATCGCGAGATGAAACACGTCGGGCTCGAAGGCCGTCGCGAAACTCAGCTTGGGCAGCGCCGCGTCGATCTTTGCGCCGAATCCCATCGACGCCTTGAAGATGCCGCTGCCATGCCGCACGAACACGACCGTGCGCTCGAACTGTAGTCCCGCGAGCACCGTTTCCGACGCCATCGCGAGCGCGGGCGCGAGTCCGCTGTCGCTCGGCAAAGCCTGCAGTTCGCGGACGCCCGCGCGGATGCACGATTCGGGATCGACCGACTCGCGCGCGATCGCATCGGCGTTGGCGCGCAGTTCGAAGATCTCGCGCATCACGCCGTCGCGGGTTTCTTCTTCGGCGAGCGTCAGGCTCATGTCGACGAGCACGTCGGGATCGGTGTTGAGCGTGCGGCTGTAGCGCTGCGCGAGTTCCGCGATGCGCACGTCGCGCTGCGACTCGGGCAGATGCGGCTGCGTCAGCACGTTCGCGACTTCCGTCGAGTAGTTCGTGATTGCGCGCAGCCATTGCACCTGACGCGGTTCGTCGTCCTGCAGCGGATCGAACTCGGTCATGCCAACGCGGATCAGTTCGGGCAGACGCCAGCGCGACGCCGCTTCGAGGCCGATTTCCTCGAACGTCACGCCGAGCACGCTCTCGCACGCTTCGCTCTCGCCCATGCCCGTGTCGACCTGACGGCGAATCTGATCCCATTCGGCGTCGAGATAGAACACGACGAGCAGCTTGCCGATCTGCCGCATCAGCGTGCAGACGACAGCCTCTTCGCCCTGACGCAGATCGCCGCGCTCGGTGAGCTTGCGCGCGACGCAGCCCGACAGCATGGTGCGGTTGAGTTCGAGCTTCGCGTCGATACGGCGCGGGGCGCTGTGATGAAAGTGATCGACGATCTTCAGGCCGACGACGAGATGTCCGACGGCGTCCATGCCGAGCACCATCAGCGCGCGCGAGACGGTGGTGATGTTGCCGCCGAACGCCATGTACATTGCCGAATTCGCGAGACGCAACACCTTCTGGGTCAGCGCGAAGTCGGAGAGCACAATCTGCACGATCCCGCTGAAATCGAGATCGTCGTTACTCATCGCGGCCATCGTCGTGCGGAGCGACTGCTGCAGCATCGGAAAATCGCCGCGCTCGTTCATGCGAGCCCAGAGCCGGTCAAGCAGCGCAGCCTTTAGCATGTAAGTCCCGCAAGAGGCATACAGTTTCCAGTGAGTGGCACGTCGTGACGTAGCCGGTGCACAGTGTCGTTACGCGTCATGTCCGTCACGCTTCGCCATGCACGTGAAGCGCACGCGATGCGAAACGCTGCGCGAGTTCTTCCGATGGCAGTGCCTTGCAGACGAGCCAGCCCTGAATGTGGTCGCAACCCATCTCGGTCAGCAGGTCGCGTTGTTCTTCCGTCTCGACGCCTTCGGCGACGAGTTCGAGGTCGAGCGTCTGCGCAAGGCCCACCACCGCGCTGACGATCGCCTGATCGTTGCGCGAGGTTAGCAGATTCTCGACAAAACTCCGGTCGATTTTCAGTTTGGCAAGCGGAAAACGTTGCAGATACGCAAGACTCGAATAGCCGGTGCCGAAATCGTCGACGGCGAAGCGGATACCGAGTCCCGTCAGTTCTTCGAGCAGCGTGGTCGCGTGCTGCGGGTCGTGCATCAGCAGGCTTTCCGTGATTTCGAACACGAGCCGGTGCGGATCGATGCCCGTCAGCGCAATCGCTTCGCGCACGCTTTCCTTGAAGCGCGGATCGCGGAACTGCTGCGGCGACACGTTGACGGCGACATATTGCAGCCGGATGCCTTGCGTGTCCCAGCGGATCAGCTGCATGCACGCGGCCTTCAGCACCCAGTTCCCCAGGTAGTTGATGAGGCCGACGGATTCGGCGAGGGGAATGAACATCGACGGCGGCACGAGTCCGTGCACGGGATGCTGCCAGCGGATCAGCGCCTCGACGCCGACCACGCCGCGCGTCTGGCTGCTCGTAATCGGCTGGAAGTGCAGCGAGAACTCGCCGTTGCGCACGCCGTCGTACAGATCCGATTCGAGCTTCAGGCGTTCGGCGTCGGCGAGGCTGTCGTCGGGCACATAGAACGCGAGGGTGTTGCCGCCCGCGGCCTTCGCACGCGACAGCGCATGATCGGCCCAGCGCAGCAGCTGGCTGTCGCGCGACGCGCCGTCGGACGACTCGCCCGCGTGCTGCGTGTCGGGATAGAGCGCGATGCCGACGCTCGCAGACAGGTGCACCGGTTGCCGGTTGAACGTGTACGGCTGCTGGATGGCCGTCAAGAGACGCCTGGCGAGCGCTTCGGCGGCCAGCGCGGCATCGGCGCGCGCGTGCACGGGCGGCAGCAGAATCGCGAATTCGTCGCTGGAGATGCGCGCGATCATTTCGGCTTGCGTCGTCATGTTGGACAGACGGCGCGCCGTGTCGCGCAGCATTTCGTCGCCGGCATCGTAGCCGAGCGCGCGGTTCACGCGCTGGTAGTCGTCGATATCGAGCAGCAGCAGGGCGGCCGACTTGCCCGTCGCATCCGCTTTCTGCTGTGCGTTGCGCATTTCCTCGACGAGCGCGGGCACGTTCGAGAGGCCCGTCAGACTGTCGGTATGCAGCTGATGCTTGAGGCTCGCTTCCGTGGCGCGCCAGCTCGACACGTCGAAGCCCGCAATCGAATAGCCTTCGATGCCGTCGTGGCAGTTGCGCGCGATGCGCAGCTCGACGGGCACGGGATAGGTCAGCGACTTGATCAGGTCCAGCGTGACCTTTTCGACGACACCGCTTTCATCGGCGCGGCGCAGCGCGGCATCGAGCCGCGCGACGTCGCCGGACGCGACGAGTTCATGCAGCGTGACCGTTTGCAGATATTCGCGGTGATAGCCGATGAAGCGCAGGCTCGCCTCGGAAACATACAGAAAGGTGAGATTGCGCGCGACGTGCGCGAGGAAGTCGACGGCGCCTGCGGCCTGTTCGAGCCCTTGCGAGACGGTGGGCGTGCCTGGCGCAACCGTCGCGCGCGCGGGCTGACGGACCGCGCGGAATCGGTCGATCGCCGTGCGCAGCAAGCCCCGGCGGGCTGGGGTGATCCTGGTCGCTTCCATGTGTATCGCTGACTACCCGGTTCGTCTTGAGGCTGGACGTCGCTGCCGTGCCCGCCGGCGGACCGATCGGGGCAGGCGCGAGGCCGTCCATCAGAACGGGTTATCGACGTTTTCGGCAGAATCTTTAGCGATTGGACATAAAAGGCGCCATAACATATGGTAAGGAACTGAAACCCGCCCGCCGCCTGTACATGGGCGGAGGGATTCCGCTAAAGTGGCGGCCAGGGCGCTCCGTTATCTGGCGAGACGGGTCCGCCAGGTAAGGCATGGCGTGCGAGCCCCGCATGCAAGCCGTTTTCCGAATTCAAGCAGCTGTGAAAAATGCCTGATCCGTATCAAGAGACTGACGAAGCCGGCCGCCTTCAAACGTTTGCGCAAGCAGGCGAGGACGACGAAGCGATCTCCTCGGCGCAGTTCGTCTATGTCGGGCGTCAGCCGATCCTCGACCGCGATGGCGCATTGCATGCCTACGAACTGCTGTTTCGCGCCGGCGCGGAGAATTACGCGGAAGTGTCCGACGATGCGCAAGCCACGGCGCAGGTGGTGGTGCGCACGATCGGCAGCATCGGCGTGCCGTCCGTGCTGGGCACGCACCGCGGCTTCGTGAACATCGGCCGCGATCTGCTGTTCGACGACATCGTGCATCTGATGGAGCCCGAGCGCTTCGTGCTCGAAATTCTCGAGACGGTCGAATTCGACGAGCGGCTCATCGCGCGCATCGACGAACTGCGCCGCGCAGGGTTTCGCGTCGCGCTCGACGATGTCTGCGAGCTGTCACCGAATCTGCTGGCCGCGCTGCCGTTCGCGGATATCGTCAAGGTCGACTTCCTCGAGACGGACCGCAAGCTGCTGCCGAGCCTCACGCAGGCGTTGCTCAAACACGGCAAGACGCTGATCGCCGAAAAGGTCGAGACGCGCGAAGACTTCACGCTCGCCCGCGAGCTGGGCTTCGACCTGTTTCAGGGTTACTTCTTCGCGCGGCCGCAGGTGTTGTCCTCGCGCCGCACGCGCTCGTCGCGCACCTCGCTGCTGCGCCTGCTGGCGCTGCTCGCACGCGATGCGGGGATCGTCGAACTCGAAGCCGAGCTGAAGCGCAATCCGAATGTGGTGATGCAGTTGTTGCGCCTCGTCAATTCGAGCGCGTTCGGCCTGGGGCGCAATATCGCGTCGCTGCGCGAGGCGATCATCGCGACGGGCACGCGGCAGATCGCGCGCTGGGCGCAGTTGCTGCTCTACGCGGGCGGCGGCGAACTGCCGTGGCGCTCCGATCCCCTCGTGCAGCTGGCTGGCACGCGCGCCCGCTTCATGGAACTGGCTGCGCGCTGGATCCATCCGAACGACGAGGCTTTCGCGGATGCCGCGTTCCTGACGGGCGTGTTCTCGCTCGTGCATGTGCTGGTCGATTCGACGCCCGGCGCGACGCTCGATCCTCTCGATCTGTCGCCGCTGATTCGCGATGCGATCGTCGAGCGTGCGGGGCCTATGGGTGCGCTGCTTAGCATCGCGGAAGCGGCGGGCGAGGCGCAGGATGCCGCGGCGATCGCGAGCGCGCAGTCGCTCGAAGAGTTCGCCGCGCTTACGCCCATCGTGCTCGCCGAGCTGAATCTGTCGGCGGCCGCGTGGTTCGGCGCGCATCTCGGGGATTGAGTTGCGATTGCCGCGCGTTCGGTCCGGCTTTGCGCCGCGCGCCGACGCGTAATCGTCAAACGTGATCCAATATCAGGCGGCAGATCAGGGTCGCGAAGCCGCTTCCGTACGGATGGCATCGCGAAGGCCTCGCACGGTGATCGTGCGCTCACGATTCGAGGACTCGACATGAAGCAAAAGATTGTGCCGTTTGCGCTGGCGGCTGTGCTGTGCGCGGGTTTGTCGCTGCATGCGCTGACGGCTTCGGCGACGCTCAAGCCGGGCGACAACGCGCCCAACTTCACGACGCAGGCATCGCTGGGCGGCAAGACCTATACGTATGCGCTCGCCGATGCGTTGAAGAAGGGGCCCGTCGTCCTGTACTTCTATCCGGCTGCTTTCACGAAGGGCTGCACGATCGAGGCGCACGAATTCGCGGAAGCCGTCGATGAGTACAAGAAGTATGGTGCGACCGTGATCGGCGTGTCTCACGACAACATCGACACGCTGACGAAGTTCTCCGTCAGCGAGTGCCGCAGCAAATTCCCGGTTGCCGCCGATCCCGATTCGAAGGTCATTAACGCGTACGACGCGGGGCTGCCGATGTATGCGTCGATGGCGAACCGCGTGTCGTATGTGATCGCGCCTGACGGCAAGATCATTTACGAGTACACGAGCCTTTCGCCCGACAAGCACGTCGAAAACACGATGCAGGCGCTCAAGGAGTGGGCGGCTACGCATAAGTAGGGGTGACTCGCTGCCGCGCTTTTCTTTGCGGTTCCATCCGATGTAGCGACATTGCGGATACGTGCCATGCCTATCGTCGTCGCGCTATTTGCCCTGATTGCCTTGATATACGGCTGCGTGCAGGCGTTTCACGCGCTCTCTGCGCATTTTGGTTTCGGCGTCGCCGTGGGCGTGGCGATTCTGTTTGCCGCGCTGGTGCTGGCGGCGCTGGCGTGGTGGTGGCGGCGTCGCAAGGAAGTCGCTGCCAATATCCGCGACGGCGACTGGACTCATGAACTCAGGGGCGAGTGGGGCGATGTCAGGTTGTCGGCCGGCAAGCGGCTGTGTGACGTGCGGGTCGCCGGTTTGCGGGGCTCGTATATTTTTGCCGATTTACGCGGCGCGCAGCCTGTACGGGATGGTGAGCGCTGGCAGGTCAAACTCGAGGTTAAAGATGCTGCTCATCCTGAGTGGCGTGTGCCCGTGAGGTCCGAGCGCGAGGCTCGGCAATGGGTCAGAATTTTTGTTCTGGCCATGGGGCAGAAGCTTTGATGTTGGTGTTGATGTAGTTGATTTTGTCTTCGACGCAGTCGCCATTCTTTGCTTTTTGCTGCGCTGGCATCCGCGTTTTCGTATCTGTGCTTCAGTTTGTTTTTTTGCTGTGCTGGCATCCGCGTTTTCGTATCGGTACTTCAGGCGTTGCCCCTGTGCGGGGCGGCACCTACTTTTCTTTGCAGCGGCAAAGAAAAGTAGGCAAAAGAAAGCCGCTCACACCGCCAATCCTTCTTCCTGCCTGCGGGCCCCCAACGGGTCCCGCACTCCAGTCGGCATCGCACTTTTCCACGCATGTTGCCAGCGCCTTGAACAGGCTCATCACCCACTCCAGTCACCCGTAGCGCAGCCAGCGGCAGCGAACCGTCTACGCCGCCCAGGTGGCAAACGGTGTGTAGCTTGTCGCACCTTACGCGTTGGCGCTCTTACGACACCGATCCCGCTTTTCAGTCCGGAGTGGTGCACTTCGATCGCGACGGCCTACACACCGTTTGCCACCTGGGCGGCGGTGGACTTTCTGGTAAAGCGAAACGTGACGCGGGAAGGTGAAGCGGGTGAGGCGTACGTTAGTACGCTGGCAACGCACGTAAGACAGTGTGCTGCCGCGTGGAGTGCGGGACCCGTTGGGGGCCCGCAGGCAGGAAGAAGGATTGGCGGTGTGAGCGGCTTTCTTTTGCCTACTTTTCTTTGCCGCTGCAAAGAAAAGTAGGTGCCGCCCCGCACAGGGGCAACGCATGAAGCACCGATACGAATTCGCGGATGCCAGCCACGAACTCGCGGATGCCCGCCACGAATTCCCGGATGCCAGCGCAGCAAAAAACCAAAACCAGCGACTGCGTCGCAGACAAACCAAAACCAGAATGGCGACTGCGTCGCAGACAAAATCAAGCGACATCAGCGGGCCGCCCGCGCCGCCCGCGCCGGGCCTCCCATCTAACCCGAAGCCGATCCATATAAAGATAAACCACAGGAGTGGTATAGAGAGTAAGCATCTGGCTCACAATCAGCCCACCCACAATAGCGAGCCCGAGCGGAGCTCGAAGCTCAGCCCCTTCACCGCGCCCGAACGCCAGCGGCAAAGCCCCAAGCAACGCGGCGCAAGTCGTCATCATGATCGGCCGAAACCGCAGCAGACAAGCCTGCTCGATCGCATCACGCGACGACAAACCCTGCCGCGAAGCGTCAATAGCGAAATCCACCATCATGATCGCGTTCTTCTTCACGATGCCAATCAGCAGAATCACCGCGATCAACGCAATGATGCTGAACTCCGTATTGAAGAGCAGCAGCGCCAGCAGCGCGCCGACCCCCGCCGATGGCAGCGTCGACAGAATCGTCAAAGGATGGATGTAGCTCTCATACAGGATGCCCAGCACGATGTACACGGCCGCCAGCGCCGCGAGAATCAGGATCGGCTGGTCGGACATCGATTGCTGGAACGCCTGCGCCGTGCCCTGGAAGCTGCCGTGGATCGTCCCCGGCATGCCGATCTCGGCCATCGTCTGGTAGATGATCTGCGTCGCGTCCGATAGCGACTTGCCCGGCGGCAGGTTGAACGAGATCGTCGATGCCACGAACTGGCTCTGGTGATTCACCGCCAGCGGCGTCGTGCCCGGCCCGAAGCTCGCGATCGCGGACAGGGGAATCATCGTTTCCTTCGACGTCGACACGGCCGCGCCCGTCGATGCGCTCGACTTGCCGCTCGCCGCAATCGAGTTGTTCGCCAGATTGCGCGCGGCGTCCGATGCGATGGCAGCCGCGCTCGACGCCGTCGTGCCCGCCGTGCCGCCCGTCGTCGCCTTCGACGTAGCTGCCGACGTGACCGTGCCCGCCGTCGCATTGGTCGATTGCGCGCCGCTCGCGCTGCCGCCCGACGTGCTGATCCAGACCTGGCTGAGAATGTCCGGGCTCTGCCAGTACTTCGGCGCGACTTCCATCACGACGTGATACTGGTTCAGCGGGTTGTAGATCGTCGACACCTGCCGTTGACCGAACGCGTCGTACAACGTGTTGTCGATCTGCGCGGGATTGATGTTCAGACGCGCAGCCGTCGCGCGGTCGATCGTCACCATCGCTTCGAGTCCGCCTTGCTGCTGGTCCGAATTCACGTCGGCGAGTTCGCGGCGCTTTTGCAGCGCTTCCGTCAGCTTCGGCGTCCATTTGTACAGGTCGGACGTGGTGTCGGAGAGCAGCGTGAACTGATACTGTGCATTCGACTGCCGGCCGCCGACGCGGATGTCCTGTACCGCCTGCAGGAACGTGCGCGCGCCCGCGACGTCGGACAGCGGCCCGCGCAACTGCTGGATCACCTGATCGGCGGAAATCTTGCGCTCGGACTTGGGTTTGAGCGACACGAACATGAAGCCCGAATTGGTCTGCCGGCCGCCCGTGAAGCCGACCACGCTGTCGACGGCAGGGTTCGCCTGGACGATCTTCATCATCTCGGAGAACTTCACTTTCATCGCCTGGAACGACGTCGACTGATCGGCCTGAATGCCGCCGACGAGGCGCCCCGTGTCCTGCTGCGGGAAAAACCCCTTCGGCACGATGATGTACAGCCAGACGTTCAGCGCGATGGTGAGCAGCAGCACCATCAGGATCAGCAACGGATGGCGCAGCGACCAGCCGAGCGTGCGCGCATAGCCGCGCTGCATCCCGTTGAAGCCGCGCTCGAGCGCACGCGCGAAACGGCCTTCTTCCTTCTTTTCGTGCGGCTCGAACAGGAGGCGCGAGCACATCATCGGCGTGAGCGTCAGCGACACGATCAGCGACACGCCGATCGCCAGCGACAGCGTCAGCGCGAACTCGCGGAACAGCCGTCCGACGATTCCGCCCATCAGCAGAATGGGCAGGAACACGGCGACGAGCGAAATGCTGATCGACATCACCGTGAAGCCGACTTCGCGCGCGCCGACGAAGGCGGCCTTCATGCGCGGCATGCCGCTCTCGATGTGCCGCTCGATGTTCTCCAGCACGACGATCGCGTCGTCGACCACGAAGCCCGTTGCGATGGTAAGCGCCATCAGCGACAGGTTGTCGATCGAAAACCCGAGCAGGTACATCGCCGCGAACGTGCCGATGATCGAAATCGGCACGGCGACGCTCGGAATCAGCGTCGCGCGCCAGTTGCGCAGGAACAGGAACACGACCATCACGACCAGCGCGACGGCGATCATCAGCGTGTATTGCGTGTCCTTCAGCGACGCGCGGATCGTGGTCGAACGGTCGGCCGTCGGCGTGACTTCGACGGCGGCGGGCAGCGACGCCTTCAGCTGCGGAATCATCGCCTTGACGCGGTCGATCGTCTCGATGATGTTCGCGCCCGGCTGCCGGTACAGGATCACGAGCACCGAGCGCTGGTTGTTCATCAGGCCGAGGTTGCGCAGGTCTTCGACGGAATCGACCACCTCCGAGACATCGGACAGATGCACGGCGGCGCCGTCGCGATACGCGATCACGAGATCCTTGTATTGCGACGCTTTCTTCGCCTGGTCGTTCGTATAGAGCTGGACGCGGTTCGGGCCGAATTCGATCGAACCCTTCGGGCTATTCGCATTCGCCGACGCCAGCGCCGCGCGCACGTCCTCGAGGCCGATGCCGTAGTGGAAGAGGGCTTGCGGTTCCAGTTCGACGCGCACGGCAGGATTTGCCGAGCCGCTCACGTCGACTTCGCCGACGCCGTCCACCTGCGACAGCGACTGCTGCAGCACGGTCGCCGCCGAGTCGTACAGCTGGCCCGCCGTCATCGTCTTCGACGTGAGTGCGAGAATCAGGATCGGCGCGTCGGCGGGATTGACCTTGTGGTACGTCGGGTTCGAGCGCAGGCTCGCGGGCAGGTCGGCGCGCGCCGCGTTGATGGCCGCCTGCACGTCGCGCGCGGCGCCGTCGATGTTGCGGTTCAGGCCGAACTGCATCGTGATGCGCGCCGAGCCGACGGAACTCGACGAGGTCATCTCCGTGACGTCGGCAATCGTGCCGAGATGCCGTTCGAGCGGACTGGCCACGCTGGTCGCGACCGTCTCCGGGCTCGCGCCCGGCAGGCTTGCCTGGATCGAGATGGTCGGGAAGTCGACCTGCGGCAGCGGTGCGACGGGCAGTCGCGCGAAGGCAAAGAGGCCCGACAGCGCAATGCCGATGGCGAGCAGCGTCGTGGCGACCGGGCGCTGAATGAAGGGGCGCGACAGGTTCATCGTTTCGGCCTCTTCACTCAGACGTCGGTGTCCGTGACGGGCGGCCGCGTCGGTCCGCTGCCCGAGCCATCGCCGTGTTCGTCACGATGAAAGCGCGCGCGCAGGCGCCGCGCAATCGAATCGAAGCCGAGATAGATCACGGGCGTCGTGAACAGCGTCAGCAGCTGGCTCACGATCAGGCCGCCCGCGATCGCAATACCAAGCGGCCGGCGCAGCTCCGAGCCGGCACCCGTGCCGAGCATCAGCGGCAGCGCGCCGAGCAGGGCCGCCAGCGTCGTCATCAGAATGGGCCGGAAGCGCAGCAGGCACGCCTGATAGATCGCTTCGCGCGGCGGCTTGCCGTGCTCCCGCTCCGCTTCGAGCGCGAAGTCGATCATCATGATCGCGTTCTTCTTCACGATGCCGATGAGCAGCACGATGCCGATGATGCCGATGATGTCGAGATCGTGGCCCGTCACCAGCAGCGCAAGCAGTGCGCCGACGCCCGCCGAGGGCAGCGTCGAGAGGATCGTGATGGGATGCACGAAGCTCTCGTACAGCACGCCGAGCACGATGTACATCGTCACGATGGCGGCGAGGATCAGGAACAGCTCGTTCGACAGCGATGCCTGGAACGCCAGCGCCGCGCCCTGAAAGCGCGTCTGGAACGAGGCGGGCAGGTTGATGTCCTTTTCCGCCTGCTCGATGGCCTTCACGGCTTCGCCCAGCGAGGCGCCCGGCGCGAGGTTGAACGACACCGTCGTGGCCGGGAACTGGCTCAGATGCGTGACGAGCAGCGGCGCGGGCCTCTCGTGAAAGCTCGCGATCGAGTTGAGCGGCACCTGGCCGCCCGACGACGTCGAAGAGGGCAGATAGATCGAGTTCAACGACTCGGTGTAGTGCTGCATCTGCGGCTGCGCTTCGAGAATCACGCGGTACTGGTTCGATTGCGTGAAGATCGTCGAGATGATGCGCTGGCCGAACGCGTCGTAGAGCGCATTGTCGACGGTGGCGGGCGTGATGCCGTAGCGGGCCGCCGACGCCCGGTCGATTTCGACATAGACCGACTGGCCGTTGTTCTGCAGATCGGTTGCGACGTCGACGATTTCGGGCGACTGCTGCAGGCGCTCAACCAGCTTCGGCACCCACGTCGAGAATTCGTCGATGTTCGGATCGGTCAGCATGAACTGATACTGCGTCGGACTCACCGTCGAGTCGATGGTCAGATCCTGCACCGGCTGCATGTAGAGCGTCGCGCCAGGAACGTGCGAGGTGTCGCGCTGCAGTTGGCGGATCACCTGGCTCGCCGTCGCGTCGCGGTCGTCGCGCGGCTTCAGGTTGATCAGCATGCGTCCGCTGTTCAGCGTGATGTTGCTGCCGTCCACGCCGATGAACGACGTGAGGCTCTCGACATTCGGATTCTTCAGGATTTCGGCCGCGAGCTGCTGCTGGCGCTCGGCCATCGATGCATACGAGACCGACTGCGGCGCCTGCGTGATCGCCTGGATCACGCCCGTGTCCTGCACGGGGAAGAAGCCCTTCGGAATGAACACGTACAGCACGCCCGTCAGCACGAGCGTGAGCAGGGCGACGACGAGCGTCGAGCGCTGACGGTTCAGCACCCATTCGAGCGCGACCGCGTAGCGCGCGATCACCCAGTCGATGGCCGCGTGCGCGCGCGCCTCGAAGCGGTGGCTTTCCTTCGGCGGCGTGTGGCGCAGGAGCTTCGCGCACATCATCGGCACGAGCGTCAGCGATACCACGGCCGAGATCACGATCGTCACCGCGAGCGTGATCGCGAACTCGTGGAACAGGCGCCCGACCACGTCGCCCATGAAGAGCAGCGGGATCAGCACGGCGATCAGCGAGACCGTCAGCGAGATGATGGTGAAGCCGATCTGCTTCGAGCCCTTCAGTGCTGCTTCGAGCGGCGTATCGCCTTCCTCGACGTAGCGCGCGATGTTCTCGATCATCACGATCGCGTCGTCGACCACGAAGCCGGTGGCGATGGTGAGCGCCATCAACGAGAGGTTGTCGAGCGAGAAGCCGCACAGGTACATCACGGCGAGCGTGCCTATCAGCGACAGCGGCACGGACAGGCTCGGAATGATGGTCGCGTAGAGGTTCGCGAGGAACAGATACATCACCAGCACGACGAGCACGACCGACATCAGCAGTTCGAACTGCACGTCGCGCACCGACGCGCGGATCGTCGTGGTGCGGTCGGTGACGACCTGCACGTCGAGCGCGGCGGGCAGCGACTGCTGCAGCGCGGGCAGCAGTTTCTTGATGCTGTCGACCACCTGGATCACATTCGCGCCCGGCTGGCGCTGCACGTTCAGGATGATGGCGGGCGTGCTGTCGACCCATGCTCCGAGCTTCGTGTTCTCCGCGCCGGCGACGATGGTCGCGACGTCCGTCAGCATGACGGGGCGGCCGTTCTTGTAGGCGACCACGGCCGTCTTGTACGCGTCGGCGTCCGTCAGCTGGTCGTTCGCGTTGATCGTGTACGCGCGCGACGGTCCGTCGAAATTACCCTTCGGCGTGTTGACGTTGAGGTTCGAAATCGTGGTGCGCAGATCGTCGAGGTTCAGTCCGTACGACGCGAGTGCGCGCGGATTGGCCTGGATGCGCACGGCGGGACGCTGGCCGCCCGACAGGCTCACGAGACCGACGCCCGCCACCTGCGAGATTTTCTGCGCAAGACGCGTGTCGGCGATGTCCTGCACCTGCGTGAGCGGCAGCGTTTTCGACGTGATCGCGAGCGTGATGATGGGCGCGTCGGCGGGATTGACCTTTGCGTAGATGGGCGGTGCGGGCAGGTCGGACGGCAGCAGGTTGCCCGCCGCGTTGATAGCCGCCTGGACTTCCTGCTCGGCGATGTCGAGGGGCAGGTCGAGGCTGAACTGCAGCGTGATGATCGACGAGCCCGCCGAGCTTTGCGACGACATCTGGTTCAGCGAAGGCATCTGCCCGAACTGGCGCTCGAGCGGCGCCGTCACCGACGACGTCATCACGTCGGGGCTCGCGCCCGGGTAGAACGTCTGCACCTGGATGGTCGGATAGTCGACTTCGGGCAGCGCGGAGAGCGGCAGAAAACGCAGTGCGACAAGCCCGACCAGCATGATCGCCGCCATCAGAAGGGCGGTGCCGACCGGGCGCAGGATAAAGGCGCGGGATGGATTCATGCGGTCAGCCGTGCCTTATTCCGCCGACGTCTGCGACGCGTGCTTGCGACGATGCGCACCCGACGCGCCCGATGCCGCAGCCGCGGCGGATGCCCCCGATGCCGCATGCGCACCTGATGCACCCGACGCGCCGCGCGGACGGTCGGCGGGAATGGTGATTTTCGCGCCTTCCTTGAGCCGGTCTGAGCCGTCGATCACGACGCGCTCGCCGACCTGCAGCCCCGACGCGATGCTGGTGCGCTCGCCGTCGACGGGGCCGACCTTCACCGCGCGCACCGTCACCGTGTTGTCGGGCTTTACGACATACACGAACGCACCCATCGAGCCATTCAGCACCGACGAGGTCGGCACGATCACCGCGTTCTTCACCACGTTCACGAGCAGGCGCGTGTTGACGAACTGGTTCGGGAACAGCAGGCCGCCGTTGTTCTGGAACGTGGCGCGCAGCTTGACCGTGCCCGTGGTGGTGTCGATCTGGTTGTCGAGCGTTTCCAGATAGCCCGCTTCGAGCGAGGTCGTATTGCTGCGGTCGTACGCCGTCACCGACATCTTCTGGCCGGTTTGCAACTGCTTGAGGATGGCGGGCAGGTTGTCTTCGGAGGTCGTAAAGATCACGCTGATCGGCTGCAACTGCGTGATCACGACGACGCCGTTCGTGTCGCCCGGCGTCACGTAGTTGCCGGCGTCGACCTGGCGCAGACCGACACGGCCCGAGACGGGCGCCGTGATGCGCGCGTAGGTGAGGTCGAGTTTGAAGGTGTCGATGTTCGCCTGATCGGCCTTGACCTGGCCTTCGTACTGCTTGACGAGCGATGCCTGCGTGTCCACCTGCTGGCTCGCGATCGAATCCTGCGAGAGCAGCGTCTGATAGCGCTTCAGATCGAGACGGGCGGTTTGCAGAAGCGCCTGGTCCTTCGCCAGCGTGCCTTGCGCATTCTCAAGACTGATCTGATATGGACGCGGGTCGACTTGTGCGAGCAGATCGCCTCGCTTGACCATCTGGCCTTCCTGGAACGCGACCGTTTGCAGCACGCCCGACAACTGCGTGCGCACGGTGACGTTCGCGAGCGGCGTGACGGTGCCGAGCGCATTCAGCACGACGGGCATTTCGCCTTGCGTCGCGCTGGCCACGTGCACGGGTTGCGGCTGATCCGCGCCACCCGCGCCGCCGCCGCGGCGGCCGCCTGCGCGTCCCGCGTGCGCGCCGCTGGCACCCGCGGCCGCGTTCGCGCCCTCGGTGCTCTTGTTCCATGGATGCCAGCGCACCAGCACGATGCCCGCGATCAGCACGACGGCGACGATCAACGCGATCGTGCGGCCGCGATGCCGCTTGACGGCGCCGGGCCCCGGTTCGCGCCCGGGCGGCGGGCTGGCGGATTCGGGGTGGCGTGATGATTCAGGCTGCTTTTTTTGTTCGTCCATCGGTTCGATCAGGTGGCTGGCTTGAAATGAAGCAAACGTGCTTGAAGCTAACGCGCGATACCCGTGCGGCAGTGATCCGCCGCGCGCCGTATGCCGTTGCTCGCGCATGCCTGCGCGATGCTAGTGGATGCGTCGCTCATCGAGATGACCGTGACGTGACGGCGGCCGCGATGGCGGCAGACGCGTTGCCGGCATGCCTGACGGCTCCTCCCTGTTGGCCGTGCTGATGCCCGCGCTGCTGTGCGTCCCGCTGTCTGTTGCGCCGCCGATGCCGACGCAGTGGCGGCGCGCAACGCTGACAAAGGCAGCTTCCCCGGGCGCGCGGGAAAGCATGATGCTACGTCCCGGGCCGAGTTACAGTCCAGCGGCGTATTTTTCGGCGGATTACGACCGTTACAAGAAATTCGCAGGCCAGAAAGGCGTGCGTCAGCGACGCGTTACGCGCCCGTCGTACGGTGCGATCGCGCATGGCGGCAGGCCCGGTCAAGCGTCGAGCCGGCGTCCGGGCGTGCCGCCGATCTCGTGGACGATCCTGTCGATGGTCTCAAGCAGCGCGGGCGCCGCGCGCGACACCAGCCAGTCGCGCGGGCATTGAAGCGCAGAGCCGCCGCAGTTGACCGCGTAGCGCTCGCCCGAAGGCCCGATGAAACCGGCTGCGATCGCGTTCAGCCCTTCATGCCACTCGCCCGTCGCGATGGCGAAGCCCTGTGCCGTCGTCTCACGCAGCGCGGCGTCGAGGCGCGCGCTGATGTTGCCCCAGTCGTCGCCCGTCGCGGCCTGCAGGCCCGTCAGCAGATTCTGCCGGTCGCTTTCGGCCAGCGCCGCCAGATAGGCGCGGCCGACGGCCGTGCGGCTCAGATCCATCCGCGAACCGACATCGAGGCGCGACACCAGCACGGCGGAGCGCGGCTTGATGGCGTCGATGACTACCATGTCGAGCCGGTCGCGCACAGCCAGGTGCACGGATAGCGACGTGCGTTCGGCCAGTTCAATCAGAAACGGACGCGAGCGGGCGCGAATGTCGAAGTTGCGCAGAAAGCCGTTGCTCAGTTCCAGCACCGACGACGTCAGCACGAAGCGCTCGCTGTCCGGCAAACGGAACAGAAAGCCCGCGCTGACGAGCGTCGCGGTGATCCGCGAGACGGTCGGTTTCGGAATGCCTGTCAGTTCCGTCAGCTCGCGGTTGGACAGCGGGGCGTCGGCGGCCGCAATCCTGCGGAGCACCGTCAGGCCGCGTGCGAGCGCGGTGACCTCGTCGCCCGAGCCGTCCTTTTCCTTCGCGGCATCGCTGGCGGACGGGCGCGTCGATGACTGGTTCATTTTGGTTTTTGTGAAACGCTATTTCAATATTGTGGAACGCGCTCAGCGGTACGGACCCGTCTGAAGCGCCCTCGGACCTTCTCTCAGCAAGGCCTAAGTCCCTTTTTCCTACGATGATTCATTGTATAGGAACGTAATTTTCGGGCCGTCGGCGGCGATTAAATTTTGCTTGACTTAGTCAGCATTACCATAAAAAATGGAACTATATTTCGAAAGCGCGCCGTAACTACCGGTAAAAACGACAGGTAAAGGCGACAAGTCACAGCGGCACGTAAAACGTCACTCGCGCGTCATCCGCAGCGGACCAAACGGTCGACACTCAGGCTTGCGCTTTCGGAAGCCCATCTTCTGTATCAATTTCAGCACCGTCTCTCAGGTTCTAGCACGGCCCTCGGAATGGCTAGAACTTTTTGAAGGCGCCACGGTAACGTGGCGCCTTTTTTTTCGTCCGTCCCGTCGCTCTGCGCCCTCGTTCGGGCAGCAGCTTTGGTGGAGATATGAAGATGACGATGCGCAAACGGATCTGCCGGCGTCAAAGCCCGCATGTTACGCGCACCTGCCAGTAGAAGCGCGGCAGCCGCCGGATCCCGGCGGCCGCCTGCAACGATCTCGAAAAGAGGCGGGTCAGCGGCGCGACGCGGGCGCGTGCGCCGCGATCGCGATCAGAGGTCCCGGTCGCGCACGGCGAGGGGGTCGACGGAGCTCGACATCCAGTACGGATCGCGGTTGTAGTACTGGTGCATCTGCGTGCCCCAGGTTTCGTCGGCCATCGAAGGCCAGTGATCCTTGTCGAAGCCCGGCTCGTCCTTGATCCGCTGCGCGGTGAGATCGACGCGGAACACCTTCTCGTCGGTATCGAGCGTCAGCGCGCTCCAGGGGATTGCGTGCAGATTGCTGCCCATGCCGAGGAAACCGCCTTCCGACAGCACCGCGTACGCGATGCGTCCACTGCGCACGTCGAGCATGATGTCCGAGATCTTGCCGACATGTTCGCCATCCGACGAGACAACCTTGTTGCCGTCCAGCGTGGCCGCGGCCATCACTTCAGGCCCCGGACCTTCGCCCACGCCACCGCCGACGATCCCTGCACCGGCGCGCGCCGGGTTCATTTTCGGGTCAAGTGTGGTCATGATTTCCTCCTTTGGAAGTCCACGGGATGCGTAGCGCATCCGGCGTGCCCGTGAACGCGCGGCGCGCGCCGCGAGTGTCCGCTTCCATCCGTCATCGGGCCTCACATAGATGGCGTAGTTCTAGCTGTGCAGGGTAGACAGCGTGCGCCCGTCGCGATCGGCGCACGGCAATGCGAACCCCCTTCCCGGGAGTGAACATGGATACCCTGAACCTCCGCGAACCCGGTTCCGCTGCGTCGAAGCAGCCCGTGTCGGCGACGCGCAAGACGGTTGAATATCTGTATGCGACGAGTGCGCTCGGCATGCGCATCGCGCACGGCGATGCCTTCGCTTTCGATCCGTCGTTGCGCTGGTGTCTGCTCGAATTCCGGACCGATGACGACGACGTCGGCCGCGAGTTGTCGCGCTACTTTTCGCTGAGCGCGCCGAAGGCGATCATCGAGGCGCGCCGCGCGCTCGCGGATGCGAAAGCGGTGCATCTGAGCGACGTGGGCTCACTCGAATTCGATCTCGACGAGGCGGAGCAGCGGTGGGTCCATGCGTGCCGGCAAAAACTTCAAGCACTACGCGTCAAGGTGACAGAGATGCGCGCGCACACCGCGCCCGACGCGCACGAAGTCGCGTTGCACGAAGCTTGTCCAGATGACGAAGCGACCGGCGTCGCGGCGAACGCGCAGGTCATGAATGGGCAAGTCCTCGCGCCGCACTATTTCATCTATCTCGCGCCGGACCTTCGCCCGGCAGGCGGCGAGCCCGTCGATACTGCGAACATTTCGCAGAGCCTGCAACTCCAGTTGCGCGCGCGCAATTACGTCGGCGACTGGCTGCTCGAAGAAAACGTGGAGGTGCACGCGTCGGCCGTTGCGCTGCGCGGATGGCCGCTGCCTGCTTTCCGTCGCTGGGTGCAGGGCGTCATCGCCTTGCGCCGCAAGCCGCCGCGCTACGAAGCGGCGACGCTTCCGGGCGACTGCGTGCTGGCGGCGGGCGATGATTTCTGTCTGGTGATGGATCTGGCGACGTTTGCAAGGGCGACGCTGCCGCAGGACAAATAGGCGCAGAATCGGGATTCGCGGCTTTTGTCGGATTTGGAAAGCGTATTATGTTCTGTGCATCGCTCGATGCATCGCATGGCATCCTGTAGTCGCTCCAAAGACGAGTCCCTGGACGAGTCCCGATACGAGGCCCCATGAAATCCGACGATCGCCCGCACGACGTCGCAGCACTCGGTGACGAGGCGCAAGCGGAATCGACGTTCGCCGCGCTCGCGACGCCGCTCGTCGACGAGGCGCTCGCGCACAATGCATCCATCCACGCCGACGCTACTCCCGAATCCCTCCATCAGCTGCGCGTCGCGCTGCGGCGTCTGCGCTCGCTGTGGTGGGCGTACCGGCCGCTGCTCGACAAGGCCGAAAACACGCGTCAGCGCGCGCTGTACCGCTTTCTCGCCGACGCGGCCGGGCGGACGCGCGACTGGGACATCCTGCTCGAATTGCTCGCAGGCAAGAGCGATGGAAGCGGTGAAAGCGCTAACGTACGCGACGTGCCCGCGAGTCTGCGCGAAGCGCGCGAGCGCGCACTTGCCACGAGCCGCGAAACCCTCATCAACGCCGACATCCGCAACGTGCTGCACGACGCGCTGGCAAGCACATCGAAGGAACTGAATACGGCACCCGAGCGGCACGCGTTGCGCAAGTTCGCGGCGAAGCGTGTGCGGATCGCCGAGAAATCGCTGCGCAAGCGCATGCGCAAGGCGTTGCGCGCAAAACGCGCTGACTACGCAGTGCTTCATGACGTGCGCAAGTCGGGCAAGCGGGTTCGTTATCTGATCGAGTTTTTTGGTCCTGTGCTCGCCGACGCCGGGCACGGGCGCACGCTCAGGCGCCTTAAGAACATGCAACAGTGCTTCGGCGAACTCAACGACGTGATCGCCAGCGTTGCGCTGTTGCGCGACAACATGAACCTGTTCGCGAGCGAGGACGAAGCACGCGAGGCGCTCGCGTTTCTCAAAGGGCGCCGCAAGGAGCGTCAGTGCGAGGCAGTTCGTCTGCTGCAAAAGGCGTAGTGCCGCGCGGTATTCGCATGGCGGACATCAGGCGCCGCTTGCCGTGTCATGCGACGGGATTTGTCCTCATGGAAACCGTATATACTGTTTATACCGTTAACGAGGGATCGACATGAGTACGCCACGAATCAAGGAACCGACCAAGAAGGCTTTCCACTTCCCGAAGAGTGCGAAGGAACCCGCCGCCGAAGCGAAGAAACCGTCCGCGAAGACAGCGCGCACTGCCGAAGCGAAGAAGCCGGCACCCGCCGCCGAAGCCACGGCGAGCGCGCCCGACACGACGAACGCAGCGGCGAAGACGACGAAAGCAGCGAAGCCGGCGAAAGCGGCCAGCGCCGCGAAGAAGAGTGCCCGCACAGTGAAGACGGAAAAGGCGGTCAAGCCTGCGAGCAGCGCCACGCCGGCGTCGAGCGCGAAACCGGCCAAGGCCGTCAAGCCGCCGAAGGAAGCGAAGGCGGCGAAGACCACCAAGGCCGCAGCGGCACCCGCCGCCGTCGAAGAGAAAAAGCCGCGCGTGAAGAAAGAGAAGGAGAAGGAGAAGGAGAAGGTCATGCGCGACAGCTTCACGATGCCGAAATCCGACTACGCGAAGATCGCCGAACTCAAGCAGCGCTGCCTCGACGCAGGCGTCTCGGTCAAGAAGAGCGAACTGCTGCGCGCGGGGCTGAACCTGCTCGCGGTTTCGCCCGCCAAGCGGTTGATCGCGGCCATACAGGAACTCGAAGCGGTGAAGACGGGACGTCCCGCCAAGTCGTAAGCCGTCAATTGAAATGCGGCGGCGACCGTGCGTGCTGCCACTGCACCTGCGTTGCGGCACGCTTATCCCGCGCGGCGCGGGTAGCGTTCGTCGAAAGCCGTGTGCATGCGCTTGAGCAGCGCAATATACGGAAGCGCTTGCGAGGTCATCATCGTCGATGCGGCAAGCGCGTTCGTTTCATCCCACAGGCGCTCGAACTTGTCGTGCGCAATGTCGGCCGGAATGCCGGACATCATCAGATCCAGAAAGTCCTTTTCGATTTCGTCGGCGGAGCGGGGCGCCCGAGCTTGCGGGGCGGGCTGCCGGTCGACGGGCGGATGGGAGGACACGGTCGTCTGGCCTGCTAGTTCATCGATCTCAGGAACCGCCAGCGCTGATCCATGCTTTGCAGCAGCGCGATGTACGAGAAGGCGGCATCGCTGTCGACGCACGACTGCGCGGCGTCGTTGACTTCGTTCCACAGGTGCTCGAAACGCGCGGCCGCTTCGGGCCGGCTGAGCGGTTGCGCGAGCAGTTCCGAAAACGCAAACGACAATTCCTCTGCACTGCGCCGCAGCGGATAACACGAACGACGCGAAAGATATCTGTACTTCAAAAGATCCCCGGCTGGCTTGCATGGCATGCACGCGATGCGGGCGCTGTGTGCGCCGCGCAATCGCACGCAATCGGCAAATTGGCGATTTGGTGAATCGGCAGCGGCGCTTGCACGATGACCGTCACGATGCCCGCCGCATATGACGTCGATGATACAGCCACGCACGATGCGCGGCAGGCTTGCGCCATGATCTTTTGATGAACGGCGGGTGTCAGTCACCGTCGCGCGCCGTACGCGCTGGCGACGACATTGCACGACACTTGCGCGCCGCCGTCGTCAGCGCGCGGCGAGCGCCAGCGTTGCGATGCCGAGCACCGTCGCGATGACGGACGCAGTCACGTGAATCGCGATTTCACCCGCTGCCCAGTTGAGCCGGCCTTGCTGCAGATGCTGGACGACTTCGGCGGAGAAAGTGGAGAACGTCGACAGGCCGCCCATCAGACCCGTGATGATGAAGAGGCGCCATTCGGGCGCGATCTGCGGATTGCGCCCGAAGTACGCGACGGCCACGCCGATGATGTAGCCGGCGATCACGTTGGACGCGAGCGTGCCGAGCGGCAGCGCCGGGAATAGCGCATTGAGGCGCAGGCCGAGAAACCAGCGGAACAGCGAACCGAGTGCGCCGCCGATACCGACGGCAAGAATGGACAGATACATGAGCAAGCCTGGGAAGCCGAACGTCGACGAACCGGGCTGCGGCGAGGCGTGACACTGCAACGTCCGCAGCTTCCGGGCGAAGCAGGCATCATCAGCCACGAGGGCGGTTTAGGAGAATGCCATCTCCGGCGCGCGCAAGTCTAACACCGGCGCGCGCGATTGTATGAGGAACCGGCGGCTCGCCATTGGCACGCGATGGACGTGCGCCGAGCCCCGAAACGCGAGATTACACCAGGCGGCGCGACCCTGCAGCGATGCCCGGGCCGAGCCCCGCCAGCCCTCAGCCGACCGTTTCGCGCTCCGGCGTCGAGGTGATCTTGTGGATCGACAGGTCGGCGCCGTTGTACTCGTTTTCCTGCTCGATACGCAGACCGACGGTCATCCGGATCGCGCCATAGACGACCGTGCCGCCGAGCGTCGCGAACACGACCCCGCCGAGCGTGCCGACAAGCTGCGCCGCGAACGATACGCCACCCAGGCCGCCCAGCGCATGCTGGCCGAAAATGCCCGCGGCGATGCCGCCCCACGCGCCGCACAGGCCGTGCAGCGGCCACACGCCAAGCACGTCGTCGATGCGCCAGCGGTTCTGCACGATCGTGAACATATAGACGAACAGCACGCCCGCTACCGCTCCCGTCATCAGCGCGCCGAGCGGATGCATCACGTCTGAACCGGCGCACACGGCGACGAGTCCCGCGAGCGGGCCGTTGTACGTGAAGCCCGGGTCGTTGCGGCCCGCGAGCCACGCAGTCAGCGTGCCGCCGACCATCGCCATCAGCGAGTTGACGGCGACGAGGCCGCTGATCTTGTCGATCGTCTGGGCGCTCATCACGTTGAAGCCGAACCAGCCGACGGCCAGCACCCACGCGCCGAGCGCGAGGAACGGAATGTTCGACGGCGGATGCGCGGCGATGCGTCCGTCGCGCGTATAGCGACCGTGGCGCGCGCCGAGCAGCATCACGGCAGGCAGCGCGACCCAGCCGCCGAACGCGTGCACCACGACGGAACCCGCGAAATCGTGGAACGGCGCGCCGAACGCGTGGGCAATCCACGCCTGGACGCCGAAGCGCTCGTTCCACGCGATGCCTTCGAAGAACGGATAGATGAAGCCGACCAGCACGAAGGTGGCGAAGAGCTGCGGGTTGAACTTCGAGCGTTCCGCGATGCCGCCCGAGACGATCGCGGGAATCGCGGCCGCGAAGGTCAACAGAAAGAAGAAGCGCACGAGCGCATAGCCGTTGTGCTGGGCGAGCGTCTCGGCGTTGCCGTAGAACTGCACGCCATAGGCGATCGTGTAGCCGATGAAGAAATACGCGATGGTCGATACCGAAAAATCGACCAGGATTTTCACGAGCGCGTTGACCTGATTCTTCTTGCGCACCGTGCCCAGCTCGAGAAACGCGAAGCCCGCATGCATCGCGAGCACCATCGCTGCGCCGAGCAGAAGGAAGAGGGTATCGGTGCCGGTTTTGAGACTGTCCATCCGTGTGGGATCCTGCGATGCGCGAAAAGCGGGCATCGAATGCAAGAAGTGGGCCAAATGGAGGCGAAGCTGCGTTATGGCGGTGCGACGCTGCACTGTATTGGGTTCATCGACCGTCGTATTGCATTTCCTCCCATTCGGCTGCAGGGCGCTCGTTGCGTCGTACGCACCTATGATGTGCATGTGTCCCGCGATGGGGCATCGATATATCCCAAAATCGGGCATATCCCTGTGATTTGCTTAATCTTTTCCTACGAATTCATAACGCCGCTCCCGCCGTGCCGGACCCGGGCGCGAGACGGTGCGCGACGCGTCACCGGTCGCACCACACTGGCGAGACGCGCGCCGGAACCGTCTTTGTCATTGTCAGCAATCGCCGACATAATGTGCCGTCCCCGGCGCGACCCGCCGGCTCCCGACTTCCCGGCGCGCGCATGAGACTGACGACCAAAGGCCTGCTTCTGATTGCGATACCCGCCGTATTCGAACTCGCGTTGCTGTCGGGGCTGGTCAAGGCGCAGGCGGATGCCGGGCAGGCCGAGCGCTGGAGCATGCACAGCGAAGACGTGCTGCGCCAGACAGCCAGCATCCTCGCACCCGTGCTGCTCGAATCCGTGCGGCTGCGTGGCGCGGTGGTGAGCGGCACGCGAGACGTCACCACGCCCGTCGTCTTCTGGATGGACGTCGACCGCCGCATCGACCGGCTCGCCGAGCTGGTTGCGGACAATCCCGCGCAGGTCGAGCGCGCCGCGCAGATCCGCCAGTCCGTGCAGGCTTACCGGCAATGGTCGGACCGGGTGCAGGATCTGATCCACTCAGGACGGCGGCGCGACGTATTGCAGCGTTTTCGCGATCTCGCGGCAACCGACGTGCTCGACAGTTTTCGCGCGCAGATCGCCGCGTTTCAGGCACAGGAACGGCTGCTCGACTCGGTGCGTTCGGCCGAGGCGGCTGCAGCGCGGGAGCGGCAGCAGTCGCTGATCGTCGCGGCCGTGATTGGCTCGCTGGTGTTCGTCGCGATTGCGTTCTGGATCTTCGCGCGCGGCGTGCGCGGCCGTCTGGCGCTGCTGTCGGACAACGCGAGCCGGCTCGCGAGCAACGAGCCGCTCGCGCCCTTGACGCGCGGCAACGACGAAATCGCGCGGCTCGATCTGACGCTGCATGTCGCGAGCCGCCGCCTTCTCGAAGCGGAGCGCCAGCAGGCTCGCTTTCAGTCCGACCTGGGCCGCCACGCAGCCGAACTCGCACAGACCAACGAAACATTGCGTCAGCAGACTCAGGAGAACGAGACCTTCATCTACAGCGTATCGCACGATCTGCGCGCGCCGCTCGTCAATCTGCAAGGCTTCTCGAAGGAGTTGATCCATGCCTGCGACGACTTGCGCGCGGCCGTTCGTGACTCGTCGCTGACGGCGCAGCAGCGGCAGCACGTCGAGCGGCTGATCGGCGAGGATATCGGCGAAGCGCTGCATTTCCTGCAGACAGCTGTGCTGCGCGCGTCGCACATCATCGACGCGCTGCTGCGGCTGTCGCGCGTTGGGCGCGTCGAGTACCGCCGGCAGCAGGTCGACGTGCGCGACATCGTGCAGCGTGTGATCGACGCGATGCAGGCGACGATCCGCGACCGTGGCGCACGCGTGATCGTGCAGCCATTGCCGCCCGTCTGGGGCGATCCGACGGCGCTCGAGCAGGTGTTCGCGAACCTGATCGGCAACGCGATCAACTATCTGAGCCCGGCGCGCACGGGCATCGTCGAGATCGGCACGGCGCCTGTGCCACCCGGCGTGCAGACGCTGCGGATTTTCTATGTGAAGGACAACGGCCTCGGCATCCCGGACATTGCGATGCCGCGCCTGTTCAACGCGTTCCAGCGGCTGCACGGCAATGTGGCGTCGGGCGAGGGGATCGGCCTGGCGCTCGTGCGGCGCATGGTCGAGCGCCACGGCGGGCGGGTATGGGCCGAATCGACGGAGGATGTGGGCACGACTTTCTATCTGTCGTTGCCCGATGCGGCGGCGCCGCCGCGTGACGAAGAGCACGACATGGCGACGGCAGGAGAGCCTGCGTTGCGCGCCGACGCGCGCTAGCGGGAGCGCCTTGGCGGCGAAAACGTTCAGGGTGCGGAGAACAGGCGGCGTGGCTTGAGCAGCTTGCGGCCGCGGATCGACCAGTAGGCGCTCGCGGCTATCAGAAGCAGGGCGCTGGCGAGGATAAGTTCGGGGGCGATATGAATCGTGTGCGCGCCCAGTGCGAACAGGCCGCGCACGACGATCAGCAACGCGCTCCAGAACGACAGTACGGCTTGCGCGAGCAGACGCGTCCCTGTGAAGCGCCGCGCGCGGTTTTCGATCGACCAGCTGGTTGGCGCGCGCGAGCAGAAGAAGGTCAACGAGATCAGCGCGACCGCGAGAATGATCACCCAGTTAGTGAGATTCATAGTAGAGCCTTCCAAAGTCAACCCGCGACTTTAGAAGGCCCTATGCGTGCGTGAAATCGGAGAAGTCTCAAACTGCAGCGGTGGCACGAGCGCGCCGCCGCAAACTGCGATGGGGATGCGTCACAACTCGATGCGTGTGCCCAGCAGGACGAGGAACTGGCGCAGCCATTCGGGATGCGCGGGCCACGCGGGCGCCGTGACGAAGTTGGCGTCGGTGACGGCGGCATCGACGGGAATGTCCGCGTAGTCGCCGCCCGCGAGTTTCACTTCGGGTGCGCAGGCGGGATAGGCCGAAATGCGTTTGCCGCGGATCACGCCGGCGGCGGCGAGCAGCTGGGCGGCGTGACAGATGGCCGCGATCGGCTTGTTGGCTTCGGCGAACTGGCGCACCACGTCGATCACCTTTGCGTCGAGCCGCAGATACTCAGGCGCGCGGCCGCCTGCGATCGCGAGCGCGTCGTATCGCGACGGCACGATCTCGTCGAAGGTCGCGTTCAGCGTGAAGAAGTGGCCGGGCTTCTCGGTGTAGGTCTGATCGCCTTCGAAATCGTGGATCGCCGTCTTCACGCGCTCGCCCGCGCGCTTGCCGGGACAGACGGCGTCGACGGTATGACCCACGGCCTGCAGCGCCTGAAACGGCACCATCGTTTCGTAATCCTCGGCGAAGTCGCCCGTCAGGAACAGAATCTTCTTTGCTGCCATCGCATGCCTCCAGTGGTTGAGGGAACACGTCGAACGTCGGAAGTCTACTCCAGCATCGTTGACAGCATCGCGAACGGTGCGCGTCCAGGCGGGCGTGCAGGTCAAGCCGTGCATCGGGAGCCGGCGACACGCAACAGCGTATCATTGAGGCGTTATCGCAAGATGGAGCCGCCCGCTGCGGCTCAATGACAAGCATGAAACCACTCTCACGCCATCCGCTGATCCGCTCGACATGCTTCGCCGCTGCGCTGCTCGCAGGTCTTGCCGCCTGCCAGAAGAACGATGCGTCGGCGGGCCAGACGACGCCGAAGCTCGACGACATCGCCCAGCAGGCCAGCCAGAAGCTCGATCAGGCCGCGAGCTATGTCGGCCAGCAGGTCGACGCCGCAAAGGCGACCGCGCAGCAGAACATCGATACGGCCGCGTCCGGCCCGTCGATCGATCTCAGTCCGGGCAATCTTGCCTCGCAGGCGCAAGCCAATCTGCAAGGCGCCGCGAGCGCGACGAACGCCGCCGTCAACAAGGCAATGAGCTCGACGGGCGCCGGGCTCGAGTCGGCGGGGCGCAAGCTGCAGCAATGGTCGAGCGATGCATCGGCGAACTCGCAATCTTCGGCTTCCGAGTCCAGCGACGCCCAGAAGCAGATGGACAAATAAACATGCGCTTGACCGGCGCGCGAAGTGTAACTATGATGATTACACATCGCGGCCGGGGCGTCATGTGCGTCTCATGCGTATCGGATGATCTAGCGCTGTGAATACGAGTAGCCGATTTGCCTTTGCGGTTCATGTGCTTGCCTTGCTGTCGTTGCAGGAAGGCGTGCCGCTGTCGTCGGACATGATCGCGGGAAGCGTGAACACGAATCCCGTGCTGATCCGGCGCCTGCTGGCGATGCTCGCGGAGGCGGGCTTGACCACGTCGCAGCTCGGCGCGGGCGGCGGCGCGCTGCTGGCGCGCGAGCCGCAAGACATCACGCTGCTCGACATTTACCGCGCCGTCGACGACGCGCAGCTGTTCGCGATGCATCGCGAAACGCCGAACCCTGCATGCATGGTCGGGCGCAACATCCAGACGGTGCTGACGGGCATCATCGGCGACGCGCAGCAGGCGCTCGAAGCGTCGCTGGCATCGCGCACGCTGGCGGACGCGACGGCCGACGTCGTGCGCGCCGAACGTTCGCGGGAACGCAAGCGCAAAGCGGCGGCAGCGGACGGTTGAACGAGGTAGATAGCCGCAGTGAACAGCCGTACCACGGGGCCACGCCCCGATTTTTTTAACGAAATATGTAATCAATATAGTTACATTTAATCGAAAGGAACATTGTCATGAGCAAGGTACTGAAGATCGCGCTGTTCGGCGCAACGGGCATGATCGGCTCTCGCGTTGCTGCCGAAGCGGCGCGCCGTGGCCATCAGGTGACGGCATTCTCGCGCAACCCTGAGCGCGTGCCCGGCGATATCGCGAACCTGACGGCGGCGCAGGCCGACGTGACGGATGCCGCGAGCGTCGCAGCGGGCGCGCGCGGGCACGACATCGTCGCGAGCGCGTATGCGCCGCCAATGGACAACGTCGCGCTGATCGAGAAAGCCACGCGCGCGCTGGTCGAAGGCACGCGTTCGGCAGGCGTGAAGCGACTCGTCGTGGTGGGCGGCGCGGGCTCGCTGGAAGTTGCGCCCGGCAAGCAGCTCGTCGATACGGAAGGCTTTCCGCAAGCGTACAAGGCGATTGCGCTCGCGCACCGCGACGTGCTGCCCATCCTGCGCGCGGCGAATGACCTCGACTGGACGTTCTTCGCGCCCGCCGCGCTGATCGCACCGGGCGAGCGCAAGGGCACGTTCCGCACGGGCGCGGGGTCGCTGATCGTCGACGCGCAGGGCAACAGCAGCATTTCGGCGGAAGACTACGCGATCGCCTTCGTCGACGAGCTGGAGCAGGGCCGTTTCGTTCATCAGCTCGCGACGGCCGCGTACTGAGCGGGTGGAACGCCGCCCGGCGCGCAGGCGGGCGCCGCGCGGCGCGCCGGAGCGGCTCGCACGCCGCTGCGCAAGTGCACTAACATTCGGTTACGCATCGGGGAGTTTTCCCTCGACGACACCCGCTAAACTTGGCGTCTCCCGTCCCATGCAACTTTCCTCGTTGCAGCACAGTCACGGATTGCCATGAAGTCATGCCTTGCGCGGCGTGAATCGCGGGCTGCGCCGTCATCCGGCGGGCTGCTGGCGATTGACGCCGTTTTTGACGCTGTTTTCGGCGCCTTTTTTCGCGCGTTTTTTCGTATCGTTTTCAGATTCTTTTCGCACGCGGGATCATTGCGCCGCGCGGCGTCGGGCGCGTCCGCGCCCGCGTTTTGCCTTTCGTTCTGCCTGTCGCTCGCATTAGCGGGCGCCGGCCTCGGCCTGTCGGGCGCTGCGCATGCCGCCGGGGCTGCCAGTGGCACGCCGATGATTCCCGCGCTGCAAAGCCTGATCAACAGCGCGACAGTGTCGACGCCTGCGCCCGCGTCGGGCGCATCGGCAGCCGATGCCGCATCGGCGCCGTCGCCCGCGAGCCAGGCCGAGCTGGAAAAATCGCTCGACAGCGTGATCAACACGCTCGACAACGACCGCCAGCGCACCGCGCTCGTCGCGCAACTGAAGAAACTGCGCGACGCGACCAAGACCGTCGGCCCGCCCGCGACGGCGCAACCGAACCCAGGCTCGGGGCTGCTCGGTGCGATCGCGGCGGGCATTGCATCGTTCGAATCCGATGTGCATCAGGGCCGCTCGCCGCTCAACTACTGGTCCGGCCGCTTCAACGCAGCGGGCAACGAAATCTACACGATCGTCACGAGCCAGGGGCGCGAGCACTTCGGCCGCGTGCTGCTGAACATGATCGCCGTGCTGGCCGGCTGGGGCGCGTGCGCGGCGGGGCTGATCTATCTGCAGCGCAGGATTCACGCGCGCTTTGGCATCGTCGTGCGGCTCGACGCGAATCCGACCACGCGCGATCTGCTGATCTTCGCGCTGCGCCGTGTCGGTCCGTGGATCGTCGCGTTCGTTGCGGCGCTGATGTTCGTGCGCGCGATGCCCGATTCGCTCGGCCGCACGATCGCGATGGTGATCGCGTACGCGATCGTCGCGGGCGCGGTGTTCTCGGCGATCTGCCTGATCATGTTCTCGCTGTTCGGCTCGGGGCACCGGCGCCCGGCCGTGCGCTTGCTGATCGAGCAGGCGCGGCGGCCGCTGTTCGCGATCGGCATTTGCAGCGCGCTCGGAGACGCCGCCGTCAATTACGACGTCGCGCATGAACTCGGCACGAACCTCGCGGCGCTCGTGTCGACGGTCTCGAACATGACGGCGGCGGCGCTGACCGCTTATTTCGCGCTCGCGTTCCGGCGGCCCGTCGCGCATCTGATCCGCAATCGCGCTTACGAGCAGCGGCACGACCATAAGGCCGCGACTGACGCGTTCGACGTGCTCGCCTCACTGTGGCACGTGCCGATGCTGGTGCTCGCGACAGCGTCCGTGATCGCGACGATCGGCGGCATCGGCAGCGGTGAGAACGTGTTGCAGATTTCCGTCGTGACGGCGCTGCTGCTGGTGCTGGCGTTCTTCCTGTCGGCTGTCGTGTTGCGCGTCACGCGTCCGCGCAACGCGCGCCGCCGGCGTCGTTCGCCGTATCTGACGCGGCTGCTGCGCTTCGTCGGCACGCTTGTCACGCTGTTCGTGTGGCTCGCGTATTTCGAATTCGCCTCGCGGCTGTGGGATGTGTCGCTCGCGCAGATCATCGAGGAAAGCGTGACGGCGCGCGGCATCGCGCACGCGCTGACGGCGATCCTGATCACGGTGTTCCTGTCGTGGCTCGTGTGGATCCTGATCGATACGGCCATTCAGGAAGCCGTCAATCCGAGCAGTCCGCGCAACAAGGCGAAGAATCCGAGCATGCGCGCGCGCACGATGCTGCCGCTCGTGCGCAACGTGTTGTTCGTGACGATCCTGACGATCGCGGGCATCGTCACGGCGGCGAATCTCGGCATCAACGTGACGCCGCTGCTGGCGGGCGCGGGCGTGATCGGTCTCGCGATCGGTTTCGGCGCGCAGTCGCTGGTGAGCGACCTGATCACGGGCCTGTTCATCATCATCGAGGACACGATTTCGGTGGGCGACTGGATCGATATCGACGGCGGCCACGCGGGCACGGTCGAATATCTGTCGATTCGCACGGTGCGGCTGCGCGACGGCCAGGGCGCGATCCACGCGATTCCGTTCTCGCAGATCAAGATCGTGAAGAACCTGTCGCGCGACTTCGCGTATGCGGTGTTCGAAGTACGCGTGCCGTTCTCCGCCGACGTCGACGAGGTGACGCAACTGATCCGCGCCGTGGGCGCGGACCTGATGGCGGACTTCCGTTACCGGCGCGAAATGCTCGGTCCCGTCGAAGTGTGGGGACTCGACCGCTTCGATCCGAACTGGATGGTCGTCAAAGGCCAGATCAAGACGCGGCCGCTGCAGCAATGGAGCGTGGCGCGCGCCTTCAATCTGCGGCTGAAGCGCAAGATGGACGAAGCGGGCATCGAGATTCCCGTGCCGCAGATGCGGGTGCATACGTCGCGCGGCGACGAAGTGGGCGAGGTGCTGACGGACGAAGAGGTGATGCAGCACGACGTTGCGCATCACGACGCGCATACGCGTGAAGCCGCAACGGGCACGACCACGCCGTTCAGGCCGAAGACGGGCGGTGCGATGCCGCCGGCTCGCGATGTGTCGCACGAACCGCGTCCGGCTCCGCCGTCGACGGGACAAACGGCCTCCGTGCCGCCGCAGATTCCGACGGCGGGCGATGGTAGCAAGACGTGAAAGGGCTCGGGTGTTGAAAAAGAAAAGGCGTCGCGCGTAAATGCGTGACGCCTTTCGTTCGATGCGGCTGAAGCCGAATTGCGCTCAGGCAGGAACGGCTTGCACATTGTCGGCGATGCGCACGACGTCGTTCACATGCGTGGCGATCTGCTCTCCCGAAACGCCGTAGATGTGCAGCGAAACCGCCGCCGCGCCGCTGCCGTTGCCGAGCCGATGAATGCAGGTGCGCCCGGCGCGCGTGAACGACACCGCACCCGCTTCGCGCGACTGCTCGCGCACGGGCGATGCGCAATCGATGTCCGCTTGCCAGTCGTACAAGGTTTCCGTCAGGGTGCCGTCGATCACCGCATAGCCGCACCACGTGTGATGCGCGTGAACGGGACTGGCCTGGCCGGGCATCCATACGAGCGCGGCGACCGCATAGCGGCCGTACGGATCGGCGGCGAGCAGATGGCGGCGGTAGCACGTGGCGGATGCTTCGCGCTGGTCGTTCGTGAGGAGCGCGGGATCGGCGGCAGCTTCGGCAAGCGCGGCGCGCACCGCGCGGGCGAAAAACGCGGACACGGATGGATCGCAGGTGTTGGCGCAGGCGTCGAAGGCGGCATCGAGCGCCGCGCACAGCCGCGCGAGGGCGTTCGCTTCGGGCATCGCGCAAGCGGAAGTATGCGATTCGGCCAGCGAGGCTTCGAGTATGTTCAGGCCGGTTGAAGGGTTCATGGAAGGCTCCGCGGATGTTGTTCTTCGAGAACGGGACTGCCCTCATTTATACCGATTTGCGCGGAGAAAGAGTTTTCATATAATTCCTCCGTCTTGACGAGAAATAGAATAATTTTCTATCTGGGTGGGAAGATGGGAATGGACATCATTGATCGGCGGCTGCTCGAACTCCTTCAACAAGACGCCACGATGCCGATCGCCGAACTCGCGGCGCGGGTGAATCTGTCGCAGACGCCGTGCTGGAAACGGGTTCAGCGGCTGAAGGAAGCGGGCGTGATCCGCGCGCAGGTCGCGCTGTGCGATCCGCGCAAGCTGGGCGTCGGCACGACCGTATTCGTCGCCGTGCGCACGAACCAGCACACGGAGGCGTGGGCGCAGACCTTCACGCGCGCGGTGCAGGACATTCCCGAAGTGGTCGAGGTGTACCGGATGAGCGGTGAGACCGACTATCTGCTGCGTGTCGTCGTATCCGACATCGACGACTATGACCGCGTCTACAAGCAGCTGATCCGGGCCGTGCCGCTTTACGACGTCAGTTCGAGTTTCGCGATGGAGCAGATCAAGTATTCGACGGCATTGCCCGTGCGGGCGGCCGTGGTCGCTGAGAGCCGCTGATCTCTTCATGCTGGGAGCGCAGCTTGCTGCGGGTTTGCCGCGGCAGCTGCATTCGCGGCGGACTGCAAGCCGCGCGCAAGGTGCCACGGCGTAGAATGCCCGCTCCGCCGATTCAATCCGCCAGCAGAGCCCGACTCATGAACGATCCGCGAAAGAAGAAAAACCCGACGGTTGGCGTCGCTGTGTTTATCGTCGTTGTCGTATTGCTGGTGATCGCCACAATTCTCTACAACGCGATCACCGAAAAGCGCGAGTACGAGCGCGACAATTCCGTCGACACGACGGTTTCTGCGGCATCCGCAGCGGGCGCCGCCGTGAACGCGGCGAAGGGCGCGTCGCAGTAAGCGGCACAACACGCGGCGCAATTTGCGGCGCAATTTGCGACACAACAAGCGCCGCCGCCTCAGTTCTCCGGCAGGCGGATCACACCCGCATCCTTGCGGATCTGGAACGACGCCGCCAGCATCTGCTTGCACTGATGCGCGAGCAGTTTCAGTTCATGCACCGCATCGGGCGAACAGTCGGGCGAGCGTTCCGCCTCGACTACCATCGTGTCCAGCTCTCGCGTCAACTGCCTTGAAATCTCAGCCTGATCGGCGGGCGGCGGATTGCCTGCCTCGGCCTGCGTGAGGTTGTCGCGGATCAGCGTAAGCGCGCGTTGCAGCGGCTGATGCGACGGCCCGCCTAGCTGCTGCGACGACGTGCGCAGCAACGGCGCTGCCGCCGTGATCTGCGAGGCGAGCACATGCGAGCGCACGAGCAGGTCGTTGAGTTCCGGCACGAACTTCTGCGCGGACTTGGGTTCGAGCATCATCCGCTGGAACGCCTGGCCGAGATTGGCAAACGCGACATGCACGTTCTTGCGCGCGAGCCGGTAGCGATAGTCGCGATCGAGGGCGCTCGCAGCAGCCGCGGCGGCAGATGTGGGCGCCGGCGGTTTGGCTGCCGTCGTCGCGCTGATGGACGCACCCGCTGCCGACGCCGCGACTGCCGCTTCCGTCACGCCGTTCACACCGCTTGCCATGACTTCCGCTACGGCCACCGCGGGCGCGAGCGCGGCCGCTTCCGTCAACGCGGCGGGCGCGACTACGGAGCCGGCGGCACTGGCAGCGGGCTTGCCGCCCCACCACCAGCTGGCTTCGAGATAGCTGCGCATCGCCGCGATCATGTCGTCGACGAGCTTGCCCATCAGCCGGTATTCCCAGTACGGGAACAGGTGGCTGGCGGCGATCGCGATGGCGCAGCCGACGACGGTGTCGATCGCGCGCTCGCCGATGATATGCAGGCTGCCCGGCGCGAGCAGATGGAACATCAGCAACACATACGACGACGTGAACACCACGCTGGCCGTGTAGTTGAAGAGCAGCAGGCTGTAGCTCATCACCATCGACGCGAACATCACGACAAGCAGGATATGCGGCTCCTTCACGCTCATGATGAGCGCGATGCTCGCCGCACAGCCGATCAGCGTTCCGACGATACGCTGCCCGTTGCGCTGCTTGGTCAGTGAGTAGCCCGGTTTCAGAATGATGACGGTCGTCATCACGATCCAGTAGGCGTTCGTGAGCGGCAGCAGGCGCCCGAGCCAGAAGCCAACCGCGACGGCGATCGACACGCGCAGCGCATGCCGGAAGCTCGGCGAGGCCATCGTCAGGTTCGAGAAGATCGAGCCGAACGGCACGCGGCGGCTGGACACGAAACGCGTGAGCGCCTGGTCGATGCGCAGATCGGTTTCCTGCGTGCCTTCCTCGTTCGCGAGGTTCTTGCGCATCCGGTCGATCAGTCGCGTCGCGCTCCACACGCGCCTGAACGATGCCGAAATGGTCGAGTAGGCTTCGGGGTTCTTCTTCGGCAGATCCTGCTTGCGCATCAGCTCGATTTCATATTCGATGGCGCGCAGCTCCGCCTTCACGTTGATCCGCGCGCGCGGCGGCTCGTTTTGCAGCACGGCGAGGCCGATGTCTTCGAGATCGGCTGCCGCCTTGCGGATCAGGTCGCGATAGAAGATCAGCAGATCCGAGCCGCCGAAGGTGTTGCGCACGAGCGGGTAGTCGGTATGCGCGCCGACAAACTGTTCATGCAGGTCGACGATATGGATGAACAGATTGAAGAGCGTCGCCCGGCGCGGCTCGAGCCGGCCGCTCTTCAGCTTGGGCAGGTTGCGCAGCACGATGTCGCGCGCGGCGTCCTGCATGGCCACGGCCGCGATCTGTTTCGCGACGAGGTTGCGGTAGCACTCGTCGAGATCGTTGTCGAGATCGAAGAAGTCGGCCCGCGCGAGCAGGTAGTCGGCCAGCGCGAACACGCTTTCGGCGAGCGCCTGCTGCTCGATCCGGTACATCATCCAGTGGCTCACGAAGGTCGACCAGTACGTAAACCACAGGCCGCCGACGAGCATCCACGACGCGTTGATGAGCGCCTGCAGCGGCGTGAAATGCTCCTCGAGCGTCATCACCATCATGAAGAGCGTCGCGAAGCTGATCTGCGGCCAACGGTTGCCGTAGACGACGATGAGCGACAGCACGAACGTGAGCGGCACCACGGCGCACCACAGCGCGACGGGGTTGACCGTCGCGAGACCCGTGGCGAGCGCGGCGAGAAAGCCGATCACGCTGCACGCGAGCATCTCGTTGTGTTTGTACTTGAGCGGACCGGGCATGTCGACGGCGCACGCGCCGAGTGCGCCCGTCGCGATCGTGAAGCCGAGTTCGCGGTTGTTAAAGACGATCAGGCAAAGAATGGCGGGCAGCGACACGCCCACTGCAATACGCAAGCCGCCGTAGAAGTACTGGCTATACAGAAACTTTTTGATTTCGACTGAATAGCGCATCGACCGCCTGATGTCTCGTGTCCGTATGTTGATGAAGCCGTCGGGCCCGGTTCTGTTCCCAGCTCGAACTGGCGTCGAGTCTAACTGATTTGCCTGCGCGCGGACCATCTGTCGAATGGCCAGGTGTCGTGCCTGCGTATGCGTTTGCTATGCTGTCGCATCGTTTTCACGCACGGCGTGTGCCACGCCTGTTCCTGCCGCTTTATGCTCCAGCTTTTCTATTCAAACCGGTACGACGTGCTCGTCGGCGCGCTGCTCGACGGACTCGGCGAGACGCCTTCCAGTCCGTGGACGGCGCAACCTGTGATCGTGCCGAGCGCTGCCGTGCGGCGGCGCCTCGAACTCGATATCGCCGCGCGCCAGGGTGTGTGCGCGAACATCCACTTCGGCTATCTCGCGCAATGGCTGTGGACGCAGATCGGCGAGGTCATGGAAGACGTGCCGCTGCGCTCGCCGTTCGCGCCGGACCGACTGGTGTGGCGCTGCTACCGTCTGCTCGGCGACGCCGACGAAGCGCGTCCGTGGAACGCATCGCCGCGCTTGCGCAGTTATCTCGATGCCGCCGACGCCCCCATGCGCTACGAACTGGCGCGCCGCGTCGCGACGGTGCTCGACCACTATCTGACCTATCGTCCCGAATGGCTGCTGCAATGGCAGAAGGGCGGCTCGATCTTCGCGAGCGGCGCCGCCGACGACACGGGCCCGCGCCTCACGGGCGCGAGCGCCGCGGAGCGTGAAGACGAGCGCTGGCAGGGCGCGTTGTGGCGCACGCTGCTTGACGAAGTCGCGGGCGGCGCGCATGCCGCGCGCTCCGCCACGCCGCCTGCCTATCGTTTTCTCGACGAAGTGCGTTCATTCGATCTCGACACGATCGCGCGCGCCGAATGGCCCGAGTCGGTGAGCGTGTTCGCGTTGCCGACCATGCCGCCGCTGCATATCGCGCTGCTGCGCGAACTGTCGCGCTGGATCGACGTGCGCGTGTACGCAATGAATCCGTGCCGCGAATTCTGGTTCGACATCGTCAGCGCGGGACGCGTCGAAGCACTCGATGCGGCGGGCCAGCTCGACTATCAGGAAGTGGGTCATCCGCTGCTCGCCGAGTGGGGCCGTCAGACGCAGGCGCAACTGCACATGCTGCACGAGCTGACGGAAAGCGCGGCGTCGGGCGAGGCGTCGTATTTCGCGGAGAACGCCGCGCCGACGTGGCTCGCTGCCGTGCAGAACGCCATGCTCGATCTGCGTGACGAGCGTGAGCTCGACGCGCAGCCCGATGAGCGCGGTATCGAAGTGCACGTATGCCATAGCCTCGCGCGCCAGCTCGAAGTGCTGCACGACCGCCTGCTAGGCTGGTTCGACGAGTTCGACGATCTGCAGCCCGCCGACGTGCTCGTCACGCTGCCCGACCTCGGCGCAGCCGGTCCGCTGATCGATGCCGTCTTCGGCACGTCGCCCGTCGGCGACACGCGCCGCATTCCGTATCGGATCACCGGCTTGCCGCCTTCGCAGGCGAACCCAGTGGCGCGCGTGCTGCTCGACTGGCTCGCGTTGCCCGAGCGAAATGTCGGCGCGCCGGAGCTGATCGAATGGTTGCGCGTCGATGCCATCTCCGTCCGCTACGGCATCGACGCGGCCGCGCTCGAAGACGTGCAGGAATGGCTCGCGGCAGCGGGTGCACGGCGAGGTCTCGCGCCCGTGCCGCCTGCCGACAGCGCGATACCCGTTGCGCGCCACACATTCGCCGACGCGCTGACGCGTCTCTTTCTCGGCTACGCGATGCCCGAAGGCGGCGCACCCGTGGATGCATGGCTGCCCATCGAGGGCGCGGACGGATCGGACGCCGAACTTCTCGGCCGCCTCGCTAGCTTCGTCGACGACGTCGATGCGTTCGCGCGACGTTGCGCGGACGACATGACGCCCATCGAGTGGACGCAATTGTTGCTCGAAGTGCTCGGCCGCTGTTTCGACGGCGGTGTCGATTTCGCGGACAGCCTGTCGGCCGTGCGCGATGCCGTCGACGCGATGAGCGAGGCGATGCGCGCGGGCGCGGGCGACTCGCCTTTGCCGGCGGCCGTGGTGCGCACGGCGCTGTCCGAAGCGCTCGACGATCCCGCGCGCGGCGGCGTGCCGTGGGGCAGCGTCACGTTCTCGTCGCTCACCAGCCTGCGCGGCTTGCCGTTCAGAGTGGTCTGCATGCTCGGCATGGACGACGGCGTGCTGCCGAGCCTCGCGCGGGCCGACGAGTTCGATCTGATGGCAGGCTTCGGCAAGGCAGGCGACCGTCAGCGCCGCGACGACGAGCGCAATCTGTTTCTCGATCTGCTGCTGGCCGCGCAAGACCGTCTGCTGATCGCGTACACGGGGCGCAGCATTCGCGACAACGCGCCGCTGCCGCCCGCCGCGCTCGTCGACGAGCTGCTCGACCATCTGGCGCGTGTGTCGTCGGCAGAAGACGCGTCGCCCGCCGAACTCGACGCGGCGCGGCACGCATTCATCGTCGAGCATCCGTTGCAGCCGTTCGCGTCGGAGTACTTCAACTCGAAGAGCGGTCTGTTCAGCTACGACGCCGACCGCGCGGAACTCGCTGCGCTGCTCGCCGAACCGTCGGAAGCGACGGCCGCGCCGTTCTTCGACGCACCGCTGCCTGCGGAGCCGGACGAGCCCGTCGCTTTCGACGACTTCCAGCGCTTCTGGCGGCATCCCGCGCGTGCGTTGCTGCGTGACCGGCTCGGTATCGTGCTGTCCGATGCGCAAGGCGAACTGCTCGACATGGAGCCGTTCGAACTCGACTTCGCGGGCCGCGATGCGCTGGCCGAGCGTCTGTTGCCCGCATTGCTCGACACGGATTTCGACACGGAAGCGTTCGAGCGCGTGCGCCGTGTCGCCGAAGCGAGCCCCGAGTTGCCTGGCGGCGCGACGGGCGCGGTGTGGCGCACACGCGAACTGTCGGCGCTGCGCGGGCTCGCGGATCGCGTGCGGCGTGAAGTGGCGTCGGGCGTCACGCGCCTGCCGTTTGCGCTCGACATCGACGCACGCTGGCCGGATGCCGGCGATATCGAGTTCTTCGGCCGCTTTGACAATACGTTGCGCGAAAGGTCGGAAGGTCCGATGCAATTGCAGGGCACACTCAATCTGTTGACGCCGACGGGGCAGGTCGTGTTCCGTTACGCCAGGCCGACGGCTCGCGACTATCTGTCCGCCTGGCTGTCGCATCTCGTCTACTGCGCGACGCTGCCGGCCGGTCCGCGCCGCACCGTGTGGCACGCGAGCGGCGAGTCGTTCGAACTCACGCCCGTCGAGCGTCCGCTCGATCAGCTCGCGCCGCTTGCCGCGCTGTTCCGCGCCGGGCGTGCGTTGCCGCTGCGCTTCTTCCCGAAGAGCGCGTGGACGAAGATCAGCGACAGCGACTCCGCTGCACAAGGCGCGTGGATCAGCGACCGCGTACGCGGCGAATCCGACGACGCTGCGTTGCGCATCGCGTATCGCGGCACGCCGCTGACGCTCGACGAACCGTTCGGCACATTGGCCGCGCTCGTCTTCAAGCCGCTCGTCGCGCATCTGAGGAGCGCATCATGAGCGGCGCAACGTGGATGCATGCGCCTGCTGCGCAGGAACTCGACGTGTTCGCGTGCGACCTCGACGGCGTCAATCAGATCGAGGCATCGGCGGGAACGGGCAAGACCTGGAACATCTGCGCGCTCTATGTGCGGCTCCTGCTGGAGAAGAATCTGAGCGCCGATCAGATTCTCGTCGTGACCTTTACGAAGGCCGCGACGGCCGAGCTGCATGAGCGCATTCGCGGACGTCTCGCGGAAGTGCAGCGCGCGATCGAGACAGGCGACGACGGCGGCGATCCGTTCATCATCCGGCTGTTCGAAACGACGTTGTCGGAGGAGCGCGGCACCGATCTCGAAGCGGCGGCGAAAACCGTGCGCCGCGCGTTGCGTACCTTCGATCAGGCAGCGATCCACACCATCCATGCGTTCTGTCAGCGCGCGTTGCAGGAAGCGCCGTTTGCGGCAGCGATGCCGTTCACGTTCGAGATGGAAGCCGACGATGCCGCATTGCGCTTCGAACTGGCCGCCGATTTCTGGCGCGAGCAGGTTGAACCCGTCGCTGCGCAGCACCCGTCGTTCGCGGCGTGGCTGGTCGAGAAGCGAGCCAGTCCCGCATCGCTCGACGAGCAGCTGGCGCGGCGTCTGAAGAAGCCGCTCGCGCAGCTGCGCTGGGGCGAGGTCGGCGAACTCGCAGGCGCCGCGCCGAACGACATGCAGGCGCGCTTCGACGCGGCAGGCGAGATGTGGCACGCCGAGCGCGACAACATCGTGCGCCTGCTCGAAGCGGCGCAGGACGGGTTGAGCAAGACGTCGCACAAGCCCGAATTCATCAGCGCCGCGATCGACGCCTGGCGCGATTATTTCGCGCAGGAAGACTGCCACGCGCCGCCGCCGAAAGCCGCGTTGAAGCTGACGGCAGCCGCGTTGACGAAGGGCACGAAGAAGAATTTCGAACCGCCCGTGCATCCGTTCTTCGTCGTCGCGGATGAGCTTGCCGCAGCCTCGCTTGCCGCCGAGGCTGCGCAGCGCGCGCGCTGGCTCGGTCTCGTGCAGACGTGGCTCGACCATGCGCCGCATGAGCTGACGGCAAGAAAGCGCACGCGCCGCGTCGTGTCGTTCGACGATCTCCTGTCGAACCTGCATCGCGCGCTCGCCACCCACGTGTGGCTCGCGGACGCGTTGCGTACGCGCTATCCCGCCGCGTTGATCGACGAGTTCCAGGACACCGACCCGCTGCAGTTCGCGATCTTCAACCGTATCTTCGCGCCGAAGGGGCCGCTCTTTCTCGTCGGCGATCCGAAACAGGCGATCTACAGTTTTCGCGCGGCGGATCTGCATACTTATCTCGCGGCGCGCGCGCAGGCGTCGGCGCGCTATACGCTCGCTGTCAACCAGCGCTCGACGGCGCCCGTCGTCGAGGCGTGCAACCGCTTTTTCGAAGCGAATCCTCAGGCGTTCGTGCTCGACGGGCTCGACTATCAGCCCGTGCGGGCAGGCGAGCGGCAACGGCCGCCCCTCATCGACACAGACGGCGCGGGCGCGGGCGATTTCCGCGCGTGGATGTTGCCGCAAGGCGAAGCGGTGCTGACCAAGCGCGACGCACAGCGTGCGGCCAGCGAGGCGTGCGCAGCGGAGATCGTGCGTCTGTTGCGTGGCGCGCGCGAAGGCAGCGTGACGATCGGCGACAAGCCGCTCGCACCCGGCAACATCGCCGTGCTCGTGCAGACGCACAAGCAGGGCAGTCTGATCAAGCGCGTGTTGTCCGCGTGGGGCGTGGGCAGTGTCGAGCTGGCGCAGGCGTCTGTGTTCGAATCGCTCGATGCCGAGCAGATCGAGCGTGTGCTGGCCGCCGTCGATACACCCGGCGACTTGCGTCGTCTGCGCGCCGCGCTTGCGACCGACTGGTTCGCTCTCGACGCGGCATCGCTTTGGCGGCTCGAACACATCGATGAAGCGATCTCCACAGCGGGTGATGCCGCGCCGTCCCTCGATGCGATGAGCTGGGTCGAGCGCTTTTCCCGTTACCGGATGCTGTGGCACGAGCGCGGTTTTGCCGTCATGTGGCGCACGCTGATGCGCGAGTTGCGTGTCGCGCAGCGGATCGTCGCGGGCGCCGAGGGCGAACGGCGGCTCACCAACGTGAACCATCTCGCGGAACTCGTGCAGGCACGCGCCGCAACACAGCCGGGCATCGCGCCGACGTTGCGCTGGCTCGCGGCGCAGCGCGAAGGCGCGGGTGGCGGCGAAGAGGCGCAGCTGCGGCTCGAATCGGACCGCAATCTCGTGCAGATCGTCACGGTGCACAAGTCGAAGGGGCTCGAGTATGCCGTCGTGTTCTGTCCGTTTCTCAACGACGGCAATATGCGCGAGCCGCCGTCATCGGGGTTGCCCGATGCGCGCGAATATCACGACGACGGCGCGGCCGTGCTGCACTACGGCTGCGACGAAGAGCAGGCGGACCTGGCGAGTCGCCAGGCCACGCGCGAACAGGCGGCCGAACGCGCGCGGCTGATCTATGTTGCGCTGACGCGCGCGGTGTATCGCTGTTACGTCGTGGCGGGTACGTATCTGTCGGCGCGATCGACGAAGGAGTCGGCGCGCAGCGTGCTGAACTGGCTGGTTGCGGGCAGCGGGCGCGACTTCGACGAGTGGCTCGCCAGGCCGCTCGATGAAGCCGCGATCTATCAGCACTGGCGGGCGCTGTCGGGCGGACCCGTGGCCATCGCCGATCTGCCGTCCGTCGTGCGGCGTGAGCCGCTGGAGAGCCCGGTCGACAGCGGCGCCCGCCTGCGCGCCCGTACGAACCGGCGCACGCTGCGTGACGCATGGCGTATGGCCAGCTTCAGTTCGCTGATTGCGGCGGGTTCGCGAGCCGAAGAATCGTCGGCGGCACAGGTGGCCAATGAAGAAGTGCGTCCCGATCACGACGAACTGGCTGAATTGTCGTCGGGTCCGAACGCGCCCGCGTTCGACATGGCCGTCGCACCCGTCGCACCCGTCGACCTCGCAGCCGACGATATCCTCGCGTTTCCGCGCGGCCCGGCCGCAGGCGAATGTCTGCACCGCATGTTCGAACTCGCGGATTTCTCCGATCGCAGCACGTGGAACGAAGCGATCCATCAGGCGCTGCGCGATCGGCCAGCGCCTGCCGAGCCCGAACTCGCGCAACGTCTGCCCGCGATGATGCAGCGTCTGCTCGCCGATGTCGTGAGTACGGAACTCGTGCCCGGCATGACGCTCGCCGCGCTCGATCCGAAGCGCAGGCTCAATGAACTGGAGTTTCTGTTTTCGGCGGCATCGCTGGACTTTCCCGCGTTGCGCGCGCTGCTCGCCGGGTACGGCTATCCCGATGTTGCGCTGGAGCCCAACGCGCTGCGCGGCTTCGTCAAAGGTTTCATCGACATGATCGTCGAGCATCAGGGACGTTTCTGGGTGATCGACTGGAAATCGAATCATCTCGGAGATACGCGCGACGACTACGGCGCCGTGCCGCTCGAAGACGCAATGGCAGGCCACGCGTATCACCTGCAGGCGCTGCTCTATACCGTCGCGCTGCATCGTTATCTGCGCTTGCGGCTTCCCGATTACGCGTATGAGAAGCACATCGGCGGCTATCTGTATCTGTTCGTGCGCGGCGTGCGCCCTGACTGGCGCGACGACAGCCACGCCGCGGGCGTGCTCGCGGGACGCCCCGATTTTGCGCTCATTGTCGCGCTCGACGCATTGATGGACGGAGACACGCAATGAGTACCTTCGACCAGCCGTTGCCCGACGTCGAAGTCAATGTTCCCGCGCCCGCGGATTTCAGCACCGCGCTTGCCGAAGGTTTCGCGCGGCGGGCGAGCGAACTTGCCCGGCGCGGCGGCGCGTCCGAAGAAGCCGTGCGCTGGGCCGCACGCGCTGCGTTCGCTGCAAGCCGTGCGACATCCGAAGGGCATGTATGTGTGCCGCTCGACGAACTCGCGCAACGTTACGAGGCCGATGTCGTGCAGGCACGACGTGCCTTGCTCGCGAGCGGTGTGGCGAGCGACGGCATGCAGCCGGCGCACGCGCTGCGTCCGCTCGTCGTCGACGGGCAAGGGCGGCTCTATCTGGCGCGCTACTACGATTACGAGCGCCGGCTCGCGCAATCGCTCGTCGATCACGCGCGCGGCGTGCAACAGGAAGCCGTGCCGGTGGACATGTCGCCGCATGGTTTGCGCGAACGGTTGCTGCGTTATTTCGGATCGCCGAAGGACGAGCAGATCGACTGGCAGCGCGTCGCGGCCGTGATGGCGCTGTCGGGGCGGCTCACGATCGTCAGCGGCGGGCCGGGCACAGGCAAGACGACGACGGTCGTCGGCGTGCTCGCGTGTCTGCTGGACGCGCGCGCCGATTTGCGCATTGCGCTCGCCGCGCCGACGGGCAAGGCCGCACAACGGATGCAGGAGGCGCTGCTCGCGCGGGCCGGCTCGTTGCCACCCGAGCTTGCGGCACGCCTGCCGCAAACGTCGTTCACGTTGCATCGCTTGCTGGGCACGGGGCCGAACGGGCGCTTCCGGCATCATCGCGACAACCCGTTGCCGTACGACGTGATCGTGATCGACGAGGCATCGATGATCGACGTCGCCATGGCGACGCATCTGTTCGATGCGCTCGCACGCGACACGCATCTCGTGATGCTCGGCGACAAGGATCAGCTCGCTGCCGTCGAAGCAGGCGCGGTGTTCGGCGAACTGAGTGCCCGGCCGTCGTTTACGGCGCGCGGTATCGGTTCGATTGCGGCTGCACTGGATATCGACGAACGCCGGTTGCGCGAGGCGTTGCCCGCCGCTACGCACGACAAGTCTTCAGACGAACCCGAGCCGTTCTTCGACGATCTGTTCGGCATGCCAGCCGACGCGCCGCCGTCATCGGACCCGACACAGTCCGCGCCGCTCGCCGATTGCGTCGTGTGGCTGGAGCGCAATTACCGCTTCGGTCTGGAATCGGCGATCGGCCGTCTGTCGCTGGCGATCCGGCGTGGCGCGGCGCAGGAAGCGCTCGATGTGCTGAACATCGATCCCGCACAACCTTGCGCAGCCGCCTTTCATGAAGACGTAGACGCCGCACCTTCCGAGCGCACGATTCACCGGCTCGCCAGGGGCTTCGCTCCGTATGCGGACGCGCTTGCCGCCGCGCTCGCCGACAGTGCGGCAAACGCGGCATCGCATGCACCCGTGCTGTTCGACGCGCTCAATCGCTTCCGTATTTTGTGTGCGACGCGTCTCGGCGCGCGCGGCGTCGATCAGATGAATACGGCGATGGCCGCGCAGGTGCGCCGTGCTGCACGCGTGCCGCTAGCGATCGGCGCGCAATGGTTCGCGGGCCGTCCGATCATGGTCACGCGTAACGACTATGCGCTGGGTCTGTTCAATGGCGATATCGGCATCGCGCTGCCGGGTGCGGACGGCGCACTGCGCGTCTGGTTCCGCGGCGCGGACGGCGGCTTGCGCGCGGTGTCGCCCGCTGCGCTGCCGCCGCACGACACGGCGTTCGCGCTCACCGTCCACAAGTCGCAAGGCTCGGAGTTCGATCATGCCGTGCTGATGCTGCCGTCCTCGTTCAGCCGCGTACTGTCGCGCGAACTGGTCTATACGGCGGTGACGCGGGCGCGCGAGCGGGTCGAAGTGGTCGGCGCGCGGGCCGTGCTGATGCGCGCTATCGCGACGCCGACGCAGCGCGATTCGGGACTGGCTGCGCGGATCGGGGAGGCGATGGAAGCGATGGAAGCGATGGAAGCGGGCCTGCGTTAGCAGGCGGCCGTTGGCAGTCAGTTGGCCGCCGTGCCGCGCGGCGGCTCCGCTTCGGAATCGGACTGCTGTTGCGCGAGATCGCGCAGCGTGCGCCGGTACCAGAGCGTCCAGATCATCAGCCCGCCGAAAATGCCGTAGCCGACGAACGGCGATACGACCAGTACGCGTTCGATCGGCCAGTGCCAGGCCATCCAGCCGCGCAGCGCGGTTTCGCTCGCGAGGCCGATGCCCCAGGTGGCCGTCAGTACGCGCAGGCCGCGAGCGAATGCAGGCCGCTCGCGCCACAGCATGTCGATATGCGCGGCGCCGTTCGTCATCTCGCGGGCGACGAACGCGCGTGTGAGGTAAAAGACGGCAGGGCGCCGCCGCAGCAGCGACAGCAGGAACGCCATGCCGATCGCGCCCGACACCAGCGATTCGCGGAACAGCAGCATGCGCGAATCGCCGCCGAGCGCCATCGCGCCGATCGACAGCACGATGCCGAGCAGCACCGTCAGGCTGAGCGCGTCGGCGCGCCTGAAGCGCACCAGCTCGACGATGCTCCAGACGACGGGCGGCACGGCGGACGCGATCAGTCCGCCCGTTTCGCCCCAGTACGGCAGGGCGAGGCGGTAGGCGGCCCAGGGCAACGCGAGATTGACGACGAGTTCGAGCACCTGTGCGGCGCGCATCTTCATCACGATGGTTGCCCTCGGGCTGAAAGCGTCAGTATCGGCGAGATCGGCGGCGAACGGCAAACGCGCCGCTTTTCATCCAGTACGGCATAGCCGGTTACACTTGCCGTTCCTCGCACGATTCATCGACATGACTTCACGCTATCCGATCCCGCCGAACGAAATCGAGTTGACGGCCGTGCGCGCGCAAGGCGCGGGCGGGCAGAACGTCAACAAGGTGTCGAGCGCGATTCATCTGCGCTTCGATGTCCGCGCGTCGTCGCTGCCCGACGTGCTCAAGATGCGCCTGCTCGCAATGAGTGATCATCGGATCACGCGCGACGGCGTCGTCATCATCAAGGCGCAGGAATACCGCACTCAGGACATGAACCGCGCGGCGGCGCTGGCGCGGCTCGATGCGCTGATCGACAGCGTCAGCGTGACGCGCAAGGCACGCGTTGCGACGCGGCCGACGCGCGCGTCGAAAGAACGGCGGCTCGAAAGCAAGGCGAAGCGCAGCGATGTGAAGTCGGGACGGCAGCGCGTCGCCCACGACTAGCGTCGCGCGTCAAACGGGACTGGGGTTGCGCACTTCAGGCAGGAAATCTACGCAAAACACATACGTCTGCCCATTTCGCTCGACGGTTACGGCGGCCGTGTAGCAATCCTGGCCGTCCATCAGCGAACAGTGCGGTCCCATCATCGCGACGCGGCCCGGCGCGGCCAGTGCGTGCTTGAAATACGCGCGCCGCGACCAGTTGTTGCGCGTATCGGGAAAGAGCGGCGCTAGGCGCGCAGGCGGAGGCGGCGTGCCGCGCGCGGTGATCGACGGCTCCAGCTGTTCGCCACGATCGTTCAGCACGAACACGCGGCGTGCGTCTGGCACGAGAAAGACGGGTTTGGCGGCCTCTTCGAGATCGCCTGTCTGCATGTAGAGCGACGCGCCCGCCAGCACGGCTTCCGTGAAACCCTCGAAGCCCGGCCGCTGATAACGCGAATGCGTGCGCTCGTAGCTGTCGAAGCGTTGCCACATCTGCTCGATCAGTTCGGGCACACGTGCGCTCGCCGCCTGCATCGAGCCCTTCGGCTGGCCGAACCAGTAGCCCTGGACGAAATCGACGTCGGCCTGCATCAGCGTCATCAGTTCGTCTTCTGTTTCGACGCCTTCCGCCAGCACGAGCGTGCCTGACTGATGCAGCATGTTGATCAGATGGCCGATCAGCGAATTGTCGTTGTCCTGGCGGCCTGCGCGCGCCACCAGCGAGCGGTCGAGTTTCACGATGTCCGGCCTGAAGCGCCACACGCGGTCGAAGTTCGAAAAGCCGGTGCCGAAATCGTCGATGGCGATCAGGAATTCGCGCGGCTGCGATGCGGCGAGCATGCTGGCGACGGCCGATTCGTCGTCGGCCGGTTGTTCCAACACTTCGATCACGATGCGTTCCTGCGGCAGTCCGAAATGCTCCGACAGTTCGTCGATAAACGGGCGCTGCGGCCAGCCCGTCTCGAACACCTGCGGACGCGTGTTCAGGAACAGCCATCCCGTGTCGATGCCTTGCGCCATGAAGTTCGCCACATGCAGACAGCGCGCGAGCCGGTCGAGCGCGCGCGCGTCGGCCGCCGAGCGGGTGCCGGAAAACAGCACGGCGGGTGAGATGGGATGGCCGACGGGATCGAAGGCGCGCAGCAGCGCTTCATAGCCCACCACGCGCTGGTGCGTCACGGCGACGACCGGCTGGAAAACGCTGCGCAACGTAATGGTTCGCCACGGCGCTGCCCATCCGGCCTCGTCCTGCACCATGTGCTGCAGAAGGCCGGTGAGCGTCGTATCGTCGACGTTAGGCATGACGGCAGATTGTCCTATGCAGCGTGCGGCGCGCGCCCGGATGCAGCGACATGCCGGCGGCAGGCATGCCCAACATCGGCGCAATGGAGGTCGGGCACGAAGGCGATCGGATCAATGCCGTTCACGCGCGACTCCGCTCGGTGGTGCAGTTCGGTGTACAGCTCAGTTCATCGAAGTCAGTCTAGCAGTTCGTATGCTATTCGAATGTTCGGGTAATCACAGACCGGGCCAAGAGTCTGCGCAGTTATGACTGGATGTTGGCGAAGACTGGCGGCGCGTTTATGGCAGCGGCGCTATGCTGCTGGTTTTCGAAAAACAGGAGTGGGGCATGTCGGAAATCGCGGTGGTGGCGATCTCGGTAGCAAAGCCGGGACATGAAGAACAACTGCGCGCGGCGCTCGAAGGGATTGTCGGGCCGACGCGCAAGGAGCGCGGTGCGCTGCAGTACGACTTGCATCGCGACTTGCGCGAGCCGCGCCGGTTCGTGTTCTTCGAGCGTTGGGAAAGCGAGGAGGCGTTGGCGGCACACGCGAAGTCCGCGCATATCGAGGCCTACAGAAAGGCCTCCGCCGACTGGATCGAGTCGGCCGAACTGCGGATCGTGTCGAAGATCGCTTGACCTGGCGCGGGATCCGCGATCGCGGACCCGGAAACAGCAAGGCCCGGCAGCGAGGCTGGCCGGGCCCTGGGCAAAACGTGGACGGCAGTCAGTGCGTCGCTTGCGGCACGTCGAGGATCAGGATGATGGTCCAGTCGGCCTCGCCGTCGTGGTGATACTGGCGCTCGGCGACGATGAACGGCTGCTGCTTGCCGGTCGGTCCGAGAAACAGCACGTCGCCTTCCATCGGCAGGCACTCGACGGGCGGCAGCGCAAGGAACGCATCCTGATTGCCGCGCGGCATGAGTTTTTCGATCTTGCGGGACGCTGCTTCAGTCCATTCGATGTCCAGCTGGATGTTGCTCATTCTGTCCTCCGCACCAAAGGCGCACGGGTTGGGGTGGATTCGTCGGTGCGCGACTTTAGCATAACGTCGACGGGCATCCTGCGAGATGCCGTTCGCCCGTCCCCTGTGCCTGCTTTCCGCTGGCGCAAACAAAAAAGCCGAGGCCGTGTTGAACGGCTTCGGCTTTTCGCTACGCGCGACCCGACGTGCGTCGCTCGTGCAACCTGCTTACTGCGCCGGCGCAGCGGGCTTCTTGTGATGCATGCCCTTTTGATGCTGCTTCATCGGCGCGGGCGGAGCACTTTCCATAGATTGCTGTTTGGACTGCAGGTCTTGAGCGCGCTGCTCGATGTCAGCCGCTTTCGCCGGATCGGTGCTCATCCTGATGCCTTGATCCTGCTGCGCGTAAGCCGCGCCTGTCAGTGCCGAGAGGGAAACCAGGATTGCCAGGGACACTTTCTTCATCGTTGCCTCCGTAGAGAGTGGTTATGGACCCGAGTATGGCCTGTCCAATGGAACGACAGTGCATTCTAGCCAGCAATGTTTAGTCCAGAGCGCGTTCTGTAACAGAATTCACAGATAGTTACGTATGGTTACATCCAGGCTTCGCTTTCGTCAGGCAGCGCCGCAGAAGCCAAAGCGCATCGGACCTGTTGCGCTGCGCTTTGCCGTGCATGTCGCGACAAGTCATATTTTCCCGCTCGCGCGCGACGCGCGGTTGTCGTTCCCTTCATTCGAGGCGGTCGCGGCAGATACGTCGGAGAGCTAAGCAACTTGCGAAGTGCGTCGTGCTATCAGAACCAGCCGATCTGCCGATAGACATGAAACTGCGCGATGCCGACCAGTTCGTGCAGCGCGATTTCCGCATCGAAGAAGTTTTCCCGGCGCGGCAGCACGCCGCGTCTCGCGCGCCGCGTGTTCGACACGACGGGCAGCGGACTCATTCCGAAGCGGTGAAAGTTGAGCAGCGCCCGCGGCATCTGATAGGCGGATGTGACGAGCATCAACGAACCGTAATATCCATCCGGCAGAATGGCAGCGACGTTGCGGGCGTTTTCGTAGGTCGTCAGGCTGCGGTTCTCGAGGATGATGTCGGCGCGCGGCACCTCTTCGCGCAGAAGATAGGGCAGGTAGGTGTCGGCTTCCGTCGCCTCGTGCTCCTGCGGGTTACCGCCGCTGACGATCACATGACACACGGGGCTGACCCGTTTGCAGCGTGCGTAGAGATCGGCGCTCGTCGCGATGCGGGCGATTGCGTCGCGCGGCGGGACGAGCTTGCCGTCGCGATGAACCGTGCCCGTGCCGAGGATCACGATGGCCGTGCGGGGCGCGTACGTTGCGGGAGCAACCGTGTGTCCGCCGGGCGGCGCGCCGCGCTGGGCGAGATCGAGCAAAGGTTGGGCGAGCCAGCCCGCGCCGACTGCCCAGAAAACCACGATCGTCAGTGTGCCGATCAGCGTGCGGGCGTTGCGCAGCAGCATAAAAGCTGCAAAAAAAAGCAGCAATAAAGTTAAGAGAATCAATTTTATTGGGGTAACGTATGGTATTCGGACATTTCCGCGAGCGGGTCATCGCGCCATTGAAGGCGCATCGCCGCCAGCAGGAAGCAGAACGCTAGCACGGCGTTCACACGGGGACCGAAATAAACGGCGGCCAATGCCAGCCTTGGCGGATCAACGCGAGAGTTTTGCGTGCCGTCCGCCATGCGCGCGTCAGCAGACGCGCCATTGTGTCGCGAACAAATAAGTCATGGCTGCACTTTAAGAAAGAAGTGAGATGACCGCTTACTCCAACGAAGCAGTACTTGAGGCGCTACGACGGGCGCAATACCGTCAGGTGCCATGGGCGAAGCGCCCAGGCGTTTTCGAATTTCTGCGTTCGCTTGGCATGATGGACACCGTTCGGCAACGGACGGTTGCTCCCGCGCCCGGTTTCCATGCTCCTGTGGACATCGCGGTGCTGACCGAACGCGGCCGCGCCGAATTTGCGCGGCTCTCGCGCGACGAGCGTGCCCTCGACTGGGACGCGCGCCGCATGAACCATTACGTTTTCTCCGGCGCAACCGCCGGGGAGCGGGCCGCCGCCCTCTAGGCGCCGGCACTTGCAGGACGCGCGCACGCGAGGACAGTGTTGCGCGCGACAACGCGTCGCCCCAGGCGCGTCGAGGGCGTTTCGCCGCCAATTCCCGGGTTTTACATTTTCTTTATGCCGTCCCCTGGCCAGGGACAGCGGGCCGGGTGTTCCGTAGTCCGGACGAAAAAAAGCCCGTATCGCGAGGATACGGGCATACCGGAATTACTTCTGCCACGCTGTGCTTAATGGCAATGGTGAGACTGCCGACACGTCTGCTGGTTCCCGACATCGCGCATCTTCGTCGTCCCGACATCGCGCATCTTCGTCGACGCCACGATGCGGCGGCTTTCCGGGTGGGAACTTCTCGCGATCAATGCGCGTCGGCGCCGCGTCGCTGGGAGCCGTCGTCGCGCTGCCCGTCGGGGCGCGCGCGGACATTGCTCGCGATATCGCCGCGCAGATCGCCGCGTGGCGTGGGCGGCGTGAAGTTCTGGTTGCGCGTTTCAGCTTGCTGCCACGCCTGCAGCGTGGCCGGCTGCTCCGGCCTCCAGTTCCAGCCTTGCGGGCGCTGTTGCGCGGTTGCAGTTGCGGCGAGCAACGAAACGACCAAGCCGCAGACATGCAGTGACATTGGCCTCATGATCGGTTCCCGACAAGCAGGCCGGGACGGGCTTGTTTGCATACTTGTACGGTATGCCGCAACGCGAAAGCATGCTGTAAATAAAAGTAAATGGATGTTTCGTCACGTCACGGAAGGTATGCGGACCGCGTGAGTGGATGCAGACGGCAGGAAGAGGGCGCAGCAGGGCGCGGCACCAGCCAGCAGCGGGTGCGGCGACGGAAGTAACGAGCGGAAGAATCGGCGGACGACTGAGGTTGCCGTGCGCGACGGATGCCGTCGTTCCCGGCAAGACGACGCAAATTCACACCAATGGGATCGGCCGGGCGTCACCAGCCTCAGAAACGCGCCGGGCGCCCTGAGGCGCCCGGTAGCGTAGATTGCATGATCAGGCCATCTTGACGGGCGCGCGCCACGATTCCGGATTGGTCCAGAACGCGCCACGCAGACGGTCGCGGCTCGGCGGTGCCGGCGGCTTGGCTGCCGTTGCACCGATGCGCCCGCGCAGCGAAATCTCACGGCCGCTCGTGCCCAGCCGCTTGACTATCTCCGCGAGCGTGCCGTCGGCCTGCCATTCGTCGAAACGTCGACGGCAAGTCGGCGGCGACGGATAACGGCCCGGAAGCTTCGACCAGCCCTCGCCCGTCGACAGAACCCACAACACGGCGTTGACTACCGCGCGAGCTTCGACGCGTGGTCGACCACGGCGTTCGCTCCGTGCCGGCTCTGCACAGAACAACGCTTCCACCAGCGCCCACTCGTTGTCTCTCAAATCGTCGAACACCATCATGTTTCACCTCAGCGAAGCTAACTCCGGTGCGCTGCCCCGCGCTGCGCACTCTTCATGCGCCCGATTCCGTATCGGGCGCCGGCGGAGAGCCGGCCTGTGCTTCGTCGAACCGTTTTTCCACCAGTCCGAATCGGCGCCGACTCTTGTGCCAAGGGAAATGCACGAAGCGTGCCATCCTTTACGTAACCGCCTCGAAGCCCCGTCGCATCAAGCCGTTACGGGCGTTAGCCTGGCCCGTATGAGAATCCAAAAAACGCATCACGCAAATCGGGACAATCACCAATCTTGTGCAATCAGGCCCGCCCCGCGTGCGTTTGCGCCTTTTTGCTGCGTCGCAGCGAACTCATCGAAACGATGCATAAAGGCGTTGCGCGACATAAAATCTGCATCAAACGATATTATTCATGAGGGGAAAAGATGAATGTGACGCTGCGCCAACTGCGCGTGTTCATCGAAGTGGCGCGACTGCAGAGCTTCAGTCGCGCGGGCAGCGAAATCGGCCTGACGCAGTCGGCCGTCAGCCGTTGCGTGCGCGAGCTGGAAGCGGAGATCGGCCTGAAGCTGATCGACCGGACCACGCGCGAAGTGCAGCTGACGGACGTCGGCGGCAATCTGGTCGCGAGTGTGTCGCGTCTGCTCGGCGATCTCGACGACGCGCTGCGCGAGATCCGCGAAATCGGCGAGCAGCGGCGCGGCCGCGTGATGGTGGCGGCGAGCCCGACGATTGCGTGCCGGTTGATGCCGAATATCGTCGCGGTCTGCGGCCGGCAGTTTCCGTACATCACACTTGGGCTGCGCGACGACGTGCAGGGCGACGTCGTGCGCAAGGTCAAGTCGGGCGAGGTGGACTTCGGCGTCGTGATCGGTCCGCTGTCCGCCGACGATCTGTTTACCGAGCCGCTGATGACCGACTCGTTCTGCCTCGTATCGCGCGACGATCACCCCCTCGCGTCGCGCGCAGAGATCGCGTGGCGCGAACTGGATGGCGAGCGCCTCGTGATGCTCGATCAGGCGTCGGGCAGCCGGCCGATCATCGACGCCGCACTCGACGAGCACGGCGTGAGCGCGCGGGTGGTGCAGGAACTCGGCCATCCGTCGACGGTGTTCGGACTGGTGCAGGCAGGCGTCGGCGTGAGCGTGCTGCCGTGGCTCGCCTTGCCGCTGCCGGCGGGGTCGTCGCTGGTTGCACGGCCACTCGTGCCGCGCGCCGAGCGGACGGTCGAACTGGTGCGGCGGCGCGACCGCTCGCTGTCCCCGGCCGCCGATGCCGTCTGGAACCTGATTCATCAGGTGCCGGGCCGCACCGAGGACCTGCGCTGACACCGTGGACGCGCCCGTGCGTTTGCGGGGTTCGCGTTGCCCCGCGATGGCGGCAAGTTACACTCGCATCTTTCGACAGACCGCCCGGACCTTCGATGCGCGAAACGGACTTGCCCCAGTCTTCAATGCCTGACGCCACAACCCAAATGAAGAAGCCGGACGCCCGCGACGCCGTGCGTGCGCTGCGGCCCTCGCAGATCCGCGAAGTGGCCAACGCGGGCTTCGGCGTGCCGGACGTGCTGCCGTTCTGGTTCGGCGAATCCGATCGCGTGACGCCCGCGTTCATCCGCGACGCCGCGAGCGCGGCGCTGGCATCGGGCGCGACGTTCTACACGCATAACCTCGGCATCGCGCCGTTGCGGGAGACGCTGGCGCGCTACGTGAGCGCACTGCACGGCCCGACTTCCGCTGACCACGTCGCCGTGACGAGCGCGGGCGTCAATGCGCTGATGCTGGTCGCGCAGCTCGTTGTCGGCGCGGGTGATCGCGTGGTCGCCGTGACGCCGCTGTGGCCGAATCTCGTCGAGATCCCGAAGATTCTCGGCGCGGATGTCGATACCGTGTCGCTCGTGTACGGTAAGAGCGGCTGGCAGCTGGACATGGAGCGGTTGCTCGCCGCGCTGACGCCGGACACGAAGCTGCTGATGCTCAACTCGCCGAACAACCCGACGGGGTGGGTGATGACGCGCGACGAGCAGCGCGTGGTGCTCGAGCATTGCCGCCGGCACGGCATCTGGATCGTCGCCGACGAAGTCTACGAACGCCTCTATTACGCGGGCGAGGCGGGCGAGAGCGCGCCGTCGTTCCTCGACCTCGCCGCGCGCGACGAGCGCGTGATCTGCGTCAACTCGTTCTCGAAGGCGTGGCTGATGACGGGCTGGCGGCTCGGCTGGATCGTCGCGCCCGCTGCGCTGATGGACGATCTCGGCAAGCTCGTCGAATACAACACGTCGTGCTCGCCGGCATTCGTCCAGCAGGCCGGGATCGCGGCGATCGAGCAGGGCGCGGCGTTCACGCGTGAGCTGGTCGGCGATCTGCGGGCGTCGCGCGATCATCTGGTGCGGGCGTTGTCGGCCGTGCCCGGTGTCGACGTGAAGGCGCCGCCGGGCGCGATGTATGTGTTCTTCTCGCTGCCGGGCGCGTCGCGCAGTCTCGAACTGTGCAAGGCGCTGGTGCGCGACGCAGGGCTCGGGCTCGCGCCCGGCAGCGCGTTCGGTCCAGAAGGCGAGGGCTTCGTGCGCTGGTGCTATGCGTGCGATCCGGCGAGGCTGGACGCCGGCGTCCAGCGGCTGAAAGCCTGGCTCGAACGGCAAGACGCCGCGCGCGGCTAGCGCGAAACGCGCGGCGGGCCGACCCGTTATGCATCGCCGGAAATGTCGATTAAGGTGCAGTCTGGTTTTCGTCTTTACGCACCGATTGTTTTTGCGTAATATGGCAGCCAGTCACGCGGTTCCCTCGCGGAATTTCGCTGCTCCGTCGTCCGGCTGGGTTTGGCTCGATGCCTTTTTCGCCTCCCCCCGGTGCGTGCTCCCATCAATATGACCGATCAGAATCGGGCGAGCGCGTCTTCAGTTCCACATCGTCTGTTTGATCCGGTTCTTTGACCACAGGGTCTGACCTAGCTGCATGAATACCCAAGAGGCGAAGATCGTCCTCGAGACTGCCTTGATCTGCGCGCAGGAGCCGTTGAAGCTCGGTGATTTGCGTAAGCTCTTTGCCGACGGCGTATCGGCGGATACCGTCCGCACGTTGCTTGAAGACCTGAAGCAGGATTGGTCCGGACGCGGTGTCGAACTGGTCGGACTGGCGTCCGGCTGGCGTTTTCAGAGCAAGCCCGCGATGCGCACGTATCTCGATCGTCTGCATCCCGAGAAGCCGCCGAAGTATTCGCGCGCGGTGCTCGAGACGCTCGCAATCATCGCGTACCGGCAACCCGTCACGCGTGGCGACATCGAAGAAATTCGCGGGGTGACCGTGAATACGCAGGTCGTGAAACAGCTCGAAGACCGCAGCTGGATCGAGGTGATCGGTCATCGCGACGTGCCGGGCCGCCCGGCGCTGTACGCGACCACGCGCTCGTTCCTCGACGACCTCGGGCTGAAGTCGCTCGAAGATCTGCCGCCGCTCGACGATCCGTCGGCGCAGTCGAACATGGATCTGCTTGCACAGCACGCAATCGAATTCTCCGAGAGCGAGCCGATGGAAGTCGAAGGCCTCGTTGCGGAAGTGGGTGAGAGCGCGGTCGATGGCATGGCTCATGCTGGATCGGACAGCGAGCCTCGGCTCGACGTCCCGACCGCTGATCAACCGGAATCACAGCTGCGCGCAGGCGATCAGCTCGCGACGGAAGCCGAGACGTCCGCTGCGCCGCAAGCTTGCGCGCCCGACGTTGCCGAAACGGCCGTCGCTCGCGCGGATACGTTGGCGCACACCGAACACCGCATCGCCGATGAGGCGACGCATGAAACGGAGTTGGCTCAAGAAGCCGGTTCCAGCGCGCAGTCTGAAGACGAACTCGAAGACACGCGCGGATCGCATAACGAGACCGGGCACGCGGCACACGCCAACCCGGCCGAAACAGACCAGAGTCAAGCGGCGCACGGCGATCGTCATGATCGCCGCGACACCGCTCAGGACGCAGGCGAACTCACCGACGACGAAGCCGAGTCGCGCAGCGCCTGACGTAACCGTACTTTTTGACGCGCCCGCAACGGGCGCGCGACCTGACATTTTGAGGTTGTTTTGACAGACATCCACGACACCGATTCGTCCGAATCCGAGCGCGCCGTCGCTGCTGCGCGCCCTGACGAAACGCGCAGCGCGAAAGCGTCGGCGGGCGATAACGAGCGTACCGGGCAAGCGCCCGACGCCGAGGGCGACGAGCGCCCGCGCCGCGGCTTGCGCCGTGGTCCGCGTAGCCTGATCGCGCGCCGCCGCGCGGGTTCGAAGGCGAAGACGGCCGAAGCCGATGCGACGCAGGTCCCCGCCGCGACGGACGCGCCGCCCGACGGCGAAGTTGTCGCGCAGGTGCGCACGCCGCGCAAGGACGCGGGCGCCAAGGCGCAAGGCCAGGGCGGCCGCCGTGCGGGCGGCAAGCAGGGTGGCCAGCAAGGCGCTCAGCAGGGTGCGCGGCAAGGCGGACAGCGCAAAGGCCGCGGCGCCGCGGGTGCCGACGCTGCGCCCGTTGCAGCCGCCGAAGACAGGCAGGATGACCTGTTCGACTACGTGACGTCGCCCGCGTTCGATGCGGACAACTCAGCAACGGGCGGCGTGCGCGCGCCGATGCTGCGTCGCGGCCGTCCCGCCGCGCCCAAGCGCGTGCTGTCGCCGGACGACGATGCACCCAAACTGCACAAGGTGCTCGCCGACGCGGGCATGGGATCGCGTCGCGATATGGAAGAGCTGATCGTCGCCGGCCGCGTGTCGGTGAACGGCGAACCTGCGCACATCGGTCAGCGCATCCTGCCGACCGACCTCGTGCGCATCAACGGCAAACCGATCAAACGCAAGCTGGCAAGCAAGCCGCCGCGCGTGCTGCTGTATCACAAGCCGACGGGCGAGATCGTCAGCCATGCGGATCCGGAGGGCCGTCCCTCGGTGTTCGACAAGCTGCCGCCGATGAAGACGGCGAAGTGGCTCGCCGTCGGCCGGCTTGACTTCAACACGGAGGGCCTGCTGATGCTGACTACGTCGGGCGATCTTGCGAACCGGTTCATGCATCCGCGTTACAGCGTCGAGCGTGAATATGCGGTGCGCGTGGTCGGTGAGCTGGCGGAAGGCAACCGGCAGAAGCTGCTGCACGGCGTCGAACTCGAAGACGGTCCGGCGAATTTCCTGCGCATCCGCGACGGCGGCGGCGAAGGCACGAACCACTGGTATCACGTCGCGCTCGCCGAAGGGCGCAATCGCGAAGTACGTCGCATGTTCGAGGCAGTCGGTCTGATGGTGAGCCGCCTGATCCGCACGCGTCATGGTCCGATCGCATTGCCGCGCGGCCTGAAGCGTGGCCGCTGGGAAGAGCTCGAAGACAATCAGGTGCGCAGCCTGATGGCGTCGGTGGGTCTGAAGGCGCCGACGGAAGAGAAGGGCGGCCGCCGCAGCGAGCCGGAGCGCCGTCAGCCTGATCCGATGCAGACGTCGATGGGCTTCATCAATCGCGAACCCGTGCTGATGTCGCACGGCCGTTTCGATCAACAGCAGCCTCGCGGCGGCGGCGGCCAGGGTCGACGCGGCGGCGGCAAGGGTGCAAGCGCGTTCGGCGCGTTGAACTCGGGCCTCGGCGGCGGTTTCGGCAACACGAATGGCAATCGTGGCGAAGGCCGCGGAGGTGGACGGGGCGGCCGCGAGGTCGACGGCAACCGTGCGCCTGCGGGCAACCGGGCGGCCGCCGGCGGTAACGCGAAGCGCGGCGGCGGCGGTGGTGCTGGCGGTAATCGCGCGCCGAATGGCAACCGTCCCAACAGCGGCAATCGCGCAGGCGGCAACGCGAACGCTGGCGGCAATCGCAGCGGCGGCGCGCAGCGCAACCGCTCGCGCGGTCGCTGATCTTCACGACGCGGTGGGCGGCGCCGATGGCCGCCTGTCGCGTTCGAGTGCATTGCCTGCCGGTCGCCGTGTGTATTCGCGACACGCGTGACAAAACCCCCTCGCAGATTGCACGAAACGGCCCGTTTCGAGCCTTGATTGCGGCGAAATCGGCCGCAAATGGGCTCAGGCGACCGGCTGGTGGTTTGCGTTTGTCGTGAAAAATGGCTACAATCACGAAGTCACTGGGCGTGCGGTTTTATGTGCGGCTCAGGTGCGACCACCGGCAATAAGATGATGGGCGTTTCGCCCATTTTTTTTTGCCGCTCAGTTCTTACGTGGATCGGCATCTCGGGTAGCACGAACGTGCGCCGGCTTGGCGCGCAGCCCGCGGGTGTATCGCATCGGCTTGCGGCGCGAACATCTTAGAGGGCAACGTGCAACTGACGGAACTGATTGAAACCACGGTCGTGGGCCTCGGGTATGAGCTCGTCGATCTCGAGCGCACCGGGCGCGGCATGCTGTGCATTTATATCGACCAGCCCGCCGGCATCGCGATCGAAGACTGCGAAAAAGTTACCCGTCAGCTCCAGCACGTACTGACGGTCGAAAATATCGATTACGAGCGGCTCGAAGTATCGTCGCCAGGTCTCGACCGTCCGCTGAAAAAACTGGCGGACTTCGAACGCTTCGCGGGCAGCGAGGCGGTCATCACATTGAAAAAGCCATTGGACGGACGGAAATCGTACCGGGGCATCCTGCATGCTCCCGAGGGCGAAACGATCGGTCTGGAATTTGAAGGGAAGGAAGGCGCCGCGATGCTGGATTTCACGCTCGCGGATATCGACAAGGCACGCCTCGTTCCGAAAGTTGACTTTAGGAGCCGCAAACAATGAGTCGCGAAGTGTTGATGCTGGTGGATGCGCTGGCACGCGAAAAAAATGTCGACAAGGACGTGGTTTTTGCCGCGCTCGAGGCAGCGCTCGCGTCTGCATCCAAGAAACTCTTCGACGAAGACGCGGACATTCGCGTCCATATCGACCGTGAAAGCGGCGAGCACGAGACCTTCCGTCGCTGGAAAGTCGTGCCGGACGAAGCGGGCCTGCAGGAACCGGATCAGGAAATCCTGCTGTTCGAAGCACGCGAACAGAAGCCCGACGCAGAGATTGACGACTTCCTGGAAGAACCTGTTCCGTCCATCGAGTTCGGCCGTATCGGCGCGCAGGCCGCCAAGCAGGTGATCCTGCAGAAGGTGCGCGACGCGGAACGCGAGCAGATCCTGAATGACTTCCTCGAGCGCGGCGAAAGCATCATGACGGGCACCGTCAAGCGTCTCGACAAGGGCAATTTCATTGTCGAATCGGGCCGTGTCGAAGCGCTGCTGCGCCGCGACCAGCTGATTCCGAAGGAAAACCTGCGCGTCGGCGACCGTGTGCGCGCATACATCGGCAAGGTCGATCGCACCGCGCGCGGTCCGCAGATCGAGCTGTCGCGTACGGCGCCCGAGTTCCTGATGAAGCTCTTCGAAATGGAAGTGCCGGAAATCGAGCAGGGCCTGCTGGAAATCAAGGCGGCGGCGCGCGATCCTGGCGTGCGCGCGAAGATCGGCGTCGTTGCATACGACAAGCGCATCGATCCCATCGGCACCTGCGTCGGCATTCGCGGTTCGCGCGTGCAGGCTGTGCGCAATGAGCTTGGTGGCGAAAACGTCGACATCGTGCTATGGTCGGAAGATCCCGCCCAGTTTGTGATCGGCGCGCTCGCGCCCGCAGCTGTCCAGTCGATCGTCGTCGATGAAGAAAAGCATTCGATGGACGTCGTCGTCGACGAAAACGAACTGGCCGTCGCTATCGGCCGCAGCGGTCAGAACGTGCGTCTTGCCAGTGAGCTGACCGGCTGGCAGATCAACATCATGACGCCGGACGAGTCTGCCCAGAAGCAGAACCAGGAACGCAGCGTTCTGCGTGACCTGTTCATGGCGCGTCTCGATGTCGACGAGGAAGTCGCCGACATCCTGATCGACGAAGGTTTCACGAGTCTCGAAGAGATCGCCTATGTGCCGCTCAACGAGATGCTGGAAATCGAAGCATTCGACGAAGACACGGTTCACGAACTGCGTAACCGCGCTCGTGACGCGTTGTTGACGATGGCGATTGCGAACGAGGAGAAGGTGGAAGGCGTCGCGCTCGATCTGAAGAGCCTCGACGGCATGGATGCCGAACTGCTCGCAAAGCTGGCTGAACATCAGATCCAGACGCGCGACGACCTGGCGGAACTGGCTGTCGACGAGCTGGTCGAGATGACCGGCGTGACTGAGGACGCCGCCAAGGCGTTGATTATGAAGGCCCGTGAACACTGGTTTCAATGAGATCCAAGACCATGAACCACTGACCTGATCGCGGCCGTAAGGCTGCATGACCCGATGCTAACCGCAAGGAATCGGTCCTTGCATTAAGAGGAATGAATGGCGAGTAACAACGTAGCCCAATTTGCCGCGGAACTGAAAATGCCTGCAGGCGTGCTGCTCGAGCAGCTGCAGGCGGCGGGCGTCCAGAAAGCGAGTGAAGACGATGCTTTGTCCGAGACGGACAAGGCGCGTCTGCTCGACCACTTGCGCAGGTCGCATGGCTCGAACGATGCTGACAAGCGCAAGATCACGCTGACCAAGCGGCATACGTCGGAGATCAAGCAGTCCGACGCGACGGGTAAAGCTCGTACCATTCAGGTCGAGGTGCGCAAGAAGCGTACGTTCGTCCGCCGCGACGAGGCTGTCGAGCAGACCGCGGAAGCAACGGGCAATGGTCAGGAAGCAGCGGAAGATCTCGAACTGCAGCGTCGCGAGGAAGAAGCACGTCATGAAGCCGAGCTGCTCGAAAAGCAGGCTCAGGAGCTGAAGGCGCGTCAGGACCAGCTCGCCCGCGAGGAAGCCGATCGCCAGGCGCGCGAACAGGCTGCTGAAGCCGAGCGTCGCCGCGCCGAAGAGGAAGCGGCGAAGAAGCGTGCGGCAGCCGTGGCCGAGGCGGCAGCGGCCGCTCGCGAGCAGGCCGAGCAGGAACGTGCATCGCAGGACGAAGAGCGTGCGGCGGCGGAACGCGCTGCGCAGCGTGAAGCGGCGAAGAAGGCCGAAGATGCTGCGCGTGAGCAGGCCGAAAAGGCGCGTCTCGAACAGGAAGAAATCGCGAAGCGCCGTGCGAAGGCGGAAGCCGAGGCACGCGCGATCCGCGAAATGATGAACACGCCGCGCAAGGCGCAGGTCAAGGCGCCGGAGCCGCCGCCGAAGCCGGCCGAGGCGCCGAAGCCCGCCGAAGCGAAGGGCACGCTGCACAAGCCGGCGCGTCCGGCTGGCGAAACGTCGTCACGTCCGGCCGCGAAGAAGCCGGCGCCCGCAGCAGCGGCGCAACCGGCAGCGGCTGCGCAGCCGGCCGGTCCCGGCGGCGACAAGAAGAAGGCTGGCGGCAAGGGCGGCTGGCAGGACGACGCAGCGAAGCGCCGCGGCATCAAGACGCGCGGCGACACCAGCGGCGGCGTCGACCGTGGCTGGCGCGGCGGTCCGAAGGGTCGTGGCAAGCATCAGGAATCGACGACCTTCCAGGCGCCGACCGAGCCGATCGTCCGTGAAGTGCACGTGCCGGAAACCATCACGGTTGCCGACCTGGCGCACAAGATGTCGGTGAAGGCTTCGGAAGTCATCAAGGTGATGATGAAGCTCGGCCAGATGGTCACGATCAACCAGATGCTGGACCAGGAAACGGCGATGATCGTCGTCGAAGAACTGGGCCACCATGCCGTCGCGGCCAAGCTGGACGATCCGGAAGCGATGCTCGTCGAAGGTGAAGTCTCCGACGCGCCGCAACTGCCGCGTCCGCCTGTCGTCACGGTCATGGGTCACGTCGACCACGGCAAGACCTCGCTGCTGGACTACATCCGTCGCGCGAAAGTTGCGGCGGGCGAAGCGGGCGGCATTACGCAGCACATCGGCGCGTATCACGTCGAAACGCCGCGCGGCGTCATCACGTTCCTCGATACGCCGGGTCACGAAGCGTTCACGGCAATGCGTGCACGCGGTGCGAAGGCTACCGACATCGTGATTCTGGTCGTCGCTGCGGATGACGGCGTGATGCCGCAGACGAAGGAAGCGATCTCGCACGCGAAGGCGGGCGGGGTGCCTCTCGTCGTCGCGATCAACAAGATCGACAAGCCGGAAGCGAACCCGGACCGCGTGAAGCAGGAACTGGTCGCGGAAGGCGTCGTGCCGGAAGAGTACGGCGGCGATTCGCCGTTCGTGGCGGTGTCGGCGAAGACGGGCGCGGGTATCGACGATCTGCTCGAAAACGTGCTGCTGCAGGCGGAAGTGCTGGAACTGAAGGCACCTGTCGAAGCGCCGGCCAAGGGCCTCGTGATCGAAGCGAAGCTCGACAAGGGTAAGGGTCCCGTTGCAACGATCCTGGTCCAGTCGGGTACGCTCAATCGCGGCGACGTCGTGCTGGCAGGCAGCGCCTACGGCCGCGTGCGAGCGATGCTCGACGAAACGGGCAAGCCCACAAAGGCGGCAGGTCCGTCGATCCCGGTTGAAATCCAGGGTCTGTCGGAAGTGCCGGCGGCGGGCGAAGAAGTCATCGTCATGCCGGACGACCGCAAGGCACGTGAAGTCGCACTGTTCCGTCAAGGCAAGTTCCGCGACGTGAAGCTGGCGAAGCAGCAGGCTGCGAAGCTCGAAACCATGCTCGAGCAGATGGGCGAAGGCGAAGTGCAGTACCTGCCGCTCATCGTCAAGGCCGACGTGCAAGGTTCGCAGGAAGCGCTGGTGCAGTCGCTGCTCAAGCTGTCGAACGACGAAGTGCGCGTGCAGATCGTGCACAGCGCGGTCGGCGGCATCAGCGAGTCGGACGTCAATCTGGCTACGGCATCGAAGGCCGTCATCATCGGCTTCAACACGCGTGCGGATGCACAGGCTCGCAAGCTGGCGGAGACCAACGGGATCGACATCCGTTACTACAACATCATCTATGACGCAGTGGATGAAGTGAAGGCGGCGATGTCGGGCATGCTGGCACCGGAGAAGCGCGAAGTCGTCACGGGTATGGTCGAAGTGCGTCAGGTCTTCAAGGTGCCGAAGGTGGGTTCGGTGGCCGGTTGTATGGTCACGGACGGTGTGGTCAAGCGTTCGTCGTCGGTGCGCGTGCTGCGCAACAACGTCGTCATCCACACGGGCGAGCTCGATTCGCTCAAGCGCTTCAAGGACGATGTCAAGGAAGTGCGTCAGGGCTTCGAGTGCGGTATGTCGGTGAAGAACTTCAACGACATCCAGGAAGGCGACCAGTTCGAAGTCTTCGAAGTCACGGAAGTCGCGCGTACGCTGTAATTCCGGCGTCGTGCAGATGAGGGGCGGGGCGGGCGCGAGGCCCATTCCCGCCCCTTTGTATTTGTATCGAATGTTGTGTCGTGTTTGCGTTGGATTTGTCCGTGGCTCGCTGCCGCCGAATGCGCGAACACTTTGCTATCCGGCAGCACGGATCACGGATTCACCATGCCTAAGAAACGTACTTCTCCCAATCGTAATGTGCAGATCGCCGATCAGATTCAACGCGATCTGTCTGAACTGATTCGCGAGGTCAAAGACCCGCGGATCGGTATCGTCACGTTTCAGAGCGTCGAGTTGACGCCTGACTATGCGCACGCGAAGGTCTACTTCACGACGCTGACGGGCGATCCTCATCAGACGCAGGACGCTCTCAATCACGCAGCGGGCCATCTGCACAATCTGCTGTTCAAGCGGCTGCACATCCACACGGTGCCGACGCTGCATTTCCACTATGACAAGACGATCGAGCGCGCGGTCGAGATGTCGCGTCTGATCGACGAGGCGAACGCTTCGCGCGCGAAAGACGACTGACAGCAGGTCGAGGCACGCGCACACATGACTCAGAACCAACGTCCCAAGGTGCCGCGCCGTGCGCTGGATGGCGTGTTGCTGCTCGATAAGCCTGTCGGTCTGTCGAGCAACGACGCGCTGATTCGCGCGAAGCGTTTGTATCTGGCGAAGAAGGCGGGGCACACGGGCACGCTCGATCCCCTCGCGTCCGGTCTATTGCCGCTTTGTTTCGGCGAAGCAACGAAGTTTTCGCAGGATCTGCTCGAAGCAGACAAGACGTACGAAGCGACGATGCGGCTCGGTGTTCGCACGACGACGGGCGACGCTGAAGGCGAGGCCATTGACACGCGCGATGTGGCGTGCGATGAGCGCGCCGTCGAGCAGGCGCTCGTGCAGTTTCGCGGCGACATCGTTCAGGTGCCGCCGATGTATTCGGCGCTCAAGCGCGACGGCAAACCGCTCTACGAGTACGCGCGCGCCGGGCAGACGGTCGAGCGCGAAGGGCGGCGGGTGACGATTCACGCGCTTGAGTTGCTTGCTTGCGCGTTGCCCGATGTGACGTTTCGTGTCACGTGCAGCAAGGGCACGTATGTACGCACGCTGGCAGAAGATATCGGCGAAGCGCTCGGATGCGGGGCACATCTGGTGATGTTGCGGCGCACGGCTGTCGGGGCGCTGACGCTGGCGAATTCGGTGACGCTCGATGCATTGTCTGACGCTCAGCCGAGCGAGCGCGATGGCTGGCTGCAACCCGTCGACGCGTTGCTGTCCACGTTTCCTTCGGTTCAGCTCGATGAGGAGGCGACGCGGCGGTTTTTGCATGGGCAGCGGTTGAGGTTGGCTGATCTTTCTGTTGATCAGGATGCCTTGCAGGCTGCGGCACGTGCGCGGGTTTATGGTAGTGAAGGGAAGCTGCTTGGTGTGGCAAGGGCGGCTGAAGGTGTGCTGGCGCCCGAGCGGCTGATCGTGAGTTAGTCGCCTCGGCAGCGAGTTTTTGCGCTGGCATCCGCGTTTTGTTATCGGTTCGCTAGCGTTGCCCCTGTGCGGGGCGGCACTTACTTTCTTTGCCGCCGCAAAGAAAGTAAGCAAAGAAAGCGGGCTCACACCGCCAATGCTATTTCTTGCCTGCGGGCCCCCGACGGGTCCCGCACTCCACGCGGCATCGAGCTACTCAATGCTCGTTGCCAGCGCTCCTGGATTTGCATCCACCACTTCACACTCCCGCGTCACGGACTGCGCTACCAAACGCTCACCGCCGCCCAGGTGGCAAACGGTGTGTAGGTTGTCGCACCGGTCACGTTGGCGCTCCTACGACACCGATCCCGATTTTCAGTCCGGAGTGGTGCACTTGCGTCGCGTTGGCCTACACACCGTTTGCCACCTGGGCGGCGCGGACGGATCGCTGCCGCGGGCTGCGCTACGGGAGATTGGAGAGGGTGATGCGCCTGTTAAAGGCGTTGGCAACGCACATGAAATAGCGCGTTGCCGTGTGGAGTGCGGGACCCGAAGGGGGCCCGCAGGCAACAACAAGCATTAGCGGTGTGAGCGGCTTTCTTTTGCCTACTTTTCTTTGCCGCTGCAAAGAAAAGTAGGTGCCGCCCCGCACAGGGCCAACGCTAGAAGCACCGATACGAAAACGCGGATGCCGAGCAGCACAGGGGCAACGCCTGAAGCACCGATACGAAAACGCGGATGCCAGGCAGCAGTAAAAAAAGCACCCGCACATGCTAATGTGCAGCAGAAGCGGCAGCAGCCGCATCTCCACTCCCGGCCCGCTCAGGCCGCGTAACCCATATCAACGCGATCAACGCGACAAAAATCCCCGCGGACACGTAGAACAGATCGTTCACGCCAAGCTGCGCGGCCTGCTGCGTCGCCATCGAATTGAACAGCCCATACGCCTGCGACTGATTAAGCCCGACACCGCCCATCTGCGTGATCGACTGATCGAACACGGGATTGAAAGCATTCGCATGCTCGGTCAACTGAGTATGATGCAGGATCGAACGATGATCCCACGCCGTCTCGAAGATCGACGTGCCGATACCGCCGCACATGATCCGCACAAAATTCGAAAGCCCGGATGCAGCCGGAATACGATTTCCCGGCAAGCCAGACAACGTAATCGACACGAGCGGAATAAAAAAGCCGGCCATGCCGATGCCCTGAATCAGCGTCGGCAGCATCAGCGAGTAGGTGTCGACGCCCGTCGTGTAACGCGAGCGCATCCAGAACACCAGCGCGAAGATAAGGAACGACGCCGTCGAGATATAACGCGGATCAGTGCGCGGCAAAATCTTGCCCGTCACCGGCGACAGGATGATCGCGAACACGCCAACGGGCGCCAGCACCAGACCCGCATCCGTTGCCGTGTAGCCGATATCCGTTTGCAGCCACAGCGGCAGCAGCACCAGATTGCCGAAGTACAAGCCATAGCCGACCGCGAGCGAGACCGTGCCGCCCGTAAAATTGCGCAGCTTGAACAGCGACAGGTCGACGACGGGATGCTTGTCCGTCAGCTCCCACACGATGAAAAACGCGAGCGCGATCACGGCCGTCAAGCCAAGCACGACGATCGTCGTCGACGAGAACCAGTCGAGATCCTTGCCCTTGTCGAGCATCACCTGCAGCGAGCCGACCCACGTGATCAGCAGCACAAGGCCAACGATATCGATCGGCGCTTTCTTGATGACGGAATCGCGATTGCGGAAGATTGTCCACGTTGCGAGCGCCGCGACGACCCCGACCGGGATGTTCACGTAGAAGATCCACGGCCATGAGATGTTGTCCGAAATCCAGCCGCCCAGAATCGGACCAGCGACAGGTGCAATCAGCGTCGTCATCGCCCACATCGACAGCGCCATGGGCGCCTTCGCACGCGGGTAACTTGCGAGCAGCAGCGTTTGCGACAGCGGAATCATCGGGCCAGCCACCGCGCCCTGCAACACGCGCGACGCTAGCAGGAAGGGCAGATTCGGCGAGAGCCCGCACATCCACGACGAGATCACGAACAGCACGATCGACGCCATGAACAGCCGCACCTGACCGATGCGGTCGGTGAGCCAGCCCGTGAGCGGCACGGAGATCGCGTTGGCGACCGCGAAGGACGTGATCACCCACGTGCCCTGATCGGACGATACGCCGAGGTCGCCGGAGATCGACGGAATCGACACGTTCGCGATCGACGTGTCGAGCACGTTCATGAAAACGGCGAGCGACACCGCAATGGTGCCGATCACCAGTTGCGCGCCCTCGAGTGGCGGATGAGGGACCTGCGCCTGAGACTGAGCCATCTATTGTTCGAACCTTCGTTATGCAGACGGATACCGCTTACATCAGCTTCGCTGCGGCCTTCGAGCCGGTGGCCGCCTTCTGCGGCTGACCAGCGTTCGGGCCGGCATTCTCGGTGATGATGCGGGCGATTTCCGCGTCGGCCTGATCGCCGTACTTGTCGAAGACATTGGTCTGGTACACCGTGTTCACGGCGCTGCCGAGCTCGGCGCCCGTGTCGTCCTTGATGGTCACGTCGACCTGCATCGACAGGCCGATGCGCAGCGGATGCTTCTCGAGTTCCTGCGGATCGAGCGCGATACGCACAGGCAGACGCTGCACGACCTTGATCCAGTTACCCGTCGCGTTCTGCGCGGGCAGCAGCGAAAACGCCGAGCCCGTGCCCGCCGAGAAGCCAACCACCTTGCCGCGATACTTGACGGACGAACCGTACACGTCCGCCGTCAGTTCGACGGGCTGGCCGATGCGCATGTGCTTGAGTTGCACTTCCTTGAAGTTCGCGTCGACCCACACGCCATTCAGCGGCACGATCGCCATCAGCGGATTGCCCGGCGCGACGCGCTGGCCAACCTGCACGGAACGCTTCGCGACATAGCCCGTCACGGGCGCGGGCAGCGTGTTGCGCGCGTTGTTCAGATACGCGTCACGGACCTTGGCGGCCGCGGCCTGCACGTTCGGATGGCTGGCGATCGTCGTGTTCGCCGTCAGCGCACGGTTGGAGGCGAGCTGCTGCTGCGAGGCGTCGAGCGCGGCTTGCGCGCTCTTGACGGCATCGCGGGCGTGCGAGATTTCTTCCTGCGACACGGCACCCGTCTGCGCGACCTGCATGCGGCGCTTCAGGTCGTCCTGCGCGCGCGACAGATCCGCCTGACGCACGGCGACCTGCGCCTGGTACTGACTGTCGTCTGCGTAGAGGCCGCGCACCTGGCGCACGACCTGGCCGAGATTCGCCTCCGCCGACTGCAGCGCGATGCGCGAATCGGCGGGATCGAGCAGGACGAGCGGGTCGCCCGTCTTGACGGTCTGCGTATCGTCCGCGTTCACGGCGACCACGGTGCCCGTCACTTGCGGCGTGATCTGCACCACGTTGCCGTTCACGTAAGCATCGTCGGTGTCCTCATGGAAGCGCGCGACGAGGAAGTAGTAGAGGCCGTACGCGATCGCGGCAATCAGGATCACGATGACGAGCAGCGTCATCATGCGCTTGCGTTTGCCGTTGCTGGCCGGCTGCGCGTTCGCGGGTTGTTGGGGCGTGCTCATGAATATGCTCCGGATTCTGTCGGTCTGTATCGTTTATTCGGATCGCAATATGCGTGTGGTCTGCTGCGCTCAGTTCGCCGCGTGAGTGGCCGCTGCCGATGAAGCCGGCGCGTCCGTCGGCACGACGAGGCCCGTCTGCGTTGCGTCGAAACCGCCGCCGAGCGCCTTGATCAGCGCGATCTGCAGATCGCGGCGGCGCATCTTCAGGTTCGTCACGGTTTGTTCGGCGGCGAGGCGGTTCTGGTCGGCCGTGAGCACCTGCAACTGCGGCGACAGTCCCGCCTTGTAGCGGATCACGGCGAGTTCATATGCTTTCGTCGATGCGTCGAGCGCGCGCTGTGCATCGCCCGCCTGGCTGTCGATCGAGCGGATCGCCGAAATCTGCGTGGCGACGTCGGAGAGTGCATTGATCAGCGTCTGGTTGTAGTTCGCGACGTCCAGATCGAAGTCGGCGAAGCGGCCCTTCAGCTGCGAGCGCAGTGCGCCGGCGTCGAAAATCGGCAGATGGATGGCCGGGCCGAACTGGATCTGCCGGCTCGACGAGGTGAGGAAACGTCCCCAGCCGAACGCGTCGAAGCCGAACCCAGCCGCGAGGTTCACGTCGGGGAAAAATTCGGCTTTCGCTTCCTTGATGTCGTGCATCGCAGCTTCGACCTGCCAGCGCGCGGCGACGATGTCCGGGCGGCGTGAGACGAGATCGGCGGGCACGTTGTCGGGCAGCGACACCGCACCGCCGGGATTGAACACCGGGTTGGCGATCTGCAGGCCGCGGTCCGGACCCTTGCCGAGCAGCGCGCCGAGTTCGTAGCGCGTGGTCGTGATCTGGCCGTCGAGTTCGGTCAGGTTCGACTGGCTCGTCGCGATGTTGCCGTTCGCCGTCTGACGCTCGACGTTCGTGTCGAGGCCGGCGCGGACGCGGTCGTTCGTGATCGTGCCAATGGTCTGACGGTTCTTGATCTCGCTCTCGGCGATATCGCGCAGCGCGTACAGCTGCGCCAGCGAGTTGTAGGTGCGTGCGACGGATGCCGCGAGCGTCACGCGGGCCTGCTGCATGTCTGCCTCGGCCGCTTTTTCCTGCGACACGGCCTGGCCGAGTTTCTGACGATTCTTACCCCACAGGTCGAGATCCCAGGACGCGCTGGCGAGCACGTTGTTCTCGCTGTACCACGTGCCGCCGTAGGGCGGCGGGAACAGAGCATTGGCGGAGTACAGCTCGCGGGTCCACGAATAGCTGCCTTCGACCTTCGGATACAGCGCCGACTTCGACGTTTCGATATAGGACGACGCCTTCGCGATGCGCGCCTGCGCCTGCGCGATCGATGGATTGCCTTCGAGCGCTTCCTCGATCAGCTTCGGAAGTTGCGGATCGCCGAACTGGTTCGACCAGTCGAGCGCCGGCCATTGACCGCCCTGGGCCGGCAGACTCTGCGAAGCCTCGAACTGCGAGGTCGATGCAATCTGCTTGTCGTCCTTGAGATCGAAGTAATTCGCGCAACCGGCAAGGGCGAACGCTGTCACGGCGGCAGCGACGGCCGCCCGGCGCGATACGACGGGCGCGGGCCTGGAAAGGAATTTCATCGCTCGACTCTTTGCGTGTAAAGACATGTTCTTTGATGGACGATGCAACTAATTTCTTACGATTTGTTATCGGTATTGCTTGCCGAGTCACGCGTTTCGCTAACCGCTTCGCAGCTGTTCGCCAAAACACGTCTCAGAAGACTCTTGAGGAATCCCGTTTCCTCAGGAGAGAAGCCCGACAACAATTTCTCGGTCACGCTGGTGAAGACGGCCGGCATGCGCGCGGCAATCGCGTGACCTTCGGCCGTCAGCGCGAGCCGGACGACGCGCCGGTCTTCTTCGCTGCGCACGCGCGTGAGCAGCCCGCGCTTCTCGAGGCGATCGATCAGGCGCGTGACCGCGCTGGCGTCGATGCCGTATTCGCGCGCGAGTTCGGCCGCGAGCAGGCATTTGCCGCTGGCGACCATGAACAGCACGCTGGCCTGCTGGCTCGTGATGCCGAGTTCCGCCATCGTGCGTTGTGTCACGAGGTTGGACATCGTCGACTTCACGCGTGAAATCAGATAGCCGACGCTCTCGCCCAGCTGATATTCGCTGACTTCGGGCGATGGCGTATGGGACGGTTCGGTCATGATTCTCGTGCGACTGCAATGGTTGACTATGCAGCATTGTAGAGTCGCTTAATTGACGCGGCAAGTGTTATTACAGCTTAGGCAAGGATCTTTTTCGCCCGGTCGGGGAATGCGGTGCATGTGGACGCCGCAGTGCGGAAGAGGGGGCGCGTCTGTCGCTTTATCGAGACGGCAGGGCCGGCAATCAGGGAATACCAGAAACTCGTCACCAGCACGTGCTATAATTAATGGTTCCCAAAAGTGCGCTTTGGGCTTGGCGAAGGTGGCTGGGCAGGTGGCGCACTCCACTCGTATCCCAGCGTTTCCAGGTTCCTATGTCCCGCGCTCTCCGCAATATCGCCATCATCGCTCACGTCGACCACGGCAAAACCACGCTCGTCGACCAGCTGCTCCGCCAGTCCGGCACCTTCCGCGAAAACCAGCAGGTCGCTGAACGCGTGATGGATTCGAACGACATCGAAAAAGAGCGCGGCATCACGATTCTCGCCAAGAATTGCGCCGTCCAATACGAAGGCACGCACATCAACATCGTCGACACCCCGGGCCACGCCGACTTCGGCGGCGAAGTGGAGCGCGTGCTGTCGATGGTCGACTCCGTGCTGCTGCTCGTCGACGCCGTCGAAGGCCCGATGCCGCAAACCCGCTTCGTGACCAAGAAGGCGCTCGCGCTGGGTCTCAAGCCGATCGTCGTGATCAACAAGATCGACCGTCCGGGCGCGCGTATCGACTGGGTGATCAACCAGACGTTCGACCTGTTCGACAAGCTCGGCGCCACAGAAGACCAGCTCGACTTCCCGATCGTCTACGCGTCGGGCCTGAACGGCTATGCCGGCCTCGATCCGAGCGTGCGCGAAGGCGACATGCGTCCGCTGTTCGAAGCCATTCTGGAGCACGTGCCCGTGCGCCCGGCAGATCCGGACGGTCCGCTGCAACTGCAGATCACGTCGCTCGACTACTCGACGTATGTCGGCCGCATTGGCGTGGGCCGCATCAGGCGTGGCCGCATCAAGCCGGGCCAGCAGGTCGTCCTGCGCTTCGGCCCGGAAGGCGAAATCCTGAGCCGCAAGATCAACCAGGTGCTGTCGTTCGAAGGTCTCGAGCGCGTGCAGGTCGCCGAGGCTGAAGCCGGCGACATCGTGCTGATCAACGGTATCGAAGAAGTCGGCATTGGCGCGACGATCTGCGCACCGGAAGCGCCCGAGGCGCTGCCCATGATCACCGTCGACGAGCCGACGCTGACGATGAACTTCCTCGTCAACTCGTCGCCGCTCGCGGGCAAGGAAGGCAAGTTCGTGACGAGCCGCCAGATCCGCGACCGTCTGATGAAGGAACTGAACCACAACGTCGCGCTGCGCGTGAAGGACACGGGCGACGAAACGGTGTTCGAAGTGTCGGGCCGCGGCGAACTGCACCTGACCATTCTCGTCGAGAACATGCGCCGCGAAGGCTATGAACTCGCGGTGTCGCGTCCGCGTGTGGTGCTGCATGAAGTCGACGGCGTGAAGCACGAACCGTATGAGCTGCTGACGGTCGACGTCGAAGACTCGCATCAGGGCGGCGTGATGGAAGAGCTGGGCCGCCGCAAGGGCGAAATGCTCGACATGGCGTCGGACGGCCGCGGCCGCACGCGTCTCGAGTACCGCATTCCGGCTCGTGGCCTGATCGGCTTCCAGGGCGAATTCATGACGCTCACGCGCGGCACGGGCCTGATGAGCCATGTGTTCGACGAATACCTGCCGCTCAAGGAAGGCTCGCTCGGCGAGCGCCGCAACGGCGTGCTGATCTCGCAGGACGACGGCGCTGCTGTCGCCTACGCGCTGTGGAAGCTGCAGGACCGCGGCCGCATGTTCGTGAAGCCGGGCGACGCGCTGTACGAAGGCATGATCATCGGCATTCACAGCCGCGACAACGACCTCGTCGTGAACCCGATCAAGGGCAAGCAGCTGACGAACGTGCGCGCGTCGGGTACCGACGAAGCCGTGCGTCTCGTTCCGCCCGTCCAGATGTCGCTGGAATACGCGGTCGAATTCATCGACGACGACGAACTCGTCGAGGTGACGCCGCAAAGCATCCGCCTGCGCAAGCGTTACCTGAAAGAGCACGAGCGCCGTCGCGCGAGCCGCGAAGCCGCGATCGACTGATCGCGCGAAGGCTCGCCAACGCCTCAGCAAAAAGCCGCCCCCGGGCGGCTTTTTGCATTGCACTCAAGCTTGTGTGCGGGCTTTTTTGTGCGTTTCGCTGCAGACCGTCCGAGAAGCGCCTAAAGTATTCTTCCGGCATGCCGCAAACACTGTTGCGCAAGCATAAAACTTGCCGCAAAGCCCCGTACCACGGGTTTTGCAATAGGGGGCTGTCCTATGTCAACTATGGGTTATGTGATATGCTCCCGCGAGTGCAAGTTTTAGGTCCTTCCAAGCAAGACTTGATTCGCGCAATCCGCTAAACGGTCAGGCCGTGTCGCGGAAGGTTCAGTAACCCGCTATTTCTCGAGAAGCTCGAAGAAAGGTGAGCGTAAAATGATGAAGCAATTCCAGTCGAACTCGTATCTGTTCGGCGGCAATGCTCCGTACGTAGAAGAGTTGTACGAAGCATATCTCGACAATCCCGCGTCAGTGCCCGAGACCTGGCGCAACTATTTCGACGCACTGCAGAACGTCCCTGCATCGGATGGCACCAGTGCCAACGACGTGGCTCATGGCCCGATCGTCGAATCCTTCGCTCAGCGCGCAAAGGCGAATGCCTTCCTGCCGCGCACGGGCGGTGAGGATCTCACCACCGCGCGAAAGCAAGTCTATGTGCAGTCCCTCATCGGCGCATATCGCTTCCTCGGCTCGCAATGGGCCAACCTCGATCCTCTGAAGCGCCGCGAACGTCCCAACATTCCCGAGCTTGAACCTGCGTTCTACGACTTCACCGAAGCCGACATGGACCAGACGTTCAACACGAACAACCTGTACTTCGGTTTCGAACAGGCTTCGCTGCGGGATATCGTCAAGGCGTTGCGCGACACGTACTGCGGCACGATCGGCGCCGAGTACATGTACCTGAGCGATCCGGAACAGAAGCGCTGGTGGAAAGAGAAGCTCGAGTCGATCCGTTCGACGCCGAACTTCTCGAACGACAAGAAGAAGCACATCCTGAACCGTCTGACGGCAGCCGAAGGCCTCGAGCGCTTCCTGCACACCAAGTACGTCGGTCAGAAGCGCTTCTCGCTGGAAGGCGGCGAAAGCTTCATCGCGTCGATGGATGAAGTCGTGCATCACGCCGGCAAGAACGGCGTCGCTGAAATCGTCATCGGCATGGCGCACCGCGGCCGTCTGAACGTGCTGGTCAACACGCTGGGCAAGATGCCCGCTGACCTGTTCGCCGAATTCGAAGGCAAGCACGTCGACGATCTGCCCGCAGGCGACGTCAAGTATCACAAGGGCTTCTCGTCGGATATCGCGACGGAAGGCGGCCCGGTTCACCTGTCGCTCGCGTTCAACCCGTCGCACCTGGAAATCGTGAACCCGGTGGTCGAAGGTTCGGCAAAGGCGCGTATGGACCGCCGCGGCGACGAGCAGGGACTGCAGGTGCTGCCCGTGCAGATCCACGGCGACGCCGCCTTCGCAGGCCAGGGCGTCGTGATGGAAACGCTGAACCTCGCGCAGACGCGCGGTTACGGCACGCACGGCACGCTGCATATCGTCATCAACAACCAGATCGGCTTCACGACGTCGGACCCGCGCGATGCGCGCTCGACGCTGTACTGCTCGGACGTCGTCAAGATGATCGAAGCGCCCGTTCTGCATGTGAACGGCGACGATCCCGAAGCAGTCGTGCTGGCTACTCAGCTGGCCATCGACTTCCGGATGCAGTTCCACAAAGATGTCGTGCTCGACATCATCTGCTTCCGCAAGCTGGGTCACAACGAGCAGGACACGCCGGCTGTCACGCAGCCGCTGATGTACAAGACGATCGCCAAGCACCCGGGCACCCGCGCGCTGTACGCTGAAAAGCTGGTGCAGCAGGGCGTCATCACGGCGGAACAAGGCGACGAATTCGTCAAGGCCTACCGCAAGGCAATGGACGAAGGCCACCACACGGTCGACCCCGTCCTGTCGAACTACAAGAGCAAGTACGCCGTCGACTGGGTTCCGTTCCTGAACCGCAAGTGGACGGACGCAGCCGACACGGCCGTGCCGCTCGCCGAACTCAAGCGTCTGGCCGAGCGCATCACGACGATCCCGGAGAACTTCAAGGTTCACCCGCTGGTCGAGCGCGTCATCAACGACCGTCGCGCGATGGGCCGTGGCGAGGCGTCGCTGGACTGGGGCATGGGCGAGCATCTGGCGTTCGCGTCGCTGGTCGCATCGGGCTACGCCGTGCGTCTGACGGGCCAGGACTCGGGCCGCGGCACGTTCACGCACCGTCACGCGGTGCTGCACGACCAGAACCGTGAGCGCTGGAACGACGGCACGTACATCCCGCTGCAGAACATCGCTGAAAACCAGGCGAAGTTCACGGTGATCGACTCGGTGCTGTCGGAAGAAGCCGTGCTCGGCTTCGAATACGGCTACTCGACGGCTGAGCCGAACACGTTCGTCGCGTGGGAAGCGCAGTTCGGCGACTTCGTGAACGGCGCGCAGGTCGTGATCGACCAGTTCATCTCGTCGGGCGAAGTGAAGTGGGGCCGCGTGTCGGGCCTGACGATGCTGCTGCCGCACGGCTACGAAGGCCAGGGGCCGGAGCACTCGTCGGCGCGTATCGAGCGCTTCCTGCAGCTGTGCGCTGACCACAACATGCAGGTCGTTCAGCCGACCACGCCGGCACAGATTTTCCATCTGCTGCGCCGCCAGATGATCCGCCTGTTCCGCAAGCCGCTCATCGTCTTCACGCCGAAGTCGCTGCTGCGTCACAAGGAAGCCGTGTCGGATCTGTCGGAACTCGCGAAGGGCACGTTCCAGCCGGTGCTCGGCGAAGTGGACGACGCGATCGACGTGAAGAAGGTCAAGCGCGTGCTGGCCTGCTCGGGCCGCGTGTACTACGACCTCGTCGCGCATCGCCGCGAAGCGAAGGCGCAAGACGTCGCGATCGTGCGTATCGAACAGCTGTATCCGTTCGCGCACAAGCAGTTCGAAGCCGAACTGAAGAAGTACGACAACGCAACCGAAGTGGTGTGGGTGCAGGACGAGCCGCAGAATCAGGGCCCGTGGTTCTACATCGAGCATCACCTGCGCGAAGGCATGAAGGAAGGACAGAAGCTGGCGTACAGCGGCCGTCCCGCTTCGGCATCGCCCGCTGTCGGCTACTACGCGAAGCACTACGAGCAGCAGAAGGCGCTGATCGAAGGCGCGTTTGGCCGTCTGAAAGGCGCGACCATCGTTAAATAACCACAGAGAGCGAACCGGGAAAGCGCTGAGCGCTTTCCCGCCCCGCGTCTGAACCTCCCATGCAAGGGCGTCTCTACGCGCAAATATCGGACGCGGCTCGCACAAGGTTCGTTGTCACCCGATACGTATTCAGAGAAATCAAATGGCTATTGTTGAAGTCAAGGTTCCCCAGCTGTCCGAGTCGGTTTCGGAAGCCACGATGCTGCAGTGGAAGAAGAAGCCGGGCGAAGCCGTCGCCCAGGACGAAATTCTGATCGAAATCGAAACCGACAAGGTCGTGCTCGAAGTGCCGGCTCCGTCGGCAGGCGTGCTCGCACAAGTCATCAAGAACGATGGCGACATCGTGACGGCCGACGAAGTCATCGCGAAGATCGACACGGAAGGCAAGCCGGGCGCAGCGGCTGTCGAAGCCGAAGTGAAGCCCGCTCCGCAAGCTGAACCGGCGGCAGCGGCTGCACCGGCTCCCGCGCAAGCGGCAGCTGTGGCGGGCGCAAGCAACATTGCCTCGCCCGCTGCAACGAAGATCCTCGCCGAGAAGGGCGTGGCCGCCGGCGACGTCGCCGGCACGGGCCGCGATGGCCGCGTGACGAAGCAGGACGCGCTCGGCGCAGGCGCTGCTTCGGCTGCACCCGCACCGAAGGCTGCGCCGGCCGCTGCAGCGCCCGCACGCGCTGCGAAGCCCGCGCTGCCGCAAGTCGGCGCACCGGCATCGGCAGACCAATGGCTGAAGGACCGTCCGGAACAGCGCGTGCCGATGTCGCGTCTGCGTGCGCGTATCGCCGAGCGTCTGCTCGAATCGCAGCAGACCAACGCCATCCTCACGACGTTCAACGAAGTGAACATGGCCCCCGTCATGGATCTGCGTAACAAGTACAAGGACAAGTTCGAGAAGGAACATGGCGTGAAGCTCGGCTTCATGTCGTTCTTCGTGAAGGCGGCTGTCCACGCGCTGAAGAAGTTCCCGCTGGTGAACGCGTCGATCGACGGTAACGACATCGTCTATCACGGCTACTTCGACATCGGTATCGCTGTCGGTTCGCCGCGCGGTCTGGTGGTGCCGATCCTGCGCAACGCCGACCAGATGAGCCTCGCGGACATCGAGAAGAAGATCGCCGAATTCGGCCAGAAGGCGAAGGACGGCAAGCTGTCGATCGAAGAAATGACGGGCGGCACGTTCTCGATCTCGAACGGCGGTGTGTTCGGCTCGATGCTGTCGACCCCCATCATCAACCCGCCGCAGTCGGCGATTCTCGGCGTGCACGCAACGAAGGAGCGCGCTGTGGTCGAAAACGGCCAGATCGTGATCCGCCCGATGAACTATCTGGCGCTGTCGTACGACCACCGTATCATCGACGGCCGCGAAGCCGTGCTGTCGCTGGTCGCGATGAAGGACGCGCTGGAAGATCCGGCCCGTCTGCTGCTCGACCTGTAATGGCTGATACGCGACGGCGGCTTGATTTCAACAGCCGCCGTCGCGATATACGCAACGGGCGTCTCTCGCATTTCCGCAGTATCTGAAGCCACGCGCGCCGCGAAGCGCGGCCGCGTCGGTTAGCCAAAAAGGATAGTCATGTCCAAAGAATTTGACGTCGTCGTGATCGGTGCCGGTCCCGGCGGCTACATCGCGGCCATTCGCGCTGCGCAACTCGGTAAGACGGTTGCCTGTATCGAAAAATGGAAGAACCCGGCGGGCGCGCTGAAGCTCGGCGGCACGTGTCTGAACGTCGGCTGCATTCCGTCGAAGGCGCTGCTCGCGTCGTCGGAAGAGTTCGAAAACGCGTCGCATCACCTCGCGGACCACGGCATCAGCGTGGAGAACGTGAAGGTCGACATCGCGAAGATGCTGGCCCGCAAGGAAGGCATCGTCGAAAAGATGACGAAGGGCATCGAGTTCCTGTTCCGCAAGAACAAGATCACGTGGCTCAAGGGTCACGGCAAGTTCACGGGCAAGACGGACGCCGGCGTGCAGATCGAAGTGTCGGGCGAAGGCGAAACGGAAGTGGTCACGGCGAAGAACGTGATCATCGCTACGGGCTCGAAGGCGCGTCACCTGCCGAACGTGCCCGTCGACAACAAGATCGTCGCGGATAACGAAGGCGCGCTGTCGTTCACCGAAGTGCCGAAGAAGCTCGCCGTGATCGGCGCGGGCGTGATCGGTCTGGAGCTGGGCTCGGTGTGGCGCCGTCTGGGTGCCGACGTGACCGTGCTGGAAGCGCTGCCCGAGTTCCTCGGCGCCGCCGACCAGGCGCTCGCGAAGGAAGCCGCGAAGCAGTTCAAGAAGCAGGGTCTCGACATCCACGTCGGCGTGAAGGTCGGCGAAGTGAAGACGACCGACAACAGCGTGTCGATCTCGTACACGGACAAGGACGGCAACGCGCAGACGCTCGACGCCGACCGCCTGATCGTGTCGATCGGCCGTGTGCCGAACACCGACAACCTCGGCCTCGAAGCGATCGGCCTGAAGGCGAACGAGCGCGGCTTCATCGACGTCGACGACCACTGCGCGACGTCGGTGCCGAACGTGTACGCAATCGGCGACGTGGTGCGCGGCCCGATGCTCGCGCACAAGGCGGAAGACGAAGGTGTGCTGGTCGCGGAAATCATCGACGGCCAGAAGCCGCACATCGATTACAACTGCGTGCCGTGGGTCATCTACACGGAACCGGAAATCGCGTGGGTCGGCAAGACGGAACAGCAGCTCAAGGCGGAAGGCCGCGAAATCAAGTCCGGCCAGTTCCCGTTCATGGCCAACGGCCGCGCGCTCGGCATCAACAAGGCGGATGGTTTCGTCAAGATGATCGCCGATGCGAAGACGGACGAACTGCTCGGCGTGCATATCATCTCGGCGAACGCGTCGGACCTGATCGCCGAAGCCGTGGTCGCGATGGAGTTCAAGGCTGCATCGGAAGACCTCGGCCGTATCTGCCATCCGCACCCGTCGTTGTCCGAAGTGATGCGTGAAGCGGCGCTCGCCGTCGACAAGCGCGCGCTGAACATGTAAGACGCTTCTGCCCGAATCTGATTCGGGCAACGCGAATCACGACGAAGGCGGGTGGGTTGAATCCCTCCCGCCTTCTTCATTGCTGCCTCACAAAATGAACGTCACCGAATACTACGAACAGGAACTGCAGGCACGGGGATATGAATCTGATCCGGCGCAACGTGTGGCCGTCGATCGTCTGCAGTGGTGCTATGAAGAGTGGTCTGCGTATAAGGCGCGTCGTCCGAACGCCTTTATGAAACTGATCATGCACCCTGATCTGCCTAAGGGCGTCTATATGTGGGGCGGGGTGGGGCGCGGCAAGAGCTTCCTGATGGACAGCTTTTACGCAGTCGTGCCGCTTGTACGTAAGACGCGTCTGCATTTTCACGAGTTCATGCGAGAGGTGCATCGCGAACTCGAAGAACTCAAGGGCCAGGCCGATCCGCTCGACGAACTCGCACGACGCATTGCGAAGCGCTATCGGCTGATCTGCTTCGACGAATTCCACGTGTCCGATATCGCGGACGCGATGATCCTGTATCGCCTGCTGGACCGGCTGTTCATGAACGGCGTGCAGTTCGTGATGACGTCTAACTACGATCCCGACACGCTGTATCCCGACGGCCTGCACCGCGACCGCCTGCTGCCCGCCATCGAGCTGATCAAGAGCAAGCTCGACGTGGTGAACGTCGATGCGGGCATCGACTATCGCCGCCGTACGCTGGCGCAAGTCGAGGTGTATCACACGCCGCTTGGCGCGCCCTCCGACAAGGCGTTGCGCGACGCGTTCGCGAAGCTCGCTGCCGTGCCGGACGAGAGTCCGCTGCTGCACATCGAAAAGCGCGAACTGAAGGCGCTGCGTCGCGCGGACGGCGTCGTGTGGTTCGACTTCGCGACGCTCTGCGGCGGACCGCGCTCGCAGAACGATTATCTCGAACTCGCGAGCCGCTTCCACGCCGTGATTCTGTCCGGCATTCCACAGATGACGCCTCGTATGCAGTCCGAAGCACGTCGCTTCACCTGGCTCATCGACGTGTTCTACGACCACAAGGTCAAGCTGCTGATGTCGGCCGCCGTGCCGCCTGAGCAGTTGTACACGGAGGGACCGATGGCGAACGAGTTCACGCGCACGGTGTCGCGGATCGTCGAGATGCAGTCGCAGGAATATCTGGATGCGCCGCGACGGATCGTCGACACATCGCTGACCTGATCGGATCCGCCCCAACACCCGCCCGGTTTGGGATAGCGCGATGCGCGCCGAACCTTGCGGCGAGGGCTGGCGCTGCATTTTCAGGATTCGGACTGGTCTGATATCCGGTAGTGGGGTGACTCTATATCGTCGAGGAAATCTTGACGAAGGAGTACCCATGACCCCGTATCGCGATATCACCGATGAAGAATGGCAGCGCGTCGCGCCGCTGCTGCCGGAACTGCGCCCGCGTTCCGAATTGCGCGGCCGGCCGCTGGCCAACACCCGTTCCGTGCTCAACGGTGTGCTCTGGGTGATCTATAGCGGCGCCACCTGGTCGGCGATGCCACGCAAATACCCGTCGTATCAAACTTGTCACCGCCGCTTCAAGGCGTGGCATCAGGCTGGCGTGGGTGCGCCGACCTAATAAAATCAAGGGCTTAGGTCGGCTTCTGCTGTGGCCGGGTGATGCTTGTTCGACGTTGATTGTCCCAGCAGTGTCCCAGCGATGCAAGCTAGGCTGATTGGCTAGGCTGCTCTTGCAACAGGATCGGCGAGCTTACCTGCGATGTTTCCGACGACCTCCTTTATCGAAGTCTGCGTGGCTTCGTCTAGATCGACGAGGCGGATGTGCCCGTTATCAACCGCCAACTTAAACTCCAATGCAAGGACCGGCTTTGATCGGTTCGCACGCTTTAGAAACTCGCTGTTCTTCTGCTGAATGTTCGCGCTTTCGTCTTTCAGCACATATCGCTTAAAGTTGTCAGTAGAAAATATATCCTCGATTCCGTCACACCCTTTAAGCTTAATCACATACTTGTTTGCGACTTCGGGGTCATCCCCGTAAAGGTCACGCATCAAGTCCTTGTATACGCCTCGACCTTGATTGTCATCGTCTACGACGGTAATGAACTCAAGGCCCCACCCGAGGAACATATTCGCAAGGGTAGAAAGTTTGTTGACTCCCGTGGACGCGATAAAGTGCGCGGCTTGCTTCTCCTGTGTTAGTTTCCAAAACGCAGTCAAATAATAGAACCCGCTCACTTCTTCGAGCAGCACATTGTTTCGCCGCTGAATTGTCTGCTGGCTCGCTAGGTCAGTGCCCATCGCAGTTAGCACTGGCGATAAGGTATCGCTTGATGCTGCGCCTAACTGATGTGCGTCGAGAATGGTAGTCGGGCTGTCTTCTTCATCTCCTAGTCTCTGAACTGCATGGATTCTGTGCAAATGCTCATACTCGATCAGATGGGGCTATGAGTTGAATAAACGATAGGAATCTCGTGGCGCAGATCGTTAATGAGCTTCAGCACGTCTGCCTGAGCCTTCGAATGCAAGTTTGCACCCGGTTCGTCGAGCAGAAACCATACGCTGTGATATTCACGCTTTGCGGCCTTCAATTGCAGGAAGAATGACACGAACCATCGAACTCCTTGGCTGCGTTGGCTTGGATAGAGCTGTGTATGTCCGTCACTTATCCAAAAGACCAAGTAAGGTTTCCCAGCCTTCGCAGCGTCAGATGCTTCGTGGTATTCAATGTCGCACGTTAAGCTGAGTTGCGTACCTTTGCCTATCGTCTGACTCCAAAATGAATTGAATGCCTTCGTTAGTTTTGAGTTAGCTTTAAGAAGGAAGCTCTCGCGGGTGCGACGATCTGCGGCAAGCATCTTGGGTAAATCAATTTCGGCGGCGTACAAATAGTTGCTTGCGGCGACTGCGCCGGGGCCGGTCGGTGCATTAGCCTCGTCCAGTTCTATTTCGTTGGGAAGCATCCCTTCCCGCTCCGAGAACAGTATGAACTCAGGAGCGAGCGAGTAGATCGTCTCGCCGAGAAGCGCTACGGTCAACGGAGTTGGTCCGCTTGGCGTGCTCCCGTCACTAGTGGTAGGTGCTGGAGCAGGCGTAGCCGTTGTGTCTGCTGTCGTCGCAGGTTGTGGGTCACGCACCACGACTATCGGAAACGCCGCCAGAGACTTAGCAAGGTCATCGGCATCCATAAGACTTGCAATGCTTGCAAATGGCCTCTTGGAGTCTCGTTTGTTAGGCTTCCAAGAGAAATCGAGCACGCCCGTTCCGCCACATCTTTCCCAGAATTCTCGAAATAGGTAAATGTGTTCTTGTGGGCATCGCACCAATTCTTTCTCTATCTCCGACACCTCACATCTGAACCTAACCTGTATCTGTGGATAGGGAGCACCGGACCGAAGGTCATCGGCAGTAACGTCTACTGCGGAAAACGTAGTTGCTAGTGCGTCCAAAACGGATGTCTTCCCACTCTCGTTTTGACCGACGAGAACCGTCACCCCGTCTCGCGAGAAGGGGCACCAACCCGTGTCAACAATCGAGCGGAAGTTCGTGATTCGAAAATGTGTGATTTGCATTGATCGTGACTAAGGTGGTTGCTGCCTATAACGGGACCGAAATTTGGTCTGCTATTTCGCAAGCATAGCGCCCCGGCACACGCGTCCAATTTCCCCCATGCCACCCTCCGCGAACGAGCGAGAGCGAGTGAGGAGCGGGTGTACGGGCGGTGCTCGGCGCTACTGCGTTGTCTGCCTTGACTGCATCGTTGCGACTGCATCTATGAGTCTGCGCGCTGCATCGCCATCATCGGTGACGACGGTCGCCAATAGATTGTCCTGCGCGTTCCTGAACTGGACAATGAAGTGCTTGCGCTTCTGGTACAGGTTCGATTCCTTGATCGAGCGGTAGTACAGCCGAGTTACCTCGTGCTTGCTGCGAGTCACGCCGAACCCGTTGTAGTGGCCTGTCGTGCCCTTGCCGTACTCGACGTACTCAGGCTGTGTATCCACGAACTCGGGGCGGCGGTCCTGCTCCTGCTCCATGAGCACCTGCTGTATCACACTGTTCGGGTCGTTTACAGGCGCGTGTGCCGTGTACGGCAACTGCTGCGCGCAAGCGGCCAATGCGAATGCAAGGCCGGAAATCCATCTCCGCATCTCTTACCCCGTCTTTATTGTGTGAAGGAATGATACATCCGGTAAGCACGTTTGGGCGGCCCGGACGCTTCGTGCCTTCTGTAGGAGCCGAGCGACGGGTTACGTCGGTAAACAAACGAGCGATTGACTACCAAGCCCGAATGGTAGCCATCGTCGGTAAGAAAGTCCTTGTAAACGGATTGATTACCAAGTAGTATTCTTTCCACGATTGATTACCAAGGAAAGAGCATGGCCCGCACGTTCCTTTACGCTCGTGTCTCGACGGCAGAGCAGACCACGGATAACCAGCTTCACGAGGCGAAGGCCGCAGGATTCGATATCCACGCACGCCACACAGTCACAGAGACCATATCAGGCAGCGTACCCGCCGCTGAGCGTCCGGGCTTTGCCAAGCTACTAGACAAGCTCGACGACGGCGACACGCTGGTTGTGACCAAGCTCGACCGGCTAGGGCGTAATACGACCGATGTGTTGGGCACCGTCGAGCGGTTGGCCGACCTCGGTGTGCATGTCCACTGCCTAGCGCTCAAGGGCGTGGACCTGACCAGCGCAAGCGGGAGGCTGCATATGACCGTGCTTGCTGCGGTCGCGCAGTTCGAGCGTGATCTGTTGATTGAGCGGACTCATGCGGGGCTGGCGAGGGCGAAGGCAGAGGGCAAGAAGCTGGGGCGGCGCGACAGCCTGACGGACGCGCAGAAGGCCGATATACGGCAGCGGCTGGGTGCGGGTGCGACGGCGCGAGGGCTGGCGAAGGAGTTCGGCGTGTCGCATCCAACCATATTGAAGGTCGCGCAGGCGTAGCAGCCGGGAGTCACCCGCCGAGGAGTAATCAGGGCCAGTACGGAGTGATCCGGCTGGTCTTTCTCTTTTGGATCAAAGGGTTACAGCCATATAGCTAATTCAGGTTCCTACATGATGCAGAGAACCGTGCAGCAGGATTTCCTATGCAATCAAATACGGTTCCTAATTAGAGCAAGAAACGCGCATCCAGCGCACCTATTGGGAGATAGCGATGAAAGCTACCGCAGCACATCCACTCGAAGAACGGGCAGACGAGGCGGAATACTTTGCCAGACAGGGCGACAACGGCAAGGCAGCATACAGACGAGCCGTGGAAGCTACGACTGGCGGGACGCCCACATGGGCCAAGCGCTCGAAGCCGGGCCGCAAGCGGCGCACGTCAGACGCCTTCCGTTCGATGGCATCAGGCGACTACTCTCGGTGATGTCTTCTGGCAAGGCTACATCCAGCCGTGCGGGTGCGTGCACAGTCGTGGGCACCCCCGTACGTCCCGATATTGCGTGTGCTGGGAACCTTTACCACTCCCTTCCTATACATAGTAAGGGGAAAAAGGTGGAACCTCTGCCAACAATAAATACCGCAATCGCTTGCCACATAAGGCTTTGCGCCAATCAGACACGAGGGAACCATGAGCAAGATTAGGCCCGGCCATCCGCTGCCACCGGAGACCGTGAAGCGGCTGGAAGCAGTTGCCAAAGAGCGAGCACAAAAGGAACGTAACGCCCGCACCGAGGAATACAGACGGCTCGCCATCAAGGAGATAAACCGATTCGCCCGAGAGCACTTCCAGTACCTCAAAGACAAATTCGACATTGACGAGCTTTTACTGTCGCCGGTACACGTGTCTGTCAAGAAGCCCAAGACTTATTACGAGGCGATATTCGAGGCGGCGGCGCTACTGAAGAACGATACGTACTTGTTGGACCGGAAGGTGAGCGAGACCATTGCACATGTTCTGCCGGAAGCAGCGAGGCGGGCCAGATACGCCGGAGTCTTACCCGAACGGGTTTGGTACAGCGAGTTCAGCCCGGTATTGCAGAAGCGGATTACGGCATTGCTCGTGGACTTCGGCGCGACCGACGAATGCAATACGCTGGCGAAGGTTCGAGACCTGATCCGAGCAGGCCGTAGGGTCGATGACAAATCCGACAAGGCGACAGGTAAGGACTTTCCGCAGGGCCGGTTCAATTTCAATGGTGGCGGCGCGGTCCACTGGTTCGGCAGTGAGGTAAAAATCCAGCGAAAAGGAAATGGCGGCACGCAGTACATAAAGGTCGCGGGCAAGTCGATAAACCTCCTCAAAACGCTTGAAGACATGGGTGTAAGCCGCGACACAGCGAACCGCTGGCAGGCCAACGCGGATGCACTAACGCTGCGTAGACGACAGCATGAGGAACAACACGAGGAGAATTTAAGGAATACAGGGAGTAGATACGATTGACCCGCCCGCACACCGATCCTCGATTCGTATTGCATGGTGAGCAGCCAAGGGGTAAGCGGCTTACCCGAAAGCAGCGGGAGTTGTCGTTGCGCGATCCAATGTACCGATCTGCGCTGCAATCTCGCGTGTCCGATCCGGTACGCTGGCAGGCATTTCTAGCGGGTCATGCAGCGTACGATGGCAAGGCGTGCGCCCGTTGTGGAAGCGTGCGACGGGCAGTACGAGATTGCTCTTGCTATGATTGCCGACTCACCCGAAACGCCGACGATTGGTCGCTGATCCAGCGCAATGTAATGCCCCCGGCGAAGAACTCACGCGACGGGTATCTAGACCGCTTTGAACGCACGAAGCGAGAGCGGCAGGGCGAGTATGAGACGTACACATACGGCACGTTCACAGCCACTCAGTACCCGACAGGACGCCTCGCGGTGCACTCGGATACCCATCACATCCATCAGCCCGACCTGAGCCGTTTAGAGGGCATCCAACTGCATCACCTCTGCCAGCGCTTTCCCGACCTAGTAGAGGTGCTGCGCTGGGCAAACTGGATCGACTGACGCTTTCATGCGTGCGTGGGCGCACGGAGCAGCAAAGGCTGTATAGGGCCTCAAACCATCGTCACGCCCGCTATACCGGGTGGACACATCAATCGAAGTAAGGAGTACATATGAGAGTAACGAATCGTAACCAGAATCAAGGCAGCGGCGAGGTGCATCCGTGGGCATATCTGCCCAGCGGCGAACGCATCAATATGTACGCCGACCCGACGGCATTCTGTATCGCCCTCGGTCTTCAACCCAGCGGCCAAGTATCGGTCGGGCAGGCGAAGCTGGCTGTCCATCAGATGCTGGCCTTGACATCGCGTGTGAACACCAGCGCAGCCGGTATGACCATCGGTTCTTCGTTCGGCGTCACGGACGAGAACGGCCCGCCTAGTCAGCGCAGCATGCGCTTCACGATGGTGCATATTGAACCGGCGTTGCGCTATGCAGCTTCTACGGGCGATATGTCGCCGCTTGAGGGCTACCACGACATTGGCGTCGATGCGAACGGACGCCCTGCCGTTGATGCCTCGATGGGCTACGGCGTGACAGGGCGCACTCGCGGGTTCGGTGGTATGGCTGAAGCGAAGGCCGAATTGCAGCGGCAGGATGCGGCAGTGCAGGCGTGGGGCCATCAGCAAGCCGTAGCGAATGCAGCGAGCGGTAACGTGATTGAGAAGTAAGGAGACGCAATGATGTTCGGTACTTTGAGCAGCAACACGGTGGAAATCAAGGGAGTTCAAGCAAAGGATATGGATTCCAACGTTCAAGCGGTTGAGCCGCGAACCTTCGCCGAGGCTGATGCACTGCTGGCAAACCTTGGCTCGAAGGTGAACGAGGCGTGGGCGGCGTACATCGGCGCATGCGATGCCCATGCCCGAGCAAAGAGGATCAGAGCGGACATCGAAGCCAAGGACCGTGCACAGCGCGGTATTTGCTGATAGTCCTGCACTACATCGCGCCCGATGTGGCGCATCAGCTAACGAACGAACGAAGGAGCAACAATGGACATCAAGAGCTTGAACGGGGAACAACTGCGGCTCGCAATCGCGCAGGCAGAGAAAGACATTGCCGTATACGAACGGCTGAAGGCAGCAGGAAAACTGCTCGCGTCTCTGCAAGCGGAGCAGAAGGGACGTGTACAGGCGTACGAGGCAGAGCAGGCGAACAAGTTGGAGCGCGAGATTGCGCGATGGGATGTGCGCGAGATTGCGCACGATCCGAAGGCCGCCGATCCTACTCTCCTTGGCAGGCGGTTGGTCACTATGGTGGACAAAGAAACGGGCCGTACTGAAACGGTCTCGCTCATCGGTCTTACGAGCTATCAGAAGGCAGCAATCCTTCGTGTGCCGCATACGATTCCCGCAGACATTCTTGCTCTTGCCGACACGCCTGACGCTGCGCTCGAACGCTGGCTCATCGCTGCTCGTCGTGGTTTTCTTGCGGAGGATCGCGCATATGTCAGCAAGTTCCTCTGATGCGACACGCCGCAAGCCCTCGCGCCGGATGCCTGTACAGCCACCAGCGAAGGTCAAGACACCTCTGCCTCCTGTGGTTAAGGTATCTCCGTACAGTAGGCCAGCCAGTGACATCAAAGCACTCCGAACAGAGCTACGCGAAGCGGAGGCATACTGGACCCGTCAATATCAATGGGTAGCCGAGGTGAAGGCGATGACGCCCGAGCAGATCATGCAGGCATGGCAGGCAGCCGAGGACTGGCAACTGCGCAGCCTCGCTATCCAAGCACTCGAGGTTGATCCGATGCTACGACTCGAACTCCAGTTGTTCAAGGATACAGGCGGCAAGGGCATCGACGGGGAATACGTTCCACCTAGCGAGACGCTCGCGCAGGTGCTCGCCGCGATGGTGACGAAGCATCCGGTACGCCATCCGTGCGTCATTAGTCGAGACATCTTCAACGCTCAGAACGGGCGAGCAGTCTAACAGCGGTGCTCATAAGGGCATCGCATCAACAACACACATAGGAGTACATAATGGGATTTTTCAGCGGACTGATTCACGCACTTACCAACCCGAACCCGTTCAAGGCCGCGCAGAGTGCCGGGCAGCTACTTGGCATTAACCCGCAGGCCCAAGCCGATGCTATCCGTCAGGCAGCAGCAACGCAGGCGGCAGCGGAAATGCAGGCTGCGAACACTCAGGCCGAGGCAACGCGGCAGGCGTCGCTGGCTCAAACGGCGTTGGTGAACCAGCAAGCACAGGCCACGGCGCAGGCGCAGCAGGCGACGATCAACCAGCAGACACTGGCAAATCAAATTGCAGCAATGCAGCAACAACAGCAACCTCAGACGCAGGTTGACATGACGAGTAGCAATGTGGGCGACGGTTCGGACCCGCGCCGGAAGTATCAGGGCGTTGGCGGAAGTCTGAGCGTTGGCGGTGGTAGCGGTGGCGTGGGAATCAGGCTTAGCTAAGCGCAGGTAATCGGGTCAAGCAACTATCAATCGAGGGGAATATATGTCGAACAGCTACGGGCCTGATTCATTCGCGCTCGACAACAGCGGTAACGTGGTTACGCAACAGCCCACGCCGACACCGGGCGGGCCGCAGATCACGTTGCAAGGCGGCGGTGGGCAGGTCCAGCAGGGCCAAGCGTCTCTCGCACCGGGAGGCGAGTTCGGAGCGGCTGCGGCACAGTCGGCTGCGTCGCTCAACGCGCTCAACAAGCTCACGCAGGGCATGCTGCAACCGTACATCGCCGCCGAGCAGAAGCGGCTGTACTTCGAGGGTATGTCGCAGGTAGCACAGGGACGCACGCTTCAGCAGGTCGAGGCAGAGCATCCGTGGTACACGCAAATCTTCGGCCCATCGGCGACTGTGCGCGGCGCACAGGCGATGACCGCCATGACTGCGCTGACGCAGGCGCAGAATCAGTTCATGGAGGACATGCCGAACCTCCGACAGCGTGACCCCGACACAGTGCGCAAGTACCTCGTCGATCAGGCCACGCAGATCGGCAACACGGGCGATCCTCTCGTCGATGGCCTCGTGCAGTCCAAGCTCGCAGAGCAGTGGGGCACGATGCTCGACACGCACATGAAGCAGCACCTCGCGTGGCAGCAAGAGGACATGGGCCAGAAGTTCGTGAACAACACGGTAGCCGCTGGCAAGCTGTTGCAATCGACGCTGCATGAGGCTACGGGCTATGCCGTCACGTCCGACGAAGCGGAGAAGCTGCGCACCGACGAGACGCAGAAGTTCACGGACACGCTGCTTCGCCCCTACGGAATGACCGACGAGTCCTACGGCAAGTACATGGCCTCGTCTGCTCGGGCGAACTTGAGCAACGGTAACTTCGAAGCGTACAACGCCCTCAAGCGCAACGGTGACATGTGGAATGCGATCCCGATGGACGCACGCGTGCAGCTTGAGAACGAGGAGGAACTGTGGACGCAGAAGGCTCTCAAGAAGGCCCCAGCGCTCGCAGACATCGGAGGCGATCAGACGAAGCTCTCGATGTCGCTGATCCAAGGCACGTTCCCCGGTGACGAGAAGGCGCTGAACGACACCATAGACGGTATCAATTCAAGCTGGCGGGCACGTAGTGGTGCGGCGACCGATGTCATCGACAATCACGGACGCGACCTGATGCTCAAGCAGTTCTACGCCGGGCGCAACAAGGTGAACACCGTGATTGCGAAGGCGCAGGCCGGGCTTGCCGACGACCAGCTACAGCGCACGTCTGCGCTCGCTGCGATCAACGGTGGCACGTCGTCGATCCTGCCCAGCGGAGTGAGCGAGCAGAACGCGCAGCTTGCGACCGAGGAGTTCTGGCAGTCAACACAAGGCGAAGGCCAGTCGAACCCGCAAGCGCTCGACAACGGTATCAGCAAGCTCGCGCTCGTTAGCGATGAGAAGAAGCTGCGGCCAGCGTCGCTTGAGTCGCAGTTGCGACAGGATAGCGAGGCGCTGTTCGTGACTGGCGGCTCGATCACTCCGCGTGCGCAGCAGTCCCTGCAAGTGATGCAGAAGCTGCTGACTGTGCCGGGTGGTGGGCCGGGTGCGTTGGCGAACTACATCGGCACAGACAACGCGAAGAAGGTCGCCGCCTTCATCGGAAGCGGTGTGGATGTCAATGACCCGAAGGGCTTAGAGACGACGCGCTCGTGGCTGAAGAACGGTAGCGGTGCGGTAGCGACCAAGGCAGACCGGGATGCAGCCGCGTCATACGTTAGCGGACAAGACCCCGGCTTCTTCAAGCGGATGATCCCGATTTTCGGTGGTCCGGGTTCGCTGACCTCATACAGTCTGAACGACGCGACTAAGGCCGGTATCGCCGCTGACCTCGCGCCGTACGTCGCCACGACGAAGAAGGCGTTCCCTTCGATGTCGGATGAGCAGGCTGCGCAGTTCGCCTACAACCAAGTCTACGGCAACCTGAACAACACCGACTTCATCGACGGGACCATCGTCAAGCACAACCCTTACGTGCCCGGTGCGCAGTCCCTGTATCAGGGCGTGCAGGCGATCAGCAAGAACGGTGTGAATCAGGCTAACGACGACTATCAGTGGGCCGTCAGAGAGGTCGCACGAGGCAACCTGAAGGATGCAGTAGGTCAAGGCGTGGACAAGCTCAACGCGGCACATGCCAGTGATCCGCTGTATGCGAAGGCAGACCTCGGCAACTTCCGCCCCGACGACTTCCAAGCTGTCGGCGGCGAGCAGCTAGCGGGCGGTATCGTCCTGCTGTATTACCAGCGCAAGCAGAGCGGGCAGCTATACCCGGTGCTCGTGCGTCCCGAGCAGGTGCGGGACAAGTACGAGGAACGGCTGAACCGTAATCGGACGGCAGACGGTGCGCCGGTAGTTGATGGCCCGTTCCTATCGGGCGGTGTAGGTCAGTTCTAAGCGGGCATAGCGTGCGGCGGGTTCGAGTAGCCCGCCGTGCAGTGTGTCTACAATTTATACGGGACACCGAAATATCTTGACCTCGGTTTACTACGACTCGTAAACTTTCTCTGTCGCGCAATCACGCGACCGGGTTTGGCGACCCGTCTGTTAGAGTAGCAGTGTCATTGCGCGTCAATGGGCGGGCGATGGCGGGGAGACCTCGCGGTCTGCCGGTTTCTCTGACGCCGGTTCGCCAACCCTGTCATCTGCCTGCTCACCTCGTTTGGCGACGAGACGGCAGGTTCAACAGTCAGAGGACCGAGCCATGCACACGCCCGCAGTAGCACCCCAGCAAGTCACTTTGTGCTTTCCCCTTTCGCGTCTCGACGGTAAGCCGGATAACGGCCCGTTGAGCATCGTAGTTGCGCTGAATGAGCGTGGCTTCGCCTTTACTGAAGGTGAGGTGTTCGAGGTAGGACCAGAGAATATTCCGCTGTCCCGCACCCTCACATTGACCGGCACTACGCCCAGCGTAGACTGTAGCGTATGGATTCCGCGCCTCGTCGCTGCCATGCGCGAACTGAGCACGTACTGCATCGACATCGACGAGCCGGACGCCGCCGAACTCACGGCGAAGCTCGACGGCGCGGTCCTGACTAACTAACGGCTGGCCGGGTACGCCTATGCGCCGCCCGGCTTCCTATCCAGCCTCCTCGCAAGGTCGCCCATTTGCAGGTGTGTGTAACGCTTCAGCATTTGCAGCGTTTGATGACCGGATATTTGCGCGACCTCCATTACAGTCAATCCCTTCTCGAACATTCTGCTAATCGCTTCGTGGCGCAGATCGTGGAACCGGAGGTCATGGATACCTGCACGGCGAACCGTCCGCTCGAAGCATAGCCCGACTGCATTGGGAGTCAGGCCGGGGAATACGCGTGGGGGAACCTCGCAACGCCGCGCTCGTGCCCACGCTTGAAGCTCATGCCGAATTTTTAATAGCTCGTTGACGGCACGAGTTGAAGGAATGACGTGTCGTGAAACACCAGTCTTGGTGCGGTCTAGCAATATACGTGAGCGCTGGAAGTCAATCCGTTCCCATTCCAATCCTACTATTTCGCTACGCCTCATAGCGGTCTCAAGAGCCAATACTATCAATCGTTGCATATAGCGGCTGGCCCCGTCGCATGCCTGTATGAGCCGGTATTCCTCATCCCCATTCAATCTGCGCTCGCGTGGCGGGTTCTCGCGTGGTTGTCGTATTAGCGTGAACGGATTGCTGTCGAGCTTGATGCCCCATTCGATGCGGGCAATTTCGATAACGTGCCGGAGCAGGGTAAGGTCTCGCTTGACCGTTGAGCCGGTAACGCTTTTGAGCCGCCAATCGCGCCACTCTGCAACCTGCGGCGGTGCAAGGGTGACGACAGGGCAGCGGGCGAGCGGATGCCCGAGAAGGCCACGGATACGCCAACCTTCCTCGATTGCAGCGCGCTTGCCGGGCGTAACGCGGTCCCTGTACCGAAGTAGCAAGTCGCCGAGGGTCAGGCGGTCAGGCGGGGCTGCGTCGGCTACCTTGCGTAATGCGATGTCTGCGGCTCGCTGGGCTTCGCGCTGATCTAGTTCTCCGTCTATCGCTGTGGCCCATAGCTCGGCCTGCATACGGCCCGGGAACGTGCGAGACAGGGGAGGGTAGCCCGCTCGACGGATGCGGGCCTGAAACGTGGTGTTGCCGCGTGCGTCGCGACGTTCGGTGATAGTTGCCATTCTGTGTAGGGTAGGTGCCGCGTTGAAACGTGCCCACACGAAAATCGCATTGCTCCCGTAGTCGATGAATGCCTGCCTTGTACTAGCGCAGAACCTCAGGCGAGGAACGGCAGTGGTTGCCGTCCCGCGATTATCAACGAACCGCTCTCGCGAGTAAACCGCGAATTACGTGCTCTGTGTGAGCAGTGCAGTAACGGCGGTTGTGATGCCGGATGCGACGAGGTTGCCCGCCGCACCTTCACATACTGTGAGCAGTGACTTAAGTGCCCCGCGTAGCTTGCCCTCATTCGGCGACTGTTTGCGGGACTCCGAGTCGAGTTCGTCTAAGAGTGTGCTGGCTTCGGCAGCGGTGTCGCTGGGCAGCGCGGATAGCATTGGCTTAGCTTGCTGAACTAGGTCGCGTACGCGGTCAACAGATAGCGAGCCATGCACCGTCTGATTGTTCGTGACGGTCGCGCTGTCGGTCACATTGCCGACGACGCCCGCGTTTTGGATAAAGAACTGTTGTGACACCGGTTTGGCCTCCTGCTTTTCCGTCAGTGTGAACGTCATGTTTTCGCCGAGTACACCGGCCTGCTCCAATTTGAGACTCCAATCGAGCGTCAGATTTCTGACGGCATCATAGATTCCCTCCAACTGGCTACGTGCAATCCTGATTGCGAATTTCATCTGCTCTCGGAACAGTCGCTGGAGTATCTGCTGCTGTTCAAAATCGAAGTGCATGAATGCGTGATCGGAATCGCTAGTAATAATCGACTCCATTGAGCCAAGTGGCTGGCCGATTCTAGCTTCCGAACAGATACGCTGAAACTCAGCATCCGGAAATTGGGTTTGTATCCATCGACCGTTATATGGGTTGAATGCCTGACACTCGCCGCTTAATATCCTGTAGTTCGGCAAGTTTGCGCGGCTGGCATAGCCGTTTAACTCTTTGTCAATCCATTCAGTAGCGTCAGACAGGCCGAGCTTTGCTGCTACCAGCTTTGCCGTGCGGACGAGTTGAACTACTGACGTCTCGCGGCTGACGGCCATTGATTGCAGTTCAATAACAAGAGGCAATGCCATGTCTGTGCGGGTTGATTCGTTAGGTTTCTGCGGCGGATTGCGCGAGTCATTATATCCGGGAACTTTCACCTATCCGAGGCGTAGCGCGAGTTCTTCGGCTCGCAGATGCGTGTAACGCTTTAGCATCTGCATGGTTTTATGCCCGGTGATCGACGACACCTCCATCGTATTGAATCCTTTTTCGAATAGGCGGCTGGTTGCTTCATGGCGCAGATCGTGAAAGCGTAAATCCGGCATACCGGCTTTGTCCCTTGCCCGCATGAAGGCGTGACGAATCACGGTCGCGTCGATGTGCGCGAACGGACCGTCCACGCGCTCTAGCGACACGCCTTGATATTTGTACTGCCGGGCGGTCTTCATTTCTTCTATCGCTGCGATGGCGCGAGAGGATAGCGGCACGACGCGGGGTTCTCCGTTCTTTGTCGTCGGTAGCGCGGCATAGCGGCGCGCAGTGTCGATGTGTTCCCACTTCATCGCCCGTATCTCGCTCTGTCGCATGCCTGTCTCTATGGCGATGATGACGGCGGGCGCGAGGTAAGGGCAGCGCGAGGCACGACATGCCGCGAGCAACCGGACTTCCTCGCCGTCCTCCAGCCGTCTGTCGCGTGGCGCGTTGGCCTTGGGGCGTCTGACGCGATGGAACGGGTTATAGACGAGGTGCACGCCCCATTCACTACGGGCGGTCTCGATTGCGCGGCCTATCACGTTCATTTCCGACGTGACCGTTGAGCCGCTGACGTGCTTGACACGCTCGTCTCGGAAATCCGCCGCCGCCCTGCGCGTGATGTTTGCCAGCGCGAACTGAGCGACCGGCATACCGAGCAACTGACGGATGCGGTAGCCCTCGGTTTTCGCGCCCTTGTGACCAGGCACAACCTCGTCAAGATACCGCTGCAATACTTCCCTTAGTGTCGTCTCGCGTGCGTCCGTCAAATCGACTACGTGCCCCTTGTCGTACGTCTGCTCGACCTCGCGTGCCCATTGCTCGGCTTCAGTCTTGGTCGCAAACGACTTGCTCTGTGTCGGAAAACCCTTGCGCCTGACCCGGGCCTGCCAGCGGCGATGTGGTGCTTGGTCAGTTCGTTTTGTGATAGTTGCCATGTTCAGTGTCCCAGAAGTGTCCCAGACTGAACAAGCGACGCCGCGTAAATACAGCCGAGCCGCCTCTGGCGAGGCTGACGGGACCCGTCGTATCAAACCTGCCACCGCCGCTTCAAATCGTGGCATCAGGCCGGCGTGCTGCAGCGTGTGATGGACGAACTGTTCGGCGAGGCGGGCAACGGGCTGTGCAGCACGATGGAAGCCCGCATGCGCACGCACGCGACAAATGGTCCTGCCGCCGCAAACGATGCCGCGCATCCGTCGCCGCCTGCCGCGCCGCTGTACACGCCGCCGTCCGGTGCGCACGCGACGCCGCTGATGTTCAACTACATCAGTCCTTTTAAAAACGCGGCATGACGGATCGAACGAATTGAACGCACGCGATAGCAAAAAGCCGGTCTGGCGAAACGAACGCCAGACCGGCTTTTTTGCGTCCTGCCTGGGCCGCGTGCGACGAAGCGTTCACGCGGCGCGACTGCTTCAGTTCTGACGGACCCACGTCTGCGAACGCCCTAGCAGCGACACGCCGATATACCCGCGCACCACCAGCTTCTGTCCGCCATCTTCGATGTGCATCTTGCACTTGTAGAGCTTGCCGTTTTCCGGGTCGAGAATCTGTCCGCCGTCCCAGTTGTCGCCGTCCTTTTTCATCTCGCTGATGATCGTCATGCCGAGAATCGGCTGATCTTTACGCGCGTCCGTGCAGGCCGTGCAGCGGCGATCGGGTTGATCGTTGGCGCCGAGTCCCTTGACGACCTTGCCGCTCAGCGAGCCGTTAGCATCCTGTGTGATTTGCACGAGGGCTTTGGGCTGGCCCGTGTGATCGTCGATGGTTTGCCATGTGCCGACGGGCGTATCGGCCTGCGCAAAAGCCGTCACGGCCCCGGCCAGCAACAGTCCGGCAACAACCGCCTGTTTGAACGGCTTGCCGCACGCGAGGCGCGCGCGTTGTGTCAGCGATGTCATTGTCTTCCTCCTTGTTTGAAAGTCGTCGCGATGCGTGTCGCGCGGCGCCGTGTGAAGGCTCTACGAGGCGGCGCCATGCCTGTGTGCTGCTGATTTCGAGAGGGCAGAATACGTGAAAGTGTCGGCGTCGTTTGATAGTGAAGCCTCTAATGTCATCGCCAACATTGCGACCTTCAGGGCGCTCGTCGTGTCGGCCGATCAGCGGCGAATCAGCCGTGACGTGCGGTGAGAAAAGATGCGTAAGTACCTATTTTTCGGCGAGGATCCCGCAACCCGCGAAAGTGAGTAATAATTAGACGGTTTTGCAAAAATTAAAACACGACACGAGCAGAAATTACATGGACCAGAAGTCGAAAGTGCGACACATCGTGATGTCGGCAATGATCGTTTTCGGGGGCGTTCAAGGGGTCTACGCGCAGAGTTCTGCCTCTAACGGCACGGATGCTTCGGCGAGCGCGATCGTCGCGCAGACGACGCCTGCCGCGGCGCCTCTCACCGCCGCGAGCCAAACGATTGCGTTGACTCCGGACGAAGCGAAGCAGTCGGCGACGGGCAATGTCGCGGAACTGCAACAGATGATTCACGGCAACGACCTAGCCGAGCTTCGCACCACCTACAACGGCAGTTACGGCGCAAGCCTGATGTTCTACGCGAAGGACATGACGTACTACGTCGCGCTCTTCCAGCAGAAGAACTTCTGGCGCGTGATCAAGACGCAGGACGAAGCGCGTTCCGAGCAGATCTATCGCGACTTTGCGCGTCAGACGGCGCAACTGTCGGACGTCGAGATTCGCCGCACGAAACTTGAAGCGCAAAAGGCGTACACCGATCGTCTCGTCGCACTGTCGCAGGAGCGCGCGAGTCGTCTGCAGGCCGACCTGAACATTGCGCACGAGCAGCAGACCATCGTCAACAGCATGCAGCAGCAGACCCGCGCGGAAGCCGCTGCGCTTGCGCAGCAGAAGGCGCAGTCGCAGGAGCAGTTGCGCACGACGCAGCGTCAGGTGCGCGATCTGCAGCGCCAGCTCGAAAGCGGACTGTCCACACGCTGATGCTGTGTGAGCCGCGTGGCCCCGCGAGGGCCGTGCGGTTTCAACACCTCACCCGACTCGAACCTCGTCGCTTCCGCGTTGCCGGCGGACGCGAGGTTTCGTTCGCTCGAATCTGACGGGTAAGGTGAGCCACTCGCCTCCCGTCCTCGACGCATGCCCGCAAGGCAGCGCCGATGATTCGTCTCGTCCCGCCATCTCTACCCATCAACGAGACTTTTTCTGCTTGCCTTGCTCGCGGTCTTCGTCGTCCTCATCGGGATCGACCGCAATGGGATCGCTTGCGGGGAAAGTTTCGTCGAGCGCCTCATCGAGGCGTTCGTCGCTGGACGAATGTTCTTCGGGCGTCTTCGGGGTGTGCTGTTTCGACGTGGACATGGCAGGCTCCGCTACGAAAGTGGACGGGATCGGCAACCCAGCATAGCGCAATCGCGGTAAGGAGGCTGATCAGGTCAATGGCATAGGACGGAAGCACTTCCACTGTCGCGCGAATCGTACGGCTGCTGCGGCGCAGGTTGAAGATCGCGAAAGCATGTTGTAGGTTCCAGACAGGCCGATGGAATTTTTCGCGAGATCGTTCGTTATTACGTTGTCACACGACGGCGGCGCACACGTAGCGCCGTACGCGGCTGGCTTACGAGGGCGACCATGCAACCGAACGGATATGGCAGCGGACGGCGCTTGAACGCGTCACATGTTGTCGAGTCGGAACTGGAGCATCTGGAGTGGGCGATGCGTCAACCGATGATGCACCTGCTGAACGCCCGCTACTGGCAGCGCCGGGTGCTAGAAGTGAAGTGCGGATACGAACTGACCGTTCAGCAGGGCGTGCGGATCGAGAGGATGTTGAAGCAGCTGGCCAAGCGCCCCGGCTGACCAGCCTGCCTGTGTGGCGGAAGCGGGCGCGCCGGCAGCGCGCCCATTTCGGCAATGCGCGGCAATGCGCGGTAATGCTTATTCGTGCCCGCCGTTGTTGCCCTGGTCGTTGCCGTTGCCTGCACCATACAGACGTCGGCGCCGCGTGACGACGACGGGGCCGTCCGACGACGAAGAAGACGAACGGTCGGACGAGCCCTGCGATGCGCCGTACGACTCGCGCGGTTCACGCGGCTCGCGATGTTCGCGCGAACCATGCGGTCCGCGTGCGGAATGATCGCCATGCGACGGACGGCCCGCGCGCGGCGCCGGGCGCGTACCCGTGTCGAGCTGGATCGTCGAAATGGCGCGTTTGTAAATGCCTTGCAGCCCGACGGGCGTGCGCAGCATCACCAGATACTGGTCGAACGACTCGATGCAACCTGTCAGACGGATACCGTTGACGAGGTAAATCTCGACGCGCTTACGTTCTTTGCGCGCAGCGTTCATAAAGTCGTTTTGCGGATGCGATTCTGCGGAAGGCATGGACAATTGTGTAGAGAAAAACGGTTGTTCAGCGGGATTCTACCCGTTGTCGCTCTGCGCCGACATGATGGGCCCCAAACGCCGAAACGGTTGATGCCCACTATAACCACTTGTGGGCGCGGAAGCATCCTTTAAAACCCAAGTGTAACGTTGAGTTACGAAATCATGCGCCGCAATGCGGGGCACCCCACGTTCGCGATGCGGCGCGAGCGACGGGCCGCGTCGGCGGTTCCTTTCTGTTCAGTTGAGCGATATGTGCCGTCCATGCACGACGCTGCGGAATAAATCGCGCGCCTTGAGCGTTTATCCGTCAGGCGTCGCATGCAATGCAGCGAAGCCGTGAAACCCGGGACGGACACATCGGCCGAGATGACAGCCGTCGATGCCCGTTCCCGCAGATGGTTTCCCTGTTCGCAATTGGTCACCGGCGTCGCGGCATGCGCCGCATGCATGTGCGCATTGCCGGTTCAACGCATGGCCACGCGATCCGTCGCGCCGGACCGTGCAGGAGGGTTTTACATGAAAGTGTCCAGACTGGTATCGGCTGTATTCGTCGTGCTCGCACTCGGGGTGGCGTCGCTGTCGCTGACGGCATGTCAGTCGGCGGGCGACATGAGTTCATCGGGCGGCGCGAGCAGCAGCGGCACGAACGGCAGCGGCGGCGGTTATTGACGATGCCTGCGCTCACATGACGGCTTGCGCCGGGTGAACTTCGAAGCGGAAGTGATTTCGTGGCTCCCGCAGTTGCGGCGCTATGCGCGCGCGCTGACGGGCGACCCCGCATGGGCGGACGACCTGGTTCAGGATACGGCCGAGCGTGCGCTCGCGCGCTGGAAAGGCTTCCGGCCGGACAGCAATCTGCGCGCGTGGCTGCTGACGATTCTGCGGCACCTGTATATCGACCAGCTGCGTGTGCGCCGCGAAATCGCCGTCGACGACGAAAGCGCGCCATGGCGCAATCTCGAAGCGCCGCGCGGCGAAGTCGACGGGCTGGTGTTGCGCGATGTGCAGCGCGCGCTTTATTGTCTGCCCGTCGAGCAGCGCGAAGTGATGCTGCTCGTCTGTGTGGAGGAATTGAGCTATCAGGAGGCATCCGTGGCGCTCGGCGTGCCCATTGGCACGGTGATGTCGCGGCTGTCTCGCGCCCGCGAGCATATGCGGGCACTGTTGACGGAGGGGCCTGTGCACAAGTCGCCGGCGCTGAAAGTGGTGAAGAGCAGCTGACGGGCAGGTGACGAACGGGTGAAAACGGCGCAATGAACAACGACGAAAACTCTACCGGTTCTGCGAACGCGCCCGATCTGCGCGCGCTGTCGGCGTTCGTCGATAACGAACTGCCCGAGGGCGAACGTGCCGCGGTGCGCGAGCATCTGGCGCACGACCCGCAGGCGGCCGCGCAGGTCGCGTCGTGGCGCGCGCAGAAGGCCGCGCTGCAGACGCTGTGCGGCGCGGCCGAGCGCGAGGAGCCGCCGTTCATCGTGCTGCGCGCGCGCATGCCGTGGTGGCGGCGCGTGGCCGTCGCCGCGTGCTGGCTCGCCGTCGGCGCGGGGCTCGCGCTCGTGCTCGGTCCGCTGGTGCCGCGCTTCACGGGCGGAAGCAATGGCGACGTGATGTCGTTCGCACGGCGCGCGGATATCGCTTACGCCGTCTACACGCCGGAGCGCCGCCATCCCGTCGAGGTCGCGGCCGCCGAAGAAGAGCATCTGATCAACTGGCTGTCGAAACGGCTGAACCGGCATCTTTCCGTGCCCTCGCTTCAGGAATACGGCTACACGCTCGTCGGAGGACGGCTGCTGCCGGGCGAAGCGGGGCCCGCCGCGCAGTTCATGTACGAGAATCAGAGCGGCGCGCGTCTCACGCTCTACGTGACGGGCATTCCGAAAGACGAGACCGCGTTCCGGCTGTTCCGCGACGGCAACCGCCGCACGTTCTACTGGATCAGCGACCACATGGGATACGCGCTGTCGGGGCCGATCGAGGAGGCCAAGCTGCGCTCGATCGCGATTGAAGTGTGCGGCGAACTCGGCGGCCGTCCGGAGACGTGGCAGTAGCCGCCGACTTTGACGTCGAGAGGAAACATCGCGTAACACAATGACGTCGCCGCACGCCGTGCGCGAGGAATAGCGTCCGGCGCACACACGTTCTAGTGATACAGGCGCGTGTTTCGCCATTGCCGGCGAACCCGAAGCGGCATCGTGCCGCGCGCGTCCTGCGAGGCGAATCGACGGCGTCTTCACGGCGACGGCACGCACAGGTGCCGCGACACCGCACCGTTGGCAGGACACATCATGCGTACTTTCACTGGACTCGGCGCGGCGCTGTGCGTGTGCGCCGGATGCGCCGCGCTGGCTTCATCGCCCGTCGCCGCGCAGGAGCCGCCCGACAATCAGGCGACCTGCCGCAACGTCGTCGGCCAGGCGGAGATCGACGGCACGTTGCAGCAGATCAGCGGCCTCGCGTGCCTGCAGCCGGACGGAACGTGGCAGATCGAGCAGGGCAGCGATGCCGCCGTCGGCTATCCGATTCCCGCCTATCCTTACTATGACCCCTGGTATTGGGGACCGCCCGTTGCCGTGGCTGTCGGCACGTCGTTCGTGTTCGTCGACCGTTTCCATCATGTCCATCATCTGAACCACGTGCATTGGGGAAGGACGGGGGCATGATGGGTCACGGCTCGGGCGGCATGCACATGTGGAATGGCAGGGGCGGCATGGGCGGCGGGCACCGACATTGAGCCGGTGACGGCGCGCGTTGCGCGAGCGCTCCCGGACATCGCATTCAGGCAGTTAAAACACGAGGAAACGCCTTGACACGCATCCTGCCGCCCGACATTTCCGCCGCAACTTTCGACCGCGCGCTCGCCGCCTTCGAAGCGATCGTCGGCGCCACGCAGGTCGCTTCGTCGCCGGCGAGCCTCGCGCCGTATGCCGATCCGTTCGCGCCGGGGCCGCTGGCCGCGTCGTTCGTGCCTTCGGCGGCGCTGTTGCCCGCCGGCGTTGACGAAATCCGCGCGATCCTGCGCGTCGCGAACGAGTACCGTATTCCGCTATGGACGGTGTCGACGGGGCGCAACTTCGCGTACGGCGGCGCGGCGCCGCGTCTGCCTGGCTCCGTGGTGCTCGACCTGCAGCGGATGAACCGCATCCTCGCGGTCGACGAGCCGCTCGCATATGCGCTCGTCGAACCGGGCGTCAGCTACTTCGACCTGCATCATCATCTGCGCGAGCGCGGCTACAGGCTGTGGGTCGATCCGCCCGCGGCGGGCTGGGGCAGCATCGTGGGCAACACGCTCGAGCGCGGTTTCGGCACGACGGCCTATGGCGACCATGCGGCGACGCAGTGCGGCATGGAAGTGGTGCTCGCGAACGGCGACGTCGTGCGCACGGGCATGGGCGGCATCGACATCGGCACGTCGTGGCAGGCGTTCCGGCACGGCTATGGGCCTTCGTTCGATCCCATGTTCATGCAGTCGAACTACGGCATCGTGACGAAGATGGGCGTCTGGCTGATGCCGGCGCCGAGCGCCTATCTGCTGGGCGAAATCCAGTTCCAGCGCGACGACGATCTGGAAGCGATCGTCGAAACCTTGAGGCCGTTGCGCCTGAACGGCACGATCGGCAATCAGGCGGTGATCGAAGGCGCGTTGCGGCGCGCGGCGAGCATCGGGCCGCGCTCGCAGTGGTACCGGGGCGCGGGCGTCATGCCGGAAAGCGCGATTGCGTCGATGATCGGGAAGCTGAACATCGGCCGCTGGAATCTGCATTACGCGCTCTATGGCGAGCGCGAAGTGATCGACGCGCAAGAGGTGCTGGTGCGGCGCGCGTTCGGACGCATTCCAGGCGCGCGCATGCTGTCGAAGACTTATGACGGCAGCGCGGAACCCGAAGCGGGCGGCGACCGCAATCTCGCCGGCATTCCGGCGATGACGGCCTTCCGGATGCTCGACTGGCGCGGCGGCCGTGGCGCGCATGTGGATTTTTCGCCCGTGTGTCCGGCGACGGGCCGCGACGCGATGCGTCAGTACACGATGGCGAAGGCGCGCGCGAACGAATACGGCTTCGACTACTACGGCGGCTTCACGGCGGGCGAACGGCATCTGCATCACATCGCGGCCGCGATTTTCGACGGCAGCGATGCGCGCCAGAGCGAACTGGCGGGCGATCTGCTGCGCGCGTGGATGAGCGACGCGCACGGCGCGGGCTACGGCGAATACCGCTCGCATCTCGTCTACATGGATTTCGCGGCGGCGCGCTACAACTTCAACGACGGCGCGCTGCTGCGCCTGTCGGAGACGGTCAAGGATGCGCTCGATCCTTCGGGCATCCTGTCGCCGGGCAAGCAGGGCATCTGGCCGAAGGCGTTCCGCAACTGGCGGGGATATACGTGAAACGCGCGTTAGATAGCGCGTGACATGGCGAGAGGCGACATGCAGCGACGCACTTTTATCGCAGCGGGCGCGTGGCTGCCGGCGACGGCGGCCTGGCGCGTGCCGTGGCTGCCACCCGACGGGCTGCGCGCGGATCTCGTGCTGATCGACAGCACGCTGCGCGAATCGGCGGCGTTAGCGGATCACGCCGCACGCATGCGTTTGCCTGTCATCGACCTCGGCACCGCGCCGCATGCCGATATCGCCGCGCTCTGGTACGGCACGCTCGCGCCGCGCGCGGCGCGGGCAGAAGGGCGTCTGACGCTGATCGGCGTCACGCGCGCCGCCGATTTCTTCGTGCTCGCCCGTCTCGCGCAGGCGCCGGCTGCGCGGATGCCGCACGCGCGCAGCCTGCCGCAAAACGGATCCGTCGCGTTCGCGCTCACGGTCTGATCAGAACTTGTACTCGGGGTTCTTCGGATCGAACGCCATGTCGTCGAAGGTTTTCGGCTCGATCGTGAGGAACACGATGCGCTCGAAAATCCGACCGTCGTTCCCGTACGATTCGGCCGTCCGGAAATACGGATGCCGCAAGTCGAGTCCGAGCACTTCCTTCTTCGCGTAGTACTCGGGCTGGCCCGTCGGCGCTTCGTAGGTGAACGCGACGACGCGCACGCCGTCGACGGTTCTCACGTCGATCTGCGCCGGGTGCGTGATGCCCGCGTTGGCGAACTTCTTCCCTTCGTCGAGAAACTGCTGCGCGATGAACTCGGTGCCGAGATCGCGCACCCGATGGTTCGACTGCGAGCGCGCCAGCGTGCCGTTGACCGACGTCCACAGCGGCAGGATGTTGAAGATGCCGCCAAGATGACCGTACATCTGGTCGGCGCGCTTCGATTCGTCGTAGATGATTTCCTGGCCTTTGTGCGGACCGTCGGGCAGCCAGCGGGCGTAGATGCGCAGCGGCTCGCGCGTGAGCCGCACCAGCATGCGGTCGGGCCGGCGCGGCCAGATACCGCGAATGCGCTCCTGGCGCAGCATCGTGAACTCGTAGGATGGATAGCCGTTCGGCCCTTCCTCGATATAGCGCGGCACCGTCACCGGATCGAGCGCTTCGAACAGCGCGACCAGTTGCGCGTCGTTCATCTGTTCGAGCGCGCCCGTTTGCGCGGCGTTGCGCAGCCATTTGACCTGCTGCTCGAGCGGCAGTCCCGCGACTTTCGACGCGAGATCGCTCGCAAGCGGCGTGCGCTGCGCGGCGGGCGCGGACGCCTCGTTTTGTGCGAACGCGGCCGCCGTGCTCACGACCAGCGCGCACGCGAACTGCACCGCACGCAGCTGCATCCAGCGCGAGCGCCGTGCCACAACCTTCGGGTGACGCATGCATCGCTCCCAAAAGCGCGGACGGCTTCGCTGGCGGTCGACGTCGTCAGTCGCGCGCAGCCGTCACGGTTTTTTCTGTTTCGCCAGTTCCTGATCGCGCAGCTCGCGCCGCAGGATCTTGCCGACGTTCGTTTGCGGAAGGTCGTCGCGGAACTCGACGACCTTCGGCACCTTGTAACCCGTCAGATTCTTGCGGCAATGGGCGATCACCTGCTCCTCGGTGAGCGAAGGATTGCGCCGCACGACGAACACTTTCACGCGCTCGCCCTGCGCGACGTCGGGAATGCCGATCGCGGCCACTTCGCGCACATCGGGATGCATCGCGATCACGTCTTCGATCTCGTTCGGATAGACATTGAAACCGGAGACCAGAATCATGTCTTTCTTGCGGTCGATCAGGCGGATATAGCCGCGCGAATCCATCACGCCGATATCGCCCGTTGCGAGCCAGCCGTCGTCGTCGAGCACCTTGGCGGTTTCCTCGGGACGGTTCCAGTAGCCTTTCATCACCTGCGGACCCTGCACGCACAGCTCGCCCGGCTCGCCGATATTCGCCCAGCTGCCGTCGTCCTTGCGAAAGCGCACGGCCGTCGACGGCGCGGGCAGGCCGATCGAACCGTCGAACTCGCGCATGTGCTTCAGATCGACGGGATTCATCGACACGATGGGCGAGCATTCCGTCAGCCCGTAGCCTTCGATGATCGGCTTGCCCGTCACCTCGCGGAAACGGTCGGCGACCGCTTTCTGCATCGCCATGCCGCCCGCCATCGCGAGCTTGAGCTTCGAGAAGTCGCGCTGGCGGAATTCCTCGTTATCGAGAAACGCGTTGTAGAGCGTGTTGACGGCCGTGATCCCCGTGAAGGTTTCGTGACGCAGGATCTTCATCACCATCTTCGTGTCGCGCGGATTCGCGATCAGGATGTTGCGTCCGCCGAGTCCCATGAAAATCATCGCGTTCACGGTCAGCGAATAGATGTGATAGAGCGGCAGCGGCGTGAGCACCGTTTCGACGTCGTCGGTCAGCTGGCTTTCTGCCCACACCTTCGCCTGCAGCAGATTCGCAACGATGTTGCGGTGCGTGAGCATCGCGCCTTTCGCGACGCCTGTCGTGCCGCCCGTGTATTGCAGGAAGGCGAGGTCGGCGGGGGAAATCGGCACGGGCGAGAGCGTGCGTCTGTAGCCCGTCGCGAGGGCATCGAGCAGCGGCACGGCTTGCGGCAGGTTGTATGCGGGCACGAGCTTTTTCACGTGCCGCAGGATGAAGTTGATCAGCTTGCCCTTGAGGTTCAGGCCGTCCTTGAGCAGATCCCCGAGCCCCGTCACGATCACGTTCTGCACGCGCGTGCCGGGCAGCGAGTCTTCGACCGTCTTCGCGAAGTTCTCGAACACGACGATGGTCTGCGCACCGCTGTCCTTCAGCTGATGCGACAGTTCGCGCACGGTGTAGAGCGGATTCACGTTGACGACGATCGCGCCCGCCTTCAGCACGCCGAACAGCGCGACGGGATACTGAAACGTGTTCGGCAGCATGATCGCGACGCGCTCGCCGGGCTTCAAGCCGATACTTTGCAGATACGCGGCGAACGCCGTCGCCTTGCGCGCCAGTTCGCCGTACGTGAGGCTTTCGCCGACGCTCACATAGGCGACGCGCTCGCGAAAGCGCGTCGTGCATTCGTCGAAGAACGCGACGACGGACGCATACTGCGCCGTGTCGATCTCGCGCGGCACATCGGGCGCGTAGGACGCGTACCAGATGCCGTCCGTGTTTGGCGCGCGCTGCGCCGGTGTCTGCGTCTGCGTCTGTGTCTGGGTCTGCGTCGGCATCGCGGAGTGCGAAGTAGTCGGCTCGGTCATCGTGCGTCTCCCTCTACCAGCATTGTCGTTGTTTGTGTCGTGTGCATGAATCGTGCAATGTTCGGTGGCGCGCGATTCTACCGTTCCAGAATCGCGACGACACCCTGGCCGCCCGCTGCGCAGATCGAAATCAGTCCGCGCGCGGTGCCCGCCGGCTTGTCGAGCTGCGCGAGCAGCTTCGCGAGCCCCGCGACGATGCGCCCGCCCGTCGCGGCAAACGGATGCCCCGTCGCGAGCGAGCCGCCGTTCACGTTCATTTTCGCGCGATCGATGCTGCCGGGCGCGCCGTCGAGTCCCAGCTTCGTTCGGCAGTATTCGTCGTCCTGCCACGCGGCGAGCGTGCACAGCACCTGCGCCGCGAACGCTTCGTGTATTTCGTAGAAGTCGAAGTCCTGCAAGGTCAGCCCTGCGCGCTTCAGCATGCGCGGCACGGCGTACGCGGGCGCCATCAGCAGGCCTTCCTTTTTCTCGAAGAAATCGACGGCGGCCGTCTCGTGCCAGGTGAGCCATGCGAGCACGGGCAGATTGTGCGCGGCGGCCCATTCCTCGCTCGCGAGCAGCACGGCCGATGCGCCGTCCGTCAACGGCGTCGAGTTGCCCGCCGTCATCGTCCCCGCGTCGCGGTCGAACACGGGTTTCAGCGACGCCAGCTTGTCGAGCGTCAGGTCGCTGCGCAGATTGTTGTCGCGCGACAGGCCGCGATACGGCGTCATCAGGTCGTTCAGAAAGCCGCGCGCATACGCTTGCGTCAGCTTGCGATGGCTGTCGTAAGCGAGCACGTCCTGGGCTTCGCGCGAAATTGACCAGCGCTTGGCCATCAGCTCGCAGTGCTCGCCCATCGACAGCCCTGTGCGCGGTTCGCTGTTGCGCGGCAAGAGCGGCCTGAAGAACATCCCGGGCCGCAACTTCGCGAGCGCGCCGGCGCGCTGTCCCGCCGACTTGCCGCGATTCGCTTCGAGCAGGATCTTGCGCAGCTTTTCGTTCACGCCGATGGGCGCATCCGAAGTCGTATCGACGCCGCCCGCAATGCCTGCATCGATCTGTCCGAGGGCGATCTTGTTCGCCACCAGAATGGCCGCTTCGAGACCCGTGCCGCAGGCCTGCTGCACGTCATACGCGGGCGTTTCTTTCGCGAGCGTGGTCGACAGCAGCGCTTCGCGCGTCAGGTTGTAGTCGCGCGAATGCTTGATGACGGCGCCCGCCGCGACTTCGCCGAGGCGCTCGCCATGCAGGTTGTAGCGGTCGATCAGTCCTTGCAGCGTGAAAGTCAGCATGTCCTGGTTCGACGCCGTCGCGTACGCGGTGTTCGAGCGTGCGAACGGAATGCGGTTGCCGCCCAGTATCGCGACGCGGCGCACGGCGGGCTGCGCGTTCGTGTGTGCTTGCGACTGCGACTGTGACGCGTTAGTCATCTACGGGCTCCCTGAGGCGTGTGCCGTCTGTTCGACGGGTCGGGTGACGCATGCCATGCCCCGCGCCTGCTCGAAGCGAAAGAGGCGGGGCACATTCGATGTGGACGGTTCATGTCGTGCCGCGCAGCGCGCGCGGCGTCATTGCAGGTTCCACTGGAAGCGGCCGCGCAGATGCGGCTTGCCGCCCGTCGGGTCGCGCACTTCGAATTCGCGCGAAGTGGGCGAGGGCGAGGCCGTCCATAGCGATGCTTCGCCCGGCAGCAGCATCGGCAGCTTGAATTCGCCCGCGAGCGTCGCATCGGCGAGCCGCCTGGGCGGCTGCAATGCAGCCGCCGTGCGCGCGAGCGTCCACATGCCGTGCGCGATCGCGCGCGGAAAGCCGAACGCTTTCGCGGACAGCATCGACAGATGGATCGGGTTGTAATCGCCCGATGCCTTCGCGTAGTCTCGGCCCAGTTGCGACGCCAGCTGCCAGCGCGCCACACGCGCGAGCGTCTCGCTCGCCGGCTCCAGCGGCGCAAGGGGATCGCCGTCCGCCGTCACGCCGCGCTTCAGATACACGCTGTCGCCGTCCCACACGGCCTCGCCGCGCCGATAGACGCGCGTCTGCAGCACGAACGCCTGGCCCTTGTCGTGGCGCAGCCGCGCGCCGAACTCGACTTCGACACGCAACGTGTCGTCGAACGAAATCGGCCGGCGCATGTGCACGCTGTTCGCCAGATGGACGATGCCGGGTGCGGGCCAAGGAAACGCCGGATCGGTCAGCAACAGCAGATGCAACGGAAACGCGAGCAGATGCGGAAACGTGAACGGAATGCCCTGCTCGGGGAAGAAGCCGCACACGCGCGCATAGCGTTCGATGGCAACGGAGTCGAGCGACACGGCGGGGCGCACGAGCCGCAGCGCGGGCAGATCGGTCGGCCGGTTGCGCTGGAAGCCCTTGATCACGCCCGACAGCGCGCGCGCATAGAGCTTTGCGGGCTTCGGCAGCTCCGGCAGCACGACCGTTTTCGGGCGCGGCGCGCCGAACATCGAGCTGGAGTCGTAGAACGCCATGAACTCACGCTCCTATCAGGCTTTGTCCGCACACGCGCACGAGCTGGCCCGTGACGCCCGCCGAGCCCGGATGCGCGAGCCACGCGATGGCCTGCGCGACGTCGGCGGGCTGGCCGCCCTGGCTCATCGAATTCATCCGGCGGCCGGCTTCGCGCAACGCGAGCGGCATCTTCGCCGTCATCTGCGTTTCGATGAAGCCGGGCGCGACCGCGTTGATCGTGATGCCTCGCTGCGCGAGAAACGGCGCCATGCTCTGCACGCGCCCGATCACGCCCGCCTTCGACGCCGCGTAGTTGGTCTGGCCGAGATTGCCCGCGATGCCGCTGATCGACGACACGCAGACGATGCGTCCGCCGTTGCGCAGCGTGCCTGCTTCGAGCAGGGCGTCGTCGATACGCTCCTGCGCGGACAGGTTGATATCGATCACATCGCGCCACGCAGCCGCGCTCATCTTCGCGATGGTCTTGTCCTTCGTGATGCCCGCGTTGTGCACGAACACGTCGACGCCCAGCTCGTCGAGCGCGGCCGCGATCTGCGCAGGCGTCTCGGGCGCGGCGATGTCGAACGCGAGCGCCGTGCCGCCGATCTGGCGCATCGCGGCATCGAGCGCGGCCGTGGCGGACGGAATGTCGATGCCGATCACATGCGCGCCTTGCGCCGCGAGCACGTTTGCGATCGCCGCGCCGATGCCGCGCGCCGCGCCCGTCACGACGGCGCGCTGGCCCGCGAGCGGCTGCGTCCAGTCGAAGTCGGCGGGCAGCGTGGCGGGCGCCGTGCCGATCCGCACGGTCTGGCCCGACACGTAGGCCGAGCGCGGCGACAGGAAAAAGCGCAGCGTCGCCTCGACGGCGGATTCCGCGCCTTGCGCCACATAGATCAGATTGGCCGCGATGCCGCGCCGCGCTTCCTTGCCGAGCGAACGGGTCACGCCCTCGAGCGCGCGCTGCGCCGTCCAGGCGCGGGGCGTCGCGCGCGACTCGGGCGGTCGGCCGAGCACGATGATCCGGCCGGACTGGTCGAGCGAGCGCAGCGCGTCGTGAAAGAACGTGTAGAGCGAGTCGAGCTGCGCGCTGCTGTCGATGCCGCTCGCGTCGAACACGAGCGCCCGCACGCGCGCCTGCGATCCGCCTGCGGGCGCGGCGGGTTCGAAGCGGCCCGTCATCAGGCCGTGGCGGTTGGCGAGCGGCACCCACAGGCCCGCGCCCGGATGCGCGACGCTCGTCATGCCGATATGCGCGACGACGTCGGCGAGGGCGTCCAGCAATTGCGGCGACGGCCCCGCGCCGACGGCGACGATGCCGTCGAATTCGGGCGCATCGGCGCGGTAGCGGCGCAACACCTCGGGCTTCGGCAAACCGAGCGAGCGCGCGACCCGTGCGCCCAGCGGCGAATTGACGAAGTTCAGGTAGGAATCGTTCATTCTTATTGGCTCCCGGCCGGACGCATGACGTCAGTGTGCACGGAGCGTGTGACTTGCCGCAAGTTACGTCCATGCCGCCATTCGGGCCAATCGAGGGTCGCCATGCAGCTCGCCATGCGGTCCCGGTGCGTGAGCCGGGCCGTCACGCCGCGAGTTCCATCGCCTTGTCGAGCGCCTCCTTGCGCCGCTGCAGGTCGGCGAGCAGGCCGAAATCGGCGGGGAAGTCGTCGACCTTCACGACCTCGGCACCGTAGCGCGCGTAAGCGTCGAGCACCTTGCGCTCGTCTTCGTCGATCAGGCCGCGCTGTTGCGCCGCTTCGTTCCATTCGGCCAGATCGGCGAGGCTTTGCGGAACCGGCTCGATCCGGCCGGCCTTGACGGCTTCGCGCAGGCGCTTCTCGATCTGCGCGACGCGCGGCGTCAGTTCGAAGGCGAGTTCGCCATAGCCGATCGGGTCGACGCCGACGTGCGGCACATACGAATCCGCGAGCAGGCGGTCGCGGGTATCGCCCGGCGTCTGCATCAGCTCGGCGATCGCGCTGCCGAGCGCATCGGGCGGCGCGCGATGCGGCAAGCCGAACGGGAACGCCAGCCCGCGCACGAGACCCGCGGCGAGGCGATCCGGATAGTTGCGCAACACGCCGTCGAGCGCCGTCTGCGCGCGATACAGCGCGTCTTCCACGCCCCATTGCACGAGCGGCAGGTCGCTTGCGTGGCGGCCTTCGTCTTCGAAGCGCTTGAGCGTCGCGGAGATCAGATACAGCTGCGACAGCACGTCGCCGAGCCGTCCCGAGATGCGCTCGCGGCGCTTCAGATCGGCGCCGAGCACGAGCATCGATACGTCGGCGAGCAGCGCGAACGCGGTCGAGAGGCGCGTCGCCGCGCGGTAGTAGCGCGCGAGCGGCGGGTGCGCGTGCCGCGGCTTCGCGATCAGCAGGCCGCCCGTCACGCCGTGCACGAAACTGCGCATCGCGTTCGACAGCGTGAAGCTCATATGGCCGAAGAACGCCGCGTCGAAATCGCGCAGCGCTTTCGCGCGGTCCGGCTCGCGCGCGGCGGCCATTTCCTTCAGCACGTACGGATGGCAACGGATCGCGCCCTGACCGAAGATGATCAGGCAGCGCGTGAGGATGTTCGCGCCTTCGACGGTGATCGAGATGGGCACCTGTTGATAGGCGCGTGCGAGGAAATTCGACGGCCCCATGCAGATCCCTTTGCCCGCGACGACGTCCATGCCGTCGTCGATCACTTCGCGATTGCGCTCGGTGATGTGGTACTTCGAGATCGCCGAAATCACCGACGGTTTTTCGCCGAGATCGACGGCCTGCGCGGACAGGCGGCGCGCCGCATCCATCACGTAGAGGTTGCCGCCCATGCGTCCGAGCGCTTCCTGCACGCCCTCGAACTTGCCGATCGCCGTGCGGAACTGGCGCCGCACGGCCGCGTAGGCGCCGACGCCGCGCACCGCGATCTTCGACATGCCCACGTTCGACGACGGCAGCGAGATCGCGCGGCCCGCCGCGAGACATTCCATCAGCATGCGCCAGCCGTTGCCGACCTGCTCGCGGCCGCCGATCACCCAGTCGAGCGGAATGAAGACGTCGTTGCCGGAGTTCGGTCCGTTCTGGAACACGGCGTTCAGCGGCCAGTGACGGCGGCCGATGTTGACGCCGGGATGGCGCGTCGGGATCAGCGCGCAGGTGATGCCGGGCTCGTCGTCGCCGCCGAGCAGGTGGTCGGGGTCGAGCGCGCGAAAGGCGAGGCCGAGCACCGTCGCGATCGGCCCGAGCGTGATGTAGCGCTTGCTCCACGTTACGCGGAAGCCGAGCGTTTCGCGGCCTTCGAAGGTGCTCTTGCAGGCGATGCCGATGTCGGGAATCGACGCGGCGTCGGAACCCGCGTAAGGACTCGTGAGCGCGAAGCAGGGGATGTCGTCGCCGCGCGCGAGACGCGGCAAGTAGTGGTTCTTCTGCGTCTCGGTGCCGTAGTGCAAAAGCAGTTCGGCAGGGCCGAGCGAGTTCGGCACCATCACGGAGACGGCGGCCGCCGAGCAGCGCGTCGCGAGCTTCATGATGACCTGCGAATGCGCGTACGCGGAGAACGCCTTGCCGCCGTACTGCTTCGGAATGATCATGCCGAGAAAGCCCTTGTCCTTGACGAACTGCCACGCTTGCGGCGACAGATCCTGCCAGATGGCTGTCGTCTCCCAGTCGTTGGCGAGATCGCAGAGCGCTTCGCATTCGTTGTCGAGGAAGGCCTGTTCTTCGTCCGTGAGCTTCGCCGGGCCGTAGCCGAGCAGCGTGTCCCAATGCGGACGCCCGGAGAAGAGCGCGGCATCCCACCAGACGGTGCCCGCTTCGATTGCATCGCGCTCGGTCGGCGACATGTCGGGCAGGATCTTGCGGAACAGTTCGAGCATGGGGCGGCTCAGCAGCGCGCGGCGCACCGGCCTGATCGTCAGCACGAGAGCGGGCAGCACGAGCACGACGGCCAGCACGACCGATGCCGTCGCCCCGGCCGCGCGGGTCAGAAAGGCGGCCGCGACCCACGCGGCGAGGAACGCGAGCCACCACGCGGCGCGCGCCTGGACATGGACGAGCGCCCCGGCAACGACGATCAGCGCAACGATGAACCACGTCATGGCAATCCTCCTTTCGATTTCGCAGGGCGAGCGCGGGCTCGCGATGTCTTCGAGTTGTCCTGATCCCGTGCGGCGCGGCGAGCGGCGTCCGCCGTTATTCGCCCGTTATTCGCCAATGTCGCCGATATTCGCCGCAGCCGCTGTGCCCGCGGCACCGAGCGGCGCGTCTAATGCGGGCGGGTAGCCGTGGCGGCGTCGTCAGCGATGCGCCGCGTAGCGCGGGCCGTCGTCGCGCGTGTCGGCTTGTGGTTCCGTGTCAGTGCGGTCAGCGGCATTCTGCGAGGTCTGCGGCGTGCGTGCCGTCGATGGCGGCTCGGGCGTGCCGGCGGGCGGCGCAGCGTCGCAAGCGGTTTGATCCGCCTGCGCCTGCCGCACGGCATCGCATGCGATATCGGCGCTGCCCGCGTCGCCGAGCACGGAGGCGAACACGGCCAGCTGGCTCGCGTCGGGCAGCGGCGCCTTCAGCGCCGACACGATCAGCGACGCGAGCCGCGCGATCAGCTGCAGGTCGTTCATCGACCTGCCTTGCGAAAACTCGCTGATGAGGCTCTCCGTGTCGGCGCCCGCCAGCACGCCCGAGAGCGCGCCGATCGCGAAATGCAGCCGCCAGCCGAGTTCCTCGCGCGGCAGATGCGGCAGCGCCCGCTGGAACGCGTCGAAGAAGCGCACGGCGACGGACGCATAGTGCGCGCCCAGGAAGTCGCGGATGAACGGCGAAGGGTCCGTGTACGCACGGCCGAGCAGCCGCAGAAACGCCTTGCCGCCGATCCGCGTATCGCGCGACACGCGCAGCGCCGGAATGAACATCGCGCCGAGCACGTGCTCGCAGGTCAGACGCGGGCCGAGCAGCGAGTCGAAATGGTCGAGCAGCTTCAGGCGTTCCTGGTTCAGCAGATCGAGACGGCGCGACAGCATCGCGTGCATCAGCGATTCCTTGCTGCCGAAGTGATAGTTGACGGCGGCCAGATTGACCTCGGCCTTCGAGGTGATCTGCCGCAGCGACATCGCTTCGTAACCGTGTTCGATGAAGAGCGTCTCGGCGGCATCGAGGATGCGCGATTTCGTGTCGCCGGCGTGGCGGCTCGTCGTGCGAGTTGTCATGTTGTCTCCCTGTCGAGCCTCAGCCGCGCATTCGTGGCGGGACTTTGGGCTCCTGCAAACAATCGATTCAAATCGGAATTTGAAACGTGCGTTCTTTTTCAGGATAAGAATGGCGCGCGTGATCGGGCAAGAGGGGAGTGTCGACAGATTCCTCTAAAAGCGTCTGGCCGCAGTGTGCTCACTCGCCGGCGGCGCGGACAAAAAAGGCCGCTCCGAAACGAATCGGAGCGGCCGCCTTCGATGTGCATGGGCGCCGTGGCGCCGTCTTACACGTGCAGTGCGTGGGTTCAGTGAACGGTTGCCGTCGCCGCGACCTGTTCGGCCGATTGCGTCATGTCGATACCGCGCCGTTCGCGGCTGAACATAATGAACACGGCGATCACGACGGCCACGATGCCGATCACCACGGCCATTACGGTTGCATAGTCGTTGCCGTGCGCTTCGGCGACGCCTGCCTGCAGCGGGCCGTTCACCGACGCGATCAGATTGCCCAGCTGATACACGAGGCCCGGAAAGGTCGCGCGGATTTCATCGGGCGAGATCTCGTTCAGATGCACGGGAATCACGCCCCACGCGCCTTGCACCGAGATCTGCATCAGGAACGCGCCCGCGGCGAGCAGCACGGGCGTCGACGAGAACGCCCACAGCGGCAGCACGGGCAACGCGATCAGCGCGGCGAGGCAGATCGCCCGCTTGCGGCCGATCTTCTCCGACAGCGCGCCGAAAAAGAGCCCGCCGACGATCGCGCCGACGTTCAGCGTGATCGTGATCCATTGGACCGTGTGTGCGTCGAAGTTGTGCTGGATGCGCAGGAAGGTCGGATACAGATCCTGCGAGCCGTGCGAGAAGAAATTGAACGCCGTCATCAGGATGATTGCGTAGACGGACAGTAAGGCGTTCTGCTTGAGCGTCGCGACCAGACCGGGGCGCGTTTTCTTTTGGAGCGTCTTGAACGCGGGCGATTCGGGCACGTGCGCGCGGATGTACAGCACGAGTAGCGCGGGCAGCACGCCGACGAAGAACATCCCGCGCCAGCCGATGTACGGGTACAGCTGACCGAACACCAGCCCGGCGAGCAGATAGCCGCTCGGGTAGCCCGCCTGCAGCAGGCCCGATACGAAGCCGCGCGCCTTGGGCGGCACGGTTTCCATCGTCAGCGCGCCGCCGACGCCCCATTCGCCGCCCATCGCGATGCCGAACAGCGCGCGCAGGATCAGCAGCGTGGTGAGATTCGGCGAAAGCCCCGACAGCAGTTCGAGCAGCGAGAAGCACGCGATATTGACCATCAGCGTGGGACGGCGGCCGAACTTGTCGGCGAGGAAGCCGAAGATGAGTGCGCCGAGGGGCCGCATCATCAAGGTCAGCATAATGGCGAATGAAACCGATTTGATATCGGTGCCGAATTCGCTCGCAATATCTTTCAGAACGAAGACCATCAGAAAGAAATCGAATGCGTCGAGCGTCCAGCCTAAATATGCCGCGATCGTGACGTTTCTTTGTTCCCGAGTCCAGCTCATTTCAATTGTTCTCCTGTGATCCGGAATCAGGGCTTTCAAGCCCGATCCCCGTCTCATGCAACCGGCTGTTGCGGTCTCCCGATTAACCGTGCAGGCCGTTTCCGTTCGAAGGCGGATGGGGCTGCACGCCGCGCCCCGTCAATCAAGGCTGCGAAGAGTGTACGCCGACGATTAAGCGGCTGCATGAAACGGACCCGCTTTATCAGTGCTAATCCCTGGATAATCGGATGCGAAAGCGGAGATAATGTCTGGCGAATGTAATTAATGTATTGATATTGATTGGATATGGTTTGTTATTCGTAATTATCGGGAATAAACATTGCCGCCTTCTTTCGAATCGCCGCGGTTATATCTGAGGCCGCGCACGCTCGCCGATCTCGACGATTGCATCGCGATGGATCGCGATCCTGAGGTCACGCGTCATATCGATGGACCCTGGCGCGATGGGGACGCGCATCGGCGCTTTGTCGTCGATCGCATCACGCGTGACTATCCGGATGGACTCGGTTACTGGTCGATCTTCGAGCGGCATGCGCCGGAGCGCTTCGTCGGATGGGTGCTGCTGATTCCCGAAGACGCACGCGGGCCGGAGATCGAGATCGGCTGGCGGTTGGTGCGCGATGCGTGGGGGCGAGGGATTGCGAGTGAGGCGGCGCACGTCGTCGTGGCGCATGCGTTCGATACGGTAGGGCTCGAATCGATCGTTGCGGGCATCGCCGAAGGCAACGCCGCGTCGCAACGCGTGGCGGAGAAACTTGGAATGAAGCGGGAAGGGTTCGCTGATGGCTATGTGCGCTTTCGGCTAACGCGCAGCGCAACGAGATAAACCGGCGACAAAAACAAAAAACCCCGCAGGCTTATCGCTTTGCGGGGTGATCTGTTTCGCTAAGAGAGTGGTGCCCAGGAGAGGACTCGAACCTCCACGGTGTTGCCACCGCTAGGACCTGAACCTAGTGCGTCTACCAATTCCGCCACCTGGGCACGTCTCAAGCTAGACCGCTATTTTAGCGAGAAGATTCTGCGTGTCAATCGGTATTTCGAAAAACGCTTCATCTTTTCGCCTGATTGTTCGCGGATCAAATGACTCACGACCAACCGGTACTGCAACTGCTCTCACTACAATGAAAAACCGCCCGAAGGCGGCTTTTCATTTGAATCCTGGTGCCCAAGAGAGGACTCGAACCTCCACGGTGTTGCCACCGCTAGGACCTGAACCTAGTGCGTCTACCAATTCCGCCACCTGGGCAAGGTGCGTTTGAAGCAGAGACCGAGATTATAGCGGGTCGAAGAATCGTGTCAAGCGTTTCGCGAAAACATTCGCATGACACGCGCAGAGGCCGCGAAGGCGGCTCCTGCACATCGCGCAAGCGCCCGCCAGGCGGCGCGTGGCGGGCGGGACGGGTGTTAGAATCCCCCGAAGTATCAAGCGCAGTTGCAGTAGATATAGCAGCGTCATCCAATCGCCGACGTCCACGCAACGAGAACAATCATCGACAAGCCCTTGAGCAAATATCCGTATCCGATTCCAAGCCGCGAAGAAATCCTCGGCGTGCTGCGCACGAGTGAAACGCCGCTTGCAGCGAACGACATCGCCGAAGCACTGTCGATCAAGCGCCAGGAGCGCGAAGGGTTTTTCAAGCGCCTCGCCGCGATGGAGCGCGATGGCCAGATCAGACTCGATCAGCGCGGTCATTACCAGCTCACTCATCCGTCGAACTTCGTCGCGGGCCGCGTACAGGGCCATCGCGACGGCTACGGCTTTCTGATCCGCGACGACGGCCAGGACGACCTGTTCCTGCCGACGGGCGAAATGCAGAAGGTCATGCACAACGATCGGGTGCTCGCGCGCATCGTCGGCTATGACCGGCGCGGCCGGCCCGAAGGCCATATCGTCGAGGTCACCGACCGCGCGAACAAGCGCGTGATCGGGCGTCTGCTCAACGAGAACGGCGCGCTGATCGTCGTGCCCGAAGAGAAGCGCATCGGCCACGACATCCTGATCACGCAGAACACGAAGAAGGCGAAGGTCGGGCAGGTCGTTGTCGTCGAGCTGACGGATTTTCCGAGCCGCCATTCGCAGCCGCTCGGGCGCGTGGTGGAAGTGCTTGGCGATATCGACGATCCCGGCATGGAAATCGAAATCGCGGTGCGCAAATACGGCGTGCCGCACGAGTTCAGCCAGGCCGCGCTCGACGCCGCCGCGAAGCTGCCCGACGAAGTGCGGCCCGTGGACATCAAGCATCGCGTCGATCTGCGCGACGTGCCGCTCGTCACGATCGACGGCGAGGACGCGCGCGACTTCGACGATGCTGTCTATTGCGAGCCGATCAAGGTCGGGCGTGGCGACGGCTTCCGCCTGATCGTCGCGATCGCCGACGTGTCGCACTACGTGCTGCCCGACGGCGGGCTCGATGTCGATGCGATCGAGCGCAGCACGTCGGTGTATTTCCCGCGCCGCGTGATTCCGATGCTGCCGGAGAAGCTCTCCAACGGGCTTTGCTCGCTCAATCCGCAAGTGGACCGTTGCGTGCTGGTGTGCGACATGGTCATCACCGCGCGCGGCGAGATCAAGGCGTATCAGTTCTATCCGGGCGTCATGCACTCGGCCGCGCGTCTCACGTACACGGAAGTCGCGGCCGTGCTGACCAACACGAAGGGTCCGGAAGCGACGCGCCGCGCCGCGCTGTTGCCGCAGCTGCAGAATCTGTACGGCGTCTACAAGTCGCTGTTCGCCGCGCGCCAGAAGCGCGGCGCGATCGACTTTGATACGACAGAAACGTACATCGTCTGCAATGCACAGGGCAAGATCGAGCAGATCGTGCCGCGTCATCGCAACGACGCGCACAAGCTGATCGAGGAATGCATGCTGGCCGCGAACGTCTGCGCGGCTGACTTCATGAAGCGCAACAAGCATCCTGGCCTGTACCGCGTGCACGCGGGACCGACGACGGAGCGCCTGGAAAATCTGCGCACGTTCCTGCGCGGCATGGGCCTGACGCTCGGCGGCGGCGACACGCCGCACGCAAGCGATTACGCCGCGCTGATGGCGCACATCCGCGATCGTCCCGACGCGCAGATGCTGCAGACGATGCTGCTGCGCTCGATGCAGCAGGCCGTCTACAGCCCGGACAATATTGGCCACTTCGGTCTCGCGTACGAGGCGTATGCGCACTTCACGAGCCCGATCCGCCGCTATCCGGATCTGCTCACGCACCGCGCGATCTACGCGATCCTGCAGGGCCGCAAGTACGAGCCGAAGGCGCCGCATGGCGTCGAGCTGAACACGGCGCTGTCGCCGCGCGCACGCGCGCTGCAGGCCGAAGACGAGAAGCGCGGCAACCGTAACCGTCCGAACACGGCGATCTGGGAAGAGCTAGGCCTGCATTGCTCGGCCAACGAGCGCCGCGCCGACGAAGCCTCGCGCGACGTCGAAGCATGGCTCAAGTGTTACTTCATGCGCGACAAGCTCGGCGAAGAGTATGGCGGGATGGTGAGCGGCGTGACGTCGTTCGGCATCTTCGTGCAGCTCGACGCGCTCTTCATCGAAGGCCTCGTGCACGTGACGGAACTCGGCTCCGACTACTTCCAGTACGACGAGATCAAGAACGAACTGCGCGGTGAGCGCACGGGCATCCGTTACCGGCTGTCGGACCGCGTGCGCGTGCAGGTGAGCCGCGTTGATCTCGATGCGCGCAAGATCGATTTCCGGCTGGTGCGCGACACGCCCGTGAAGTCGCAGACGCATCGTGCGACGACTGCGGAGAAAGCGAGCGATCTCGGCGGCGGCCCGCGCGTGCGTTCGATCGAACGCGCGGCGCAAGTCGAAAGCGGCCGGCGCAAGAAGGCACCGCCTGCACAGACGGCGGCTGTGAAAGAAGCGCGTGCGGCGCGCAAGGCGGCGGCATCGAAGAAGCGAGCGGCGTCGAAGCCGTCGGCGAAACCGGCGCGCAAGAAGCATTGATTCAGCAGTTGATTCCGCAATTGGTCCTGTAATTGATTCTGTTGTAACGCCGCGCGCGCAAGTGCGCGGCGCTCATTCTCATCGGGCGCGCTGCGAGCGCGGCGCGCTCATTCAAAGGTTGTTTCAGTCATGTCACGTCTCAAGGTTCTCTACGGTTTTCACGCGGTGACGGCACGGTTGCGTCACGATCCTTCGACGGTCGAAGAGATCTATTACGACCAGGCGCGCCGCGATCGCCGGATGAACGAGTTTCTCGCCGTGGCGAAAGAGGCGGGCGTCCGCCTGATTGCCGCCGACGAAACGCGTCTGTGGGGGCTGGCGCACACCGAGCGGCATCAGGGTGTCGTCGCGCGTGCGGGTGACTTGCCGCTGGCGCAGAACCTGGCCGAGTTGCTCGACGGCATTCAGGGGCCGGCGTTGTTGCTGGTGCTCGATGGCGTTACCGATCCGCACAATCTCGGCGCGTGTCTGCGTGTTGCCGATGCGGCGGGCGCGCATGCCGTGATTGCGCCGCGGGACCGGGCGGTCGGTCTGAACGCGACGGCGGCGAAGGTCGCGAGCGGCGCGGCCGATACGGTGCCGTACATTACCGTCACGAATCTGGCGCGTGCGTTGCGCGAACTGAAGGACGCGGGTGTGTGGATCGTCGGAACGGCGGGCGAGGCGACGGCGTCGTTGTATGAGACGAAGCTCGATGGGCCGGTTGCTCTCGTCGTGGGTGCCGAGGGTGAGGGGATGAGGCGGCTGACACGCGATACGTGTGATGAAGTGATGCAGATTCCGATGGCCGGGTCAGTGGAGAGTCTTAACGTTTCCGTTGCTTCTGGGGTTTGTTTGTTTGAAGCCGTGCGGCAGCGGGCTGTTAAGAAGTAGTTTTTTTTGTCTGCGACGCAGTCGCGATTCTGGGGTTTTTGCTGCGCTGGCATCCGCGATTTCGTATCGGTTTATTAGCGTTGCCCCTGTGCGGGGCGGCACCTACTTTTCTTTGCAGCGGCAAAGAAAAGTAGGCAAAAGAAAGCCGCTCACCCCGCCAATGCTTGTGTTTGCCCAGGTACCCTCAACGTCCCCGACCTTCGTGCGCCAAAGCAATTTTTCGCGCCCGTTGCCAGCGTGCTAACTCACGCATCACCCACTTCACATTCCCGCGTCACGTTTCGCGTTACCAGAAAGTCCACGGCCGCCCAGGTGGCAAACGGTGTGTAGGTTGTCGCACCGCATGCGTTCGCGCTTCTACGACACCGGTCCCACTTTTCAGTCCGGAGTGGTGCACTTCCGTCGCGACGGCCTACACACCGTTTGCCACCTGGGCGGCGCAGACGGTTCGCCGCGGCCGGCTGCGCTACGGGTAGTTGGAGTGGGTGATGTGCCTGTTAAAGGCGTTGGCAACGCACATGAAATAGCGTGTTGCCGTTTGAAGTGCGGGACCCGTTGGGGGCCCGCAGGCAAACACAAGGATTGGCGGTGTTAGCCCGCTTTCTTTGCTTACTTTCTTTGCGGCGGCAAAGAAAGTGAGTGCCGCCCCGCACAGGGGCAACGCAAGAAGCACCGATACGAAATCGCGGATGCCAGCAAAAGCGAAACCCAACAGAGCCTTTACGCCGATGCGAATCAAAACCCTCTTGCCCACATCGCTAGCGCTAGCAGCGCTACTAACAACAGCCTGCACAACGACGACAACGCTGACAAACAAAGGCACCTACTACACGGACACATCGCGCGTAGCGCAATACCAGGACACCCGCATCAGATTTTTGGTAATGCACTACACAGAAATCGACGAAAACGAATCACTGGACGTGCTGACCCAGCAACAGGTCAGCGCCCACTATGTGATCCCCGACCATCCCCGCGAAAAAAACGGCGAGCCGATCATCTGGCAACTGGTGCCCGAATCGGAGCGCGCCTGGCACGCAGGCCTGAGCTACTGGCAGGGCACGACGGAACTGAACGCCGCATCGATCGGCATCGAAAACGTCAACCTCGGTCCGGTCGACACGCCGCAAGGCCGCACCTGGCAACCGTATCCGCCCGAACAGGTCGACGCGATGATCCGTGTAGCAAAAGACATCGTCGCGCGCTACAGCATTCCTCCGACGCGCGTCGTCGGCCATAGCGACGTCGCGCCGCAACGCAAGATCGATCCGGGACCGCTCTTCCCGTGGAAGCGGCTCTACGATGCCGGCGTCGGCGCATGGCCCGACGATGCGGCCGTCGCGCAGGAACTCGCGGGCCGCGATCCGCACGCGCTCGCCGATGTCCAAAAGCTGCAGCAGAAGCTCGCGCGCTACGGCTACGAAGTCGCGACGGACGGCGTGCTCGACGAGAAGACGCGCCGCGTGTTCGCCGCGTTCCAGATGCATTTCCGTCCCGCCGATTACTCGGGCACGCCGGACGCCCAGACGGATGCGATCGCGCAGGCGCTGCTCGACAAATACGCGCCGGCTGTCGCGCAAGAGCCCGCGAGGCCCGCGCCATGAGCGGCTTCGTGCGCAATAAGTCCAACCCCGTGTGCCGACTCCGGTAAACTTGCCGTTTTCCGCCTGCCTCCAGCATTTCCCATCATGACTCAAGACGAACTCAAGCAACTGGTCGGCCGCGCCGCCGCCGACTACGTCATCGCAAATGTACCCGAGGGCGCCGTAATCGGCGTCGGCACGGGCTCGACCGCGAACTGCTTCATCGACGCACTCGCTGCGCACAAATCGCGCTATCGCGGCGCCGTGTCCAGCTCGGTTGCGACGACGGCACGCCTGCAATCGCACGGCATTCAGGTGTTCGACCTCAACGAAATCGACTCGCTCCAGGTGTACGTCGACGGCGCCGACGAGATCGACGCCAGCGGCGCGATGATCAAGGGCGGCGGCGGCGCGCTGACGCGCGAGAAGATCGTCGCATCGGTATCGGAGACGTTCGTCTGCATCGCGGACGCGACGAAGCGGGTCGACGCGCTCGGCCAGTTCCCGCTGCCCATCGAAATCGTGCCGATGGCGCGCACCGCGATCGGCCGCCGCGTGACGGCGCTGGGCGGCGTTCCCGTCCTGCGCGTCGCGAAGGACGGCTCGCCGTTCATCACCGACAACGGCAACGAGATCATCGACGTGAAGGGCCTGCGTATCGTCGACCCGCGCGCCGTCGAGGCCGCGGTCAACGCATGGCCGGGCGTCGTGACGGTCGGGCTCTTCGCCGCACGCGGCGCCGATGTCTGCCTGCTCGGCACCGACAAGGGCGTCGAAAAGATCGAATACGCGCGCACCTGATCGATCTGCAAGCAACGCTGCAAACGGGCGCTTCATAACAGCGCTCGATAACAGCGCCGGCAGCAAGCATCGAAAACGCACCGCCTGCTTCACGCAGGCGGTGCGTTTTTTTTCGCATGGCCGTCTCGATACAGACGGCGAAGCATCCCATCGCTCAAGACCATCATCCTGACAGCGCGTCCATGCGCTCTCCGTTGGGTAGGCCACACATCCCCATGCTTGCACCCGGCATCGCGCGATCGACGCGTTCGTCGGAAGAACGCATTCGTCGAGAGAAAGCGCGTTACGTGCGCAAGCACACATAGCGCGCGTAGTCGTTGCCATCGCATCGATACCGCGCGACAAGGTCTCGCGCGCGACTGTGAATGGTTAGTGGGATTGCGCACGGAATTCCCGACACTGTCCCCTTACCTTAGCGGCGTGGATTCGGATATCGCGAAGAAGGCAATGCTGGCAGGGCGGTACTGCTCGAGCCGCGCATGACAGGCTTGCCGCGAATGACGGATCGCGACGTCCCAACGGGGAAGATAGTTCGCGGTACGGGAGACAGCCATGGAAACGGCAGGATGGCTAAATAACGACACTGAACATGAGACGCGGCGGAGTAGGAATATGTCCGAGCTGGTGCAACGTACGATCGATATTGCGCTAATCGTGCTGGGCGCTTTCGGCGCCCGGCACCTGAATCTGAACATGCTGCAGATCGGGCCGCCGCATGCGCTCGATCCGACGCTGGTTGCTTTCGTCGCCGCGCTGGCGCTGTCGGTGTTTCCGGCGTGCGGCACGTATCCGCCGCGAGGCAGCCGCTCCGTCGCGAGCATCGCCGGGCGCACCACGTTTGCATGGCTTGCGGTGCAGCTGTGCGGGCTGGCGTTGCTCTATGCGATTCATCGCGATCACCTGATCTCGTTGCCGTGGTTCATCTACTGGACGCTCACCACGGGCATCTCGCTGCTCGCTTCGCATACGCTCTTTTTCGCGGAACACAGCGTGTCGCGCCAGGTGGCGGCATGGCTGCGGCGCGAGGACGCGGCGCCCGATCTGTCCGACGTCGACGCGCGACCGCGCACGATCCGGCACATCGTCAAGCGCGCCTTCGACGTCGTGGTGAGCCTGATGTTCATCGTCGCACTGTCGCCGCTGCTCGTCGTGCTTGCGCTGGTCGTGAAAAGCGACGGCGGCCCGGCGCTCTATGGGCACACGCGCGTCGGCAGGAACGGCGAGAAGTTTCGCTGTCTCAAGTTTCGTTCGATGGTGGTCAATTCGGAGCAGGTGCTCAAGGATCTGCTCGCGAACGACCCCGCGGCGCGCGCCGAATGGGAGCGCGAATTCAAGCTCAGGCATGACGTGCGCGTGACGCGCATCGGCCACTTCCTGCGCCGCTCGAGTCTCGACGAACTGCCGCAGTTGTGGAACGTCGTGCGCGGCGAGATGAGCCTCGTCGGCCCGCGGCCGATCATCGCGCAGGAACTGGAGCGCTACGGCGTCAACAGCAAGTACTACCTGATGGCGACACCCGGCATCACGGGGCTGTGGCAGGTGAGCGGGCGCTGCGAGACCGATTACGCGACGCGCGTGCAGCTCGACGTGAAGTACGTGCAGAACTGGTCGCTGCGCAGCGACATCGGCATTCTGTTCAAGACACTCTTCGTGGTGATCAAAGGTAATGGCGCGTATTGACGAGGCAGCAGCGAGCTAGCGAAGCAGTGTCGCGTGGGCAAGAGCACAGCAAGGCAAAAAATATAAAGACAAATGATGGACACAGGCCGTCGTCGAATGCGCGCAGGACGCAGCGGACGGCCAACAGTCAAGGTGGGGTTGAAAGATGGGAATCGATAGCGTTTGGCGAATGGGGATCGCGCGGGCGCGCGCGATACGCCTGGAATCATGGAGGCGAGGGATGGACACGATTGCGTGGCCGGACGGGGCACGCGCGATCGGTGCCGCGGTGTTGCGATACGTCGCGCCCGCGGCAGCGGCCGTGGCGTTGGCGGGATGTGCCTTTTCTCCCGGGATGACCTATCGGGGTTCGTATACGGACAGCGCAGGCGCGACCGCGCAGGTCGCGGCCGCCCGCGACACGGGTTCGCACGAGGCGTCGGGCAGCGATCGCGCGCCCGCGGGCTCGCTGGTCGAAATCACGGACGACCTCGTCGAAAAGCAGCTGCTCGCGCAGCCGTCGGGCATCCCCGACGGCGTGCGCAGCCTGTTCGCGAAGGCGAGCCAGTATCAGGTCGGTCCCGGCGACATCCTGAACATCGTGGTGTGGGATCACCCGGAACTGAATCTGCCCGCCGCGGGCGGCGGCGGCTCGGACTCGTCGGGTGCGAACTCCGTCGCGGCGGGCTATACGGTCGACACCGACGGCTTCATCCAGTACGCGTACATCGGACCCGTCAAGGTGGCGGGGCTGACGGAGATGGGCGTGCGGGATCTGCTCTCGAGCAAGCTCGGGCGCTATGTGCGGCAGCCGCAGGTGACCGTGCGCGTGCAAACCTATCGCAGCAAGCGCGTCTATCTCGACGGCGAAGTGAAGACGCCCGGCGTGCAGGTGCTTAACGACATGGTGATGACCTTGCCCGAGGCGATCAACCGGGCGGGCGGCTTCACCGACAGGTCCGATCGCTCGCGCGTCGCGCTCACGCGCGGCGACGAGACGGTGATCGTCGACATACCGGACATGATCCGCAAAGGCGTCAATCCCGACCGGATCATCATGCGCGACGGCGATCTGGTGCGCGTCTACGCGCAGAACGACAGCAAGGTTTTTGTGATCGGCGAAGTGCAGCGCCCCGGCGGATTGCCGTTCAACAACGGACGCATGACGCTGAACCAGGCGCTGGGCGACGCGGGAGGCATCAGCCAGGTCTCCGGGGACGCGTCGCAGGTGTATGTCGTGCGTAATCGCGATGCGGGCAAGCGCGTGGTGTATCACCTCGATGCAACGTCGGCCTCGGCGATGGCCACGGCCGATTCGTTCGAACTCAAGCCGAACGACGTCGTGTTCGTCGACGCGTCCGCGCTGGTGAAATGGAGCCGCGTGATCGGCCTGATTCTGCCTGCGACGCAGGCGGCGGCGACAACCCGGGCGATCGGCTACTGATAGCCGTATATCGATGCACGTGCCCGCCCAATTCGCGGGCGCCGACGGAGAGACAGATTGAAACAGCGTGAATATCTGCTAGAGGGGTCGCTCGACGACGGCATCGCGCCGCCGGACGGCGGGTATGTCGGCAAGCTTCTCGACACCCTGTATGAAGGCCGTAAGACCATCGTCATTGTCACGATGCTCTTTACGCTCGTGGGCATCGTCTACGCGATGCTCGCGCGTCCCGTGTATCAGGCGGACATGCTGATCCACGTGGAAGACAGCGACGGCGCGACCAAAAACGCGCTCGCCGATCTGTCGGCCATGTTCGCCGTCAAGACGGCGGCATCGGCGGAGATCGAAGTGCTGCGCTCGCGGATGGTCGTCTCGCGCGCCGTCGAGGCCACGCAGCTCTATATCAGCGCCACGCCGCGCTATTTCCCGGTGGTGGGCCGCTGGATCGCGACGCACCTGAATGTCTCGGGCTGGTCGGGCCGCGGCGGCTACGCGTGGGGCGACGAGGCGATCAGCGTGAGCCGGTTCGATGTGCCGGATCGCCTGCACGGCGCGAGATTCATCCTCACGTACAAGGGCAACGGCGACTACGTCCTTGTTCACAACGGGATGGATCTGCAGGGCAAGGTCGGCGAGACGCTGCATGTCGAGGTTCCGGGCGGCGCGATCGACCTGCTGGTGAACGCGATCGATGGACATTCGGGCGCGACGTTCGAATTGTCGCGCTCATCCGAGCTTGCGGCGACACTCGATCTGCAAAGCCGGCTGATGATCTCCGAGAAGGGCAAGGAGTCGTCCGTGATCGGCGCGGCGCTGGAAGGCGGCGACCCGGTGAAGACGAGCGTCATCCTGAATGCGATCGGCACCGAGTACATGCGCCAGAAAGTGCAGCGCACGCAGGAAGAAGCCGAAAAATCGATCGCGTTCCTGAACCAGCAGTTGCCGGAGCTGAAGGCGACGCTCGAAAGGGCCGAAGAGGAATACAACCAGTTCCGCTCCGAGCATGGCGCTGTCGATCTCGGCGCCGAAGCCGCGGCCCTGTTGCAAAGCACGGCGGCTGCGCAAGCCCGCATCGCCGACTTGCGCCAGCAGCGTGCGCAGCTCGACGCGCGCTATATGCCCGACAACCCTGCGCTGATCGCCATCAACGGGCAACTGTCGGAGGCCGAGAAGGCGATGGCCGAACTCGGCGTGCAGACCCGGCGGCTGCCGCCTCTCGAACAGAGCGTGCTGCGTCTGCAACGCGAAGTCCAGGTCGACACGAACATCTACACGAACCTGTTGAACACGAAGGAGCAGATGCGACTGCTCAAGGCGGGCAAGGTCTCGAACGCGCGCCTGATCGACAGCGCCGCGGTGCCCGAAGGCCCGATCCGGCCCAAACGCACGCTGATCGTGGTGGCGGGGTCGCTTACGGGGGTGTTCGTCGGCGCGGCGATCGTGCTCTTCAGACGCAGGATGAATAGCGGTATCGCGATGGTCGACGAAATCGAGGCGGGCGCGGGTCTGCATGTCTACGCCTCGGTGCCGCGCAGCCGCGTGCAGCAGACGCTTGCGCGCCGTCTGCCCGAAGGTGTGCCGGGCACGTGCAGCGTGCTGGCGCGAACGGCATCGTTCGACGCCGCTGTCGAGAGCTTGCGCAGCTTCCGCGGCGCGCTCGAGTTCGCATTGCGCGACGCGCCCAATCGTGTCGTTCTGCTCGCCGGACCGACGCCGATGGTGGGCAAGTCGTTCGTGTCGGTGAATCTGGCGGCGCTGCTCGGCTCGTCGGGCCAGCGCGTGCTGCTCATCGACACCGACTTGCGGCGTGGCACGTTGAACGCATACGTCGGCGTGCGTTCGACGCCGGGCATCACCGACATCATGCAAGGCGCGCCTTACGAGAGCGTGGTGCATCGGCAGATCATGCCGGGTGTCGATTTCGTCGCGAACGGCGGTTACGTGGCCAATGCGAGCGAGCTGCTCCGGCACAGCCGTTTCAGGCGCTTCGTCGAGTGGGCAGACAGCGAATACGACGTCGTGCTGATGGACGCACCGCCCATTCTGCCCGTCGCCGACTCGGGCATCGTCGCGCATCTGGCGGGCATGGTGTTCCTGGTCGCGCGCCAGGGCGTGACGAGCGTGTCGGATCTGCGCGAATCGGTTCGCCGCTTCGGGCAGATCGGCGTGCCCATCCGCGGCGTGGTCTTCAACGACATGACCTCGCGGCCCGGTAAATACGGCAGCGAGTATGCAGCTTACGGTTACGCGAGCTACAGCAACCCGGGCGGTGACGCAGGCAACGCAGGCAACGCGAGTTGAGCGCGTGACGGGCATCGCGGCCGGTGACGGCGCCTGCGATGCCTGCGTGCGTTGCGAAGGCCCCCCGTGAGATTCGCGCCAGGCCATCCTTCGGCGCACCGTGAGGCGCCGAAGGATGGCCTCGTCTTTGTGTTTCGGCATCGCGCCACGCCGATCGGAAACAGGAAGTCTGCTGTTTCTCCACTCCCCAACATGAATGTCTCGCTGACGCGGTCAGATCGCGCCGCGGCGGGGCGGCTTTACATGTTCCAGACTTCGATGCACGGTGCGTCGCGAAAGCAGCGGCAGGCCACATCCGATCTTCGCTGACGACCGCCACGCTCCCGAAATGCGCTCAATGCGAGGGATGATTGCCGCACACGTTCTGCTGGAAAGCGCCGTCTGCGGCAATGGGTTCGCGGCTTAAGCCTGCCCGCCGGATTCGCGCAATCGCACGGCGGGCGCAGGTTGCAACAGTCGACGCGCACTTCTGTGCAGCCGTCTGTCGACGTACCAGTAGAGCGCGACGCCCACGGCTGTCGCCATGACGATGATGAGCGTCACGCCGGCAGGCGCCGTCGCGTGGAAGCCGTCGGGTGCGCTGGCCAGCAGTTTGCGCGCGGCTTCGACGCAGTACGGATGGCTCAGATAGATCGCATAGCTGGCATCGCCGATCAATAGCGCGCCTTTCGCCAACGGGCCCGAGCCGATCACCGGTTCGAGACTCAGGCTGCTGGTGATCAGCAGGAAAGCGGGAATGCCGAAATAGACCAGATGCGCGCGCGACAGCCCGTTCCAGTTGATGTACGCCATCGATACATAGGCGGCCACTGCGATGCACCCGGCAAGCACGGGCGGGAGACGCAAGCCGCGTTTCCACAGCCCGTACACGACAAAGCCGAGCGGGAATTCGAATATGCGCTGATAGGAATAGAACTCGGCGATGGCGTCGCGCGAACCCGACGCGTACGCGGAGCAGACGATCACGAGGATCGACGCGGACGCGAACAGCAGCCGGTACGGGCGCATCATCATCAGCGAGACGGCCGCGACCGCGTAGAACATCATTTCGTAGTTCAAGGTCCAGCCGACGAACAGCATCGGGAAGATCAGGCCGCTTTCCTTGCGGTAGGGAATGAAGAACAGCGACTTCAGCAGGTTGCCGAGATCGGCCCCCGTCGAACTGAAGAGGGTGGGCGCGACGAGCGTGCCCGCGAGTACGACCAACGTCAGCAGCCAGTACAGCGGCACGATTCGCGCAATGCGATCCAGCACGAAGCGCCGCGCGCTGAGCTGGGGCGTGTCCAGCACGAGCGCGATCACGAATCCGCTCAGCACGAAAAAGATATCGACACCGAACTCGCCGAGGGTGTGCCCCGTCGGCGCCATGATGTGATAGAAGATGACGCTGACGGCGGCCACGCCGCGCAACACGGTAAGGGACTGTAGCTTGTTCATGTCGGGAGCGCGGTCCGCGCATAAGCTCTGCATTTCCGCGGCTATTCTGACATTACAAAGGCTTACTCGAGTGCGCAGTTTTGTGCGTGACCGCACGCACTGCAGCAACTGTTTGCACGCTTTCACGCGCCTGCACCTCCCATCTTTCCGCACCCGGACATTTCTGCCGCCTTGTCGCGATAACCTGAATCGACGGGGATGTTCGTCAACGCACGTTGGGTCGCCGGACGGGGTAGTAGCCTCAGCGCATGATCCGCCGCGTGCCATGCAGATGCACGCATGCCTTTCGTGAAATCGTCGTTGCGCACCTGGAACCCTCATGAAGAAAGTGCTGAAAGCCATTCTGATGCATAGCGCGATGGGCGCCTGGCTGGGGAAGGTTCCTGGCGTGTCGCGGCTTTACGCAAGAACCGTCTGGTACGCGCAGATGAATCATTTCCTCGGCCTCTACGGCAGCTTCGAAGATGCCGAGCGCGCCGCGACCGGTTTCAACAAGGTCGGCTGGAATGACGAAGGCATCGCGAAGGTGCTCGTCAACGAGAAGCCGGAAGAACCGCCGCAAGTCTTTCAGACCTCGCAGTTCGCGGTGCTGCTCTGGCTTACCAGGCTGCTGAAGTCGGGCCACGCGATTCTCGACATCGGTGGCGCGGGCGGGGTCTTCTACGAAATCTGCATGCGCTACGGCCTTCTGTCCGCGCCGATGCGCTGGCACGTCGTCGATGTTCCCGAGATGGTGAAGCGCGGCATCGCGCGCCATCAGCAGCTGAAATCGCCGATGATCAGCTTCGGCACGGATCTCGTGGAGGCGCCCGCATCCAACATCATGCTGATGCTGGGCGTCATGCAGTATTTGCCTGATCCCCTCGGCGAAAAAGGGCCTGGCATTCTCGAAAGCGTGCAGACGCTTCCGTCGCACATCCTCATCAACAAGGTGCCGCTGATGGACGATGGCGAAGCGTGGACGATCCAGAATCACGTGACGAGCGCGATGCCTTACCGGCTCTTCAGCCGGCGCAAGTTCATGGACTATTTCGAGGCGCACGGCTACCGTTTGCGCGACCGCTGGATCGTTCCTGAACTGAGCATCGACATACCGTTTCATCCCGAACGTACCGTGCCGTTTCTCGAAGGCGTCCATTTCGAACGTCATCCCGTGGCGGCAACCGCGTAGCGACGCGCCGGGGAAAAGCGGCAGGCGTCGGATGCGATAGCCGGCCGCTTCATCAACGCGCATTCGCGCTGTGTTTCTCTAACCTGTGAAGGTGTCCCATGTCTGTGCCGAGCGATGCGGCCGTATTGAGTGATTCAGCACACGAACCGCCCTTCGACGACAAGATGCTTCGGGTGTCCAGAAGCGACTTCAGAAGCAGTTTCAATCTGCATTCGTTCCAGTTCGAACATACGTTGCATAGGACCGGCCTGTTCGACATTCCTCGCATCGTCGAACTCGCGAGACGGATCATCGACAGCAATTCGAATCGCGATTTCAGTGCGCTCAACTTCAAGCGCGCGTCGATTGATGCAAAGTTCACCGCGATGCCGCCGGGCGAGCGGCTCGCCGAGACGGTTGCCCGTCTGGGTGAAATGGGCACGTGGATCAAGCTGAGCCGCGCGCAGGACTACGACCGCGAGTACGCCGAAGTGCTGGACAGCATCACGTCCGAACTCGAAGACCTGTCCGGCCTGCCGCTGCGCAAGGACATCACGTGGGCAACGATGACGCTGTTCCTCGCGTCGCCGAAGATCGCGACGCCGTTTCATATCGATCACGAAACCAATTTCCTCTTCCAGGTGCAGGGCTCCAAGGACGTGTGCCTGTTCCCGGCGAGCGATCGCGAGCTGGTGCCGGACCAGGAGGTCGAACGCTTCTATAACGGCAATGCGGAAGCCGCGCGCTATCGCGAGGACATGCAGAATCGCGGTACCGTCTACCGGCTGACACCGGGACAGGTGGTGCATCATCCGCCATTGGCGCCGCACTGGGTGCAGAACGACGACAATATCTCGGTGAGCGTGAGCGTCGGTTACTGCATGAAGCCGCTCGAGGAACGCGCGCGGGTCTATCAGGCGAACTACATTCTGCGCACGATGGGACTCAAGCCGTCGCCGCCCGGACTGTCCGCGTGGCGCGACAGCCTGAAGAGAACGGTCATCTCGACCTTCGAGCACCGCGATCCGAAGAGCTACTACGACATCGTCTTCGCGCCGATGACCCGGCTCAAATCGCCGTTGAATGCGGTTCGGCGGCTGGTCGGCCGCTGACTGCACGGACTGCGCGGGCGCGCCGAAAACAGGCGCGCCGCTTCTCGGCGCTCGCGCGCGCCGCCGCCGCTCAGGTTCCCGGCATATCGGCCGGCGTGACCTCCAGCAGTATGACGTGATCGGGTACTTCCAGAGGCAGTTGACGCACATCGCGATGGCTCGCCTGCGGTTCGGCCGAAACGAGCGGATCGTACACGTCGACACGGCGCACCGATGCACCGAAATCGATGTTGATGCGAGCGGGCGGCTGGGTGACGGGCTTGCCGTTCGCGCGATCCCATATCTGCGTCTCGTTCCATAGCGCAAGCACGAAGCGCCCATCCTTCTTTTGCAGCAGCAGGCTGTTTGCGGACACGGGCATGTCGGCGAGCGTATAGGGCAGCGTGCCGCGCGCGGCGTCTTTTGTCCGGCGGGGCGTGCTGGCTTTCAGGATCGTGGTGAGATTGCGAATCGCGTGGGCCACCGGCTTGGGACTGTTGTCGAAGCGAAACAGGCCGAAGTGCATTTCGCCGCTCCTGTTTTGCGGATCGGCCTTTTCGTCGAGCAGTTCGTAGACATAGATCCGCTTGACGCCCGCCGCCGCGGAATCCATATAGCCGTTCAACACGGCTTTGGCCTGTGTCGGCTCGTCGACGCCGATCATGTACCAGCCCGATTGCGGCATCGAGAAGTACCCGAATTCGGTGATGACGATCGGCAGGTTGAATTTCTTGACGCTATAGATGGCGGCGGGAATCCAGCTGCCGCCGGGTGAGTTGTACGTCGGCTGATTGCCGTTTTGCGGATACGCATGCTGATTCGCGTAATCGGCGGAATCGGCGCGCGACTCGACCGTTCTCGTGTCGAAGCCCGTCAGGTCGTAGACGGGCACGCCCTTGAGCTCCGGCGCGCTGCGCACACGTGTGTAGATCTCGCGCTGCGCGGCGAGCGCGGCAGCCTGTCCCGTGAGGCCGCGATAGGGGATGGGAAAGTTGTCGATCTCGTTGAAGCCTTCGATGGCCGCGATGCTGCCGGGCACTTCCGCATTCAACCGCGCGGCGAGTTCGATCGACTCAGCGATGTTCGAACGCACCAGGAAGTTGAACCTGACACCGCGTTGCGCGAGGTACGCATAGCTGGCGAATGGCGCGCTCGGGCCGGGCGTGTAGTCGCGGGCGTGACGGATGCCGAGCCATGTCATGTCGTCGGCGACGTTGTGCACGTTCGCGTACGCGCCGTCTGTGTAGTTGACGTGGGTGACGACGCCGAGCGTGTCGAGGAAGGCATCGACGGGCATCATCCGCACGGGATTGTCGGCTGCGCGCGCCGCCGATGCGCAGGCGAGCACGCAGACGCACGCCGCGATACCCGCGACGGCGCGCGCGCCGGGCCACGGGTGCGAGGCTGCCCGCGACGGGCGGCGCGAAGCACGGGAGACGAACGGGGAGGCCGCGAGGCCAGAGACGGTTGCGACGGGATGCTTCACGGCGAATTCCTCGCGTGCGAACGTTGCCGGTTCCGGGCGTTGCGTGTCCTTGCCGGCAGCGGAATGGGTCGGCCTCTTCGGGAGGCGCGTGCAGCGCACATTCTGCTGCGTCGTCGCGGCCCCGGTGTGTGCGACGGCGAACGGATACGGATTCTCGGCAGCCGTTTTTCGCTTGCAACGCAATCCGGCTTGTCCATCGAGGAACGTCGGGTGGACGCCGCGCAATCTTGATAAAGCCGCCCATCGGACGAGACGATCGGACGAGACGATCGGACGAGACGATCGGACGAGACGTCGCGATATGTATGCGGGCGCACCTGGCGCGCCGTTCATCCGTGATCCACGCTGCGGGCGGCGCGCGAATCCACATGCCATGCGCGCCGGCGAACATTCGCGGCGGCGCGGAGCGGCTACGCTCGCGTCATATGAACTACATGGCGTGGCGTGTCGAATCCGTCGTCCTGGCGACGCTCGACATGAGCGATGCCCGGACCCTGTCGATGACACACGTGCCTACCCCAAACCTGCTGATCAACGGCCGCTTTCTCGGCCGCCGCGCAACGGGGGTCGATCGCTTCGCGTTCGAGACTATCCGTGCGCTCGATCAGCTGATCGAATTGCGCGATCCCCTCGTTGCGGGATTGCGGGCCGAGATTGTCGTACCCGAAGCGCTGACGGGTATGCCCAATCCCTTCCGGCACGTCGGATTGCAGGCGAGGGGGAAGGGCGGCGGTCTGCGCTGGGAGCAGCTCGCGCTGCCGCATGCCGCGCGCGGCCGGCTACTTCTCAATCTGTGCAATTCGGGGCCGCTGCTGTATTCCCGTCAGGTGACGGTGCTGCACGACGCAGCGCCTGCGCGCGTGCCTGACAGCTATAGCCGCTCGTTCGTCGCCTGGTATCGGCTGATGGCGCCGCGTCTTGGCCGCGTATCGCGGCGTGTGATCACCGTGTCGGAATTCTCGCGGCGCGAGCTATCCGACGCGTACCGGATTCCGGCCGGCAAGATCGGCGTCGTGCCGGAGAGCGGCGAGCATATGTTGCGTGTGCCCGTCGATGAGGGCGCCGTGGTGCAGAAGCTGAACGGGCGGCCATTCGTGCTCGCCGTCGGCAGTCTCAACCGGCACAAGAACTTCCGGCTCGTGGCCGACGCCGCGAAGCTCATCGGCGATGCGCAATTCGACATCGTCGTGGTCGGCGGCGGCGATGCGCGGGTGTACGGAGCGGACAAGGACGCGTTGCCGGCCTTCGTGAAGCACCTGGGCTACGTGACGGATGGCGAACTGGCCGCGCTTTACGCGCGTGCCGCGTGCTTCGTCTATCCGTCGCGCTACGAGGGTTTCGGACTGCCGCCTGTCGAAGCACTGGCGATGGGCTGTCCCGTCATCGCGTCGAGGCTGCCGTCTGTCCAGGAAGCCTGCGGCGACGCCGCGCTCTACACATCGCCCGACGACCCCGCCGAACTCGCCCGCCTGCTCGAACGGATCACCGCGGACGCGGCATTGCGTGCGAGCCTGCGCGAGCGTGGCCGCGCGAGGACAGAAGAACTCACCTGGCGCGCGACGGCCGCCCGGTTGATCGAGGAGATCTCGCCGTGGCTAATGTGACACTTGCCCCAACGGCCGCCAACGACACCCGGCGTTTTGGCCGCGTCGCGCTCGTGCATGACTGGCTCGCCGCGTATGCGGGCTCGGAGAAAGTGGTCGAGCAGATTCTGCAACTCTTTCCACACGCCGATCTCTACAGCGTCGTCGACTTTTTCCCGGAAGCGCAGCGCGAAGTACTGGGCGGCAAACGCGCTCATACGTCGTTCATCCAGCATCTGCCGCGCGCGCGCAAATCGTTTCGTCACTATCTTCCCCTGATGCCGCTGGCGATCGAGCAATTCGATCTGTCCGGCTACGATCTCGTGATTTCGTCGAACCATGCGGTAGCCAAAGGCGTATTGACCGGGCCGCATCAGGTGCACGTGAGCTATGTGCATTCGCCCATTCGCTACGCGTGGGATCTGCAGCATCAATATCTCGCCGAAGCAGGGATGCGGCGCGGCGTCAAAAGCTGGATCGTGCGCCTGCTGCTGCATTACATACGCATCTGGGACCACCGGACCGCACAAGGCGTGGATGCCTTCGTCGCCAACTCAGCGTTCGTTGGACGACGCATCAGAAAGGCCTACGGAAGCGAGTCCACGGTGGTCTATCCGCCCGTCGATGTCGAGCGGTTCGAGCTCAGCACGCAGCGCGAGGACGTTTATCTGATCGCCTCGCGCATGGTGCCGTACAAGCGCATTCCCCTGATCGTCGAGGCTTTCGCGGCGATGCCGTCGCGGCGCCTCGTGGTGATCGGCGACGGTACCGACTTCGCGCGCGCGAAGGCATGTGCGACACCCAATGTGACGCTGCTCGGCTATCAGCCCGACGCGGTGCTGGTCGAGTGGATGCAGCGCGCGCGCGCATTCGTCTTCGCGGCCGAAGAGGACTTCGGCATTTCCGTCGTCGAGGCGCAGGCGTGCGGGACGCCCGTCATTGCGCTGGGCCGTGGCGGCGTGCGGGAAATCGTCGTCGAGTCGCCGGACCCCGAGCGGGCGACGGGACTCTTTTTCGACGAGCAGAGCGTGGCTTCCATCGTCGACGCCGTGGAGCGCTTCGAGCAGTTGCCGCCGTTCAGCGCAGAGGTGTGCCGTCGCAATGCGATGCGCTTTACGAAGGAGCGTTTCCGCCGCGAGTTCATGGCGGTCGTGGAGAGCGCCGTCGAAGCGGGCCGCGTTCCGACAGATTCCGCGCTGCCGGAGCTTCGCCGCTGGCGCTCTGCCTGAACGGTGCAACAACAGGTCCGCTCGTGCATGCGCGCACTGAACGGACGGGAGAGGAAGCAGTGCCGTCAATATACGGAATCGTCGTCATCCTGATCGGGCTACTGGTGCTCTATACGTCGTTTCGCGGCGCGATATACGCGATGGCGGTGTTCTCGCTGTTCGCCTGCACGCTGGCGCTCGGACTCGGCAGCATCGGCATCATGCCCGCGCAGCTTTTCCTCATTTTCTTTGCGCTGAGAGCCTTCAATCTGTCGGGCGGAAGGGGGATCACCGATGCGTTCGCGATGGACAAGGCGGGGTTCTGGCTGCTTTGCACCACGCTATGGGGCGTCGCGGGCGCTGTGATATTGCCGCGTCTTCTGCAGGGATCGACGCTCGTGTTTCCGGTCGACCGCGGCATCACGGGTGTGGCGATGCTGCAGCCGCTCGGGCCCGTCTCCGGCAATCTGTCGCAGGCGATCTATTGCGTCGGCGACCTCGCCGTGTATGCCTGCATGGTCGCGTTTCTGAAGTATCGCGGTGCGTACCGGGCGCTCGCGAGCGGCATTTTTCTGCTCACGTGCCTGGATGTATCGGCAGGCGTGATCGATTTCGTCACGCATGCCGCCGGCCTCGATGTGATGTCGGTTATCAAGACGGCTTCCTACGCGGATCTGAGCGGCGAAGAACTCGGCGGGCTGGTGCGCATCACGGGCACCTTTGCCGAGACGTCTGCCTTTTCGAGTTTTACGCTGCCGCTGTTTGTCTTTTGCCTCAACCTCTGGCTGCTCGGTTATCGCCCGAAAATGGCGGGGTTGCTCGCGATCGCGACGGGCACACTGCTGCTGATGTCCACGTCGGGCACCGCCTATGTCGGGCTGGCCGCGTATATGGGCGTGCAGGTGTTCAGCCGGCCGGGCCGTGTTTCGCCCGGCGCACTCGAGCGCCAGCAGCGCATGTGGATCATCGCCGCTTGCGCGGGCGTGCTCGGCACGCTTTACGTACTCCTGTTCATGCCGGGCGTGGCGAAAGCGCTGACGGACTTTGTCGACACCACCGTCATGAGCAAGGCGGACAGTTCCTCCGGCATCGAACGGATGAGCTGGAACACGCAAGGCGTGACCAATTTCCTCGATACCTACGGGATCGGCGTGGGCCTGGGCAGCATTCGCGCATCGAGCTTCGTCGTCGTCGTGCTGGCGAATCTCGGCGCGGTGGGCGTGATCTGCTACGGGATGTTCCTCGCCAGGACGCTGCTGTCACCCGTGTCGACGCACTATCCGCCGACGGAGCGCGCCGTTTGCCATGCGGCGCGGCACGGCATGATCGCGACGCTGATCGTCGCATCGCTTGCGGCCGGCGTGTTCGAACTGGGTTCGACCTTCTACCTGTTCGCGGCGGCGGCGGGTGCGCTTTCGCAACGTGCGCCCAGACGCGTGCCGAGGCGTCCGGGGTGGGTGACGCAGCACGTGCAGGAACGAATCCCGGGCCCGCGCTAGCAACCTGTGCTTGCGCTTGCCGGATTGTTTTCGTTTGCGTGGGTTAGCCAGCAGTACGGCGCTGGTTGCATCGATAACATGTGCGTCGACATGCTGAAGATTGAATTCGAGTATCCGCCGGGGAACGATCATGTCCAGTGAAACGAGCCTGCCGTCGTCGGACGGGAAAGCAAAGGTTTGCCTCATCTTCGCGACTCGCGGGCGTGCCGAAGTCCTCGAACGTGTGGTGTCTTTCGTCGATTCGCAGACGGTCAAGCCGGATCTGATCATCGTCTCCTGTGTGTCGGACGAGGATGCCGGCAATCTTGCGAACCGGCCCGGATTGCTCGTCATCATGGGGCGGCCTGGTCTTACCGCGCAACGCAACAACGCGTTGAAGCATGTACCCGGCGACGTCGACGTCGTGGTCCTGCTGGACGACGATTTCCTGATGCACGGCCAATGGATCGAGGAAGTGCTCAAGGCGCTGGATAGCGATCCTTCCATTGCCTGTGTCACGGGAACAGTACTCGCCGATGGCATCCATGGGCCGGGTTACTCCGTCGAAGAAGGGCAGGCGATCCTGGCAAGGGCAACGGACGTCCCCGACCGCCTGCGCATCGTGCCGACGGGCGGCCCGTACGGGTGCAACATGGCCTTCCGGGCGCGCAGCATCGCGGGGCTCCGGTTCGATGAGCGTCTCGTGCTCTACGGCTGGCAGGAGGATCGCGACTTCGGCGGTCAGATCCAGAATCGCGGCGGTCGTGTGGTGCGCATCAATACGGCGCTAGGCGTGCATCTGGGTGTGAAGCGCGGCAGGGTATCGGGCCGCAAGCTCGGCTATTCGCAGGTCATCAATCCCCTCTATCTGGCGAGAAAGAAGACCATGCCGTTGCGCGCCGCGCTCGATCACATACTGCGCAATGTGGCGAGCAACATCGTGCGCAGTTTCGCGCCGGAGCCCTGGGTCGATCGCCGCGGACGCCTGGGCGGCAATCTGATCGGCTTGTGGGATTTCGTTCGCGGCCGGTTGACGCCCGAGCGGGCGGCCAATCTTTGAATGCCGGCGAGAATGACTTCGACTCCGCCAACCTTCTGCCAGCGAGGCCATGCTGATGTACAAGACGATAGCGTTTAACGGCAAGTTCTTTGGGGCAGGCCCAACGGGCGTGCACAAGGTTGCCGAGCAACTTATCGCCGCCACGGATGCATTGATTTCGGAACAGGCCGCCGACGACGTCGACTACGCGCTCGTCGTCAGAAATAGCGTCAAGGTGCCGTCTTACCGGAAAATCATGTGCGTTCAGGAAAATCCGCTGGCTCGCCGGATGCATCGGATCATCTGGGAACAATGCTATCTGCCGCTGGCCCGCAGGAAGGATTTCATCCTCAATCTCTGCAATCTCGGCCCGCTGTGTCATCGCGATTCGGCAACGATGATTCACGATGCGCAGGTCTACTCGGCGCCCGACTCGTATTCACTGGGCTTCCGGCTGTGGTACAGGTTCTTGTTCTTCTTTATCGGCAGACGGCACAGGCTGATCGTCACCGTGTCGGAGTTCTCCCGCAACGAACTCGTCCGCTATGGTGTCGCGAGCGCCGACAAGATCGTGGTCGTGCACAACGGCTGCGATCACGTGTTGCAGGTCCGGCCCGACGACAGCAAGCGCGCGGCGCTGGGCCTCGCGCCGAAGCGATACGTCCTTGCGCTCGCCAACACGCAGAAGCACAAGAACATCGGCATTCTCCTCAAGGCTTTCGCGAAGCCTGAAATGAAAGACATCACGCTGGTCCTGTTCGGCAGCGCGAAGCAAGCCGATTTCGAGGAAGCGGGGCACGCGGTGCCCGCCAATGTGAAATTCACCGGCTGGGTCAGCGATGCCGAACTGGTCGGCCTGATGGCCAGCGCGGGGGCGCTGGCGTTCCCGTCGCTCACGGAGGGATTCGGGTTGCCGCCGCTGGAGGCGATGGCGCTCGGCTGTCCCGTCGTGGCCGCGCCGTTCGGCGCGCTACCCGAGGTGTGCGGCAATGCCGCGCTGTATGCCGATCCCTTCGACGCGGACGCATGGAGCCGGCAGATGATCACCGCGCTCGACGATTGCGCCGTGCGTCAGTCGCTGATATCGACGGGACGTCGGCAGGCGGGCACCTTTACATGGAAACAGGCGGCTCGAAATCTGTTCGACGCCGTGAGAGCCGTCACTCCCGCTTATCCTCGATAGAGCGGGAAAGCGGGCGGGCAATGCTGTCGTGCTCGCGCCTCGTCGCTTTACCGCGGTGCTGTCGGCGCGAACCGGTTTGGGAGGGCAACGCAATGAAGAAGCTGGAGTCGGTTCAGGTGCTCCGCGCCGTCGCGGCCATGCTGGTGGTGTTTTGCCACGCAGCGGGCCAGGTGGGCGGCCACGGCGCACCCGCATCGCACATATGGACACTCGTCAACATCAAGGGGCTGTTCGGCGTCGATATCTTCTTCGTCGTCAGCGGCTTCGTGATGATGTACATCATTTCGGGGCAGCCCTCCGGCGGCACGACGGCGCGCCGGTTCTTCGGCGAGCGCATCGTGCGTGTCGTGCCGCTTTATTGGGCGGTGACGTTGCTGTCGATCGGTATCGGTCTCGCGCTACCGGCGCTCAAGTACAAGAACTGCTATGAGGTCGGATATGTGTTGCGGTCGCTGTTTTTCATACCGGCCATCAATCCGCTGACGGGTGCGCCGGAACCCGTGCTCGGGCTCGGCTGGACGCTGAACTTCGAGATGTTCTTCTATACCGTCATTTCGCTCGTCCTGCTGCTCGGCATCCGGCGCGTGTACCTCGCGGTCGTGGCGATATTCGTGACGCTCGTCGCGCTCGGTCTCGCGACGAAACCCGAATACCTGATCCTGAAAGGATGGACGCATACGATCATTCTCGAGTTCGTGTTCGGCGTGATGTTCGCGCAGTTGCGCCTGTCGGGGTTCCGGATGGGCGGCCCGGCTCAGGTCGCGTTGATCCTCGCGGGCGTGGCAGGCTGGCTGATGACGGGGCCCTCCGCGGACGGCACGTTCGACATGCGCGGCCTCATGTGGGGACCGCCCGCCGCAGCGATATTCGCGGGCGTCGTCATGGGCCGTCGCGACGTGCAGTACCCGAAGCTGCTTCTGCTGATCGGCGACGCATCGTATAGCCTGTATCTCACGCATCTCTTCATCATGCGGGCGGCGTGGCTGCTGGCAACCCAGCTGCCCGTCGGGGACGCGCTGCGGGTCGGCGCGTTCTTCGCGCTGTTTTTGCCTGGCTGCGTGTGCTTCGCGATCGTGTCGTTCCGTAAGTTCGAGATGCCGGGCATGCGCTTCGGGCGGCGCTATCTGCTGGCGCGGCAAGACAAGGGCAGCCTTGCCGAAGGCGTTTCGGCTGGAACGCAGCAGGTGAGAACCTGAGGTGACGATCGCTACGGGACGTCCCGCCCGGCTCTACGGACTGGAACATCTGCGCTTTCTCGCGGCCTTTGCCGTATTGGTACACCACATCCTCGAAGAGGCGTCGGGAAGTCCGCTCGCGCTCGTTGCACCCTCGGCGCAGCGGATAGGCGCGTGCGGCGTCGATATCTTTTTCGTCATCAGCGGCCTGGTGATGTGGCATACGACGTCGGGGTTCTCCGCGCGGACATCGGCTAAAGGATTCGTCGCACGCCGTCTCACACGCATCATGCCGTCGTACTGGGCGTGTCTTGCGATCGTCATCGCGCTGGCCGCGAGCGGCCTCGCGTACAGGCACCGGCCGCTCGACGGCGTCGGCATCGTCGAGTCGGTTCTGCTGCTTCCGCCTTCGGCATCGTCGGGGCTGATCATGGGCGTGTCGTGGACGCTCGTCTATGAGCTTTACTTCTACGCTGTCTGTACGGCCGTGCTATGTCTGCCGTGGCAAAGGTATCGCGTGGCATGGATCGCGGCGCTGCTCGCGGGCGTGCCCATCGTCCTCGATCTGGCGGGCGCCACGACATCGGCCCGGTATTACGCGGATCCCCTCGTCATCGAATTCGTGTGCGGCATTCTGCTCGGGGCGGTCAGTGCGCGTCTGCCTGCGCCTGGGCTTCGCAGCAGGTGGCTGGTGTTGATGGCATGCGTTGCGCTGTTCGGGTGGGCCTCGTTTGCTTCGCCCGATCAAACGACATCCGGACTTGCCCCTTCGTTCAGGTGGTGGGCGTGGGGACTGCCCGCCACGCTTCTCGTCGGTGCGTTCATCCATGCAGAGGACAGGGGCGGGCGCATCAGCCGCGCGCTGACGGTGCTCGGCAATGCGTCGTATGTGCTTTATCTGACGCATGGGTTCTGGATAAACGTATTCGCTCGGGCCGTCAAATCGGGAGCGTTCCATTCGTCGGTCAGTCTCTATCTGGCCGCTGCGTGTGTGGCGGGTGTTGCCGTTGCGTTTGCGCTCGGCCTCCACTTGTACCTCGAAAAGCCGGCGCTCGGTTGGCTCACCAGCAAGCGCTCGCGGGTTCGTCAGACGGCGCCCGGTTTGAGCTGAGTCGAGGCGGCATGGAGTCCGGCCTGGCAGGCAGGCCTGGACCCGGTCGGCCTGGACCCGTTCGGCCTGGACCTGATCGGCCTTGCGCTCTCCAGTGCGAATCCGCACCGGACAGTCAACCGGCGTTCGGGTCAGCCATGCCGCCGGGCGTGACGGGCTTGACCCGCGTCGTCGACGACCGTGCGAGTCTCTTCGAAAGCAACGCGCGGATCGGCTCGTCGACATACTTCGTCAAGATGATCGCACTCACGAGCGTCAGGGCGCACGCGACCACGATCGGAACGGTCGCTGACCCGTTTGGCTTGCCGATCAGCATGAACACAGCGCGGCCGATGGGGAAGTGCAGCAGGTAGACGGGATAGGACAGCCAGCCGAGATACTGCGCGATTCTCGCTTCGAACCTCGAAGCGCAAGGCAGGTTGGCGCCGACCATCACGAGGCAGGGCGCCACGCAGAAAATCACGAATGCCGGATAAGCGCCGCGCAGCGACATCGGAAACAGAAACATGATGAGCGCGACGATATAAAGGCCGTATGAGTTGCGAAGCACGCCTTTTAGCGCGTCCACGATGCGCAGATCGACGCCCGCGCTCCTCAGGTTGTAGAGCAGCACGCCCGATACGAAGCCGAAGGTGACGCGATAGAAGCCGCCGTCGAGCCTGCCTCCCGACCAGCCTTGCGAGAAGTCGACGACCGAGTGCCCATGAATCTCGAAACTCGTCAGGGCGCCTGTGATCAGAAACATCAGGCCGCCGATGACGCTGACCCTGAACAGCGTCGACCGGCTCAGCCTGACGATGATCACGAAGGCAATGCTCGCCACCATCTCGAAGAATAGCGACCACGCGGGCGGATTAGCCGGGAATATCTCGCCGACCGTCAGATCGGCAGGCACGGCGCCCGCAGCCGCCATGTTTGCATTGCCAAAATGGCCGACGTACGGCGTGAAGAACAGATTGTGGACGGTCGCTGAAATGATGCTTTGCATCGGGTAAGTCGACAGGCCGAGCACTTTCGCGCCGATCAGCACAGGCAAGCCGATCAGCAAGGAAATCAGCAGCATCGGATACAGGCGGATCACGCGCCGTTTTATATAGTCGGCCGCAGTCATGCCGTCGAGGAGCCGCGCGCCATACGAGTGAGCAATGACGAAGCCGCTCAGCATGAAGAAAAGATCGACGGCGACGTACGCGTTCTTGAACGCTTCCTGAGTGAAGTGCGACATCATCACGGCGATGGCGGCGACGCCTCGCAATCCGTCGAGTGCATCGTATCTGCTGTTTGTCGTAGCCATCGCGTCTCCACAACTTATGTTCCACGAGGGCGTGTCTTTGCCGCGCGCGGGTCATTGCTGTCGATGAGTCTAGCGGCTCGGTCGAGGCGGCTGTGTGCGATTGACAACGCAATGCGGGCGAGGCGGATCATTCCCGTCATATTGTTTGGCAACCCACGGAGCGGGACGGGGAAAAGCCCTACGCTCGAACATAGCGTGTCGCGCCGTTTGCGCGGGCGAGCGCCGATGCCATGCACTTTATTGTTCATTCAGGACGCTAGAGAAAATGAAGATCTTCGTCATCAATCTCGACAGGTCTACAGATCGACTCAACCACATGACAGCCCAGCTGGAGCGGCTTGGCTACCCTTGGGAACGCTTCTCGGCCCTCGGGCCCGCGCAGGTCGAAGAAATGCGCAGGACGCTCGACTTGCCTCTGCTGCGCGGCACGTGCACGGCGGGCGAAAAGGGCGCCGCGCTCAGTCACTATTCGATCTGGGAAAAGGTGGTGAAGGAAGGCATCGACCATGCACTCGTGCTCGAGGACGATGTGCATTTTTGCCGGGACGCGAGGCATCTTCTCGATTCGATCAACGAGAAGTTTTCGCGCGGGTTTCGCTATGACGTCATCAAGATGGAAACGTCGCTGGCGGGAATCTTCATCGACCGGAAGGGTCTGGATCTGTCGACCCGCACGGGACTGCACCGGTTACGCAGCAATCACACGGGTGCGGGCGCATATATCATCTCGAACGCCGGTTGCCGCAAGATGATCGAGCGCTTCGCATCGAATGATCGTGCCGTCGATCTCGTCATGTTCAATGGCGATCTGGAACAGACGTACGTGTATCAATTGCACCCGGCGGCATGCATTCAGGACGTCTGGTTGAAGAGCGGGAAGAAGGGGATGGCATCCGAAATTGGCGAAGAACGGTCGGACTGGAAGCCGGGATCCGTCTGGCTGCAACGAGCCAAGTCGCCGTTCCGTGGTGCGTACGACTTCGTTCAATCGCTGCGGGTCTGGAACAAAGGCCTGGTCAAAATCCGGTCCAGTTACATGGATGGGATCTGACGTCCCCGCGGCCTGAGATCCGCTTTGCGTTCGAAGCCAGCGGCTGGACGGCTGGCTTCTACCATCCCTCGGACCGGGTTAGCGGCACATTGGGCAGGGCGCCCGCCAGCCGTCTCCCGTCGTTCATGCCACGCTCAATGACGGCTACGCCGCCGACAGGCAGATGCTGCGTCCGACGCGCCCCGAGACGCGCCCCGAGCATCGCGGCGCGTCACCCTTTCCCGCGAGGGCGCAGGGCGAAAAACGGTGTGCTTCCCGTCGCCGCCATCTCGCGGATCAGACCCGAGCGGATCAGCGACACGAGCAGTGTCGCCAGCAGCGTCAGTTCTCCCAGCAGCCGCGCGGCTACCATGCCCATCGCACCCCAGTGGCTCGCGAGCGGAATCGCGGCGACGATGCTGACGGCCGCCGTCGCGACGCCGGCGCGGGCGAGCATGCCGTCGCGATGCCGCGGGATCAGGAAATAGAGGCCCAGTGTCTGGTTGACGACACTCAACGGCAACACCAGCACGAACACCTTCAGCACGGGAATGGAACTCTGAAAGCCCTTGCCGAACACGAGCGGCACCATCCAGTCGGCGAGCAGCATCGTCAACGCAACGCCCACGAGCGAACCGAACAGGAAGAAGGCGAGAATGCCGTACGCAAGCCGGTTGGCTTTCACCGGGTCCTGCCCGACGAGATACGTGACCTTCGGGATCAGTATCTGCGAAGCAGGAACCGTGAGACTGAGCGCAACGGCGATGAGCCGTTCCGCCACGCCGAAGGCGCCGACCTCGGCGGCGGGCGCGAGCACCGAAAGAAGATACGTCGATGCCGTAATCAGCAGAACGGAGGTGCCGGTGTAAATGAAGATGACCTTCGAGCGCTGGATCAGGTCGACGCCGGCCTTGATCGACGAAAACCAACCCGAGAACTCTCGCCTGATCACGCCGTACCCGAGGGCCGTTTGCAGCACACATGAAGCCAGCAGGAGAAAGAACACGAGCGAAAGATCGGACGGGTGACGAACGAACAGGAAGATGAGGGCGAGCGAAGTCACGAATCCGACGACTTCGATCAGGATGCTGGTTCGCGCGCGTCCCGTGCTCGTGAAGTACCAGCCCGGATTGAACGCGGCGAGCAGCCCGAGCAGCACCGTGGTGCAGCCGAGCATCGGGTGCGCCGACAGCACGGGCGAGAACGCGACGGCGCCGAGTCCGAACAGTGCCGTCGGGATGCACAGAAGCAGCCGCCCCGTCATGTGGCTCGACAGGATGGCTGCGCGCCCGGCGCTGTCTTTCGCATAGACGGTATCGCGGCCGCCGACGGTCGGGAATCCGAAATTGACGAAGCGCCAAAGCGTGTTCGACAGCGACATGCCCGCCATCACGACGCCGTAGCCCGCCGGCCCCAGCGTTCTGCCGTAGAAGGGCAGGAGCAGCAGCGGGTAGACGTAGCGCACGACATAGGCGAAGTACGTCGCAGCGAGTTCCGCACGGGTTTTCGAAGGCTTTACCTGATCCATGACCGTACCGTGTAGCTCAATCTGATCGTTTTCTGCACGAGCCGATGCGCGTTCGGAAACGCGCGGACCACCGCGCCGCTTGGCCAGAGTGACTGCCTGGCGACGCAAAGGCGCGTCCATGCACTGGCCTGTCGCATGTTCGGGCCTGTCACCGAGACAGTGCCGTCTCGCCCGTAATCGAGCGAGCGGTCCCGCTCGGTGAGCCGGTTGACCAGCTCAGGATCCGGAAACATGATCACGCGCTCCAGACTCTTTGCGGCCAGGTCGAAGGCCGCAAGCGACGTATCGGCTGCGGGCCGCTTCGCGCTCCCGGCGACATGGCGGGCGACTTCGTCGAATTTCGGGTGAGGCATGCGCGCCAGTCTCTGTTGCCAGCCTTCCTGTTCGAGGTTGGAGACGAGGCTGCCGTCGGCACGTCTGTCGAAACGGCGCACGCTTTCCAGATCGGGCTCGACGAGACCTTCGATCAAATGCCAGAAAGCAAGGACCGACGAGATCGAGTCGCCCGGCTTGTAGCCATTGCGCTCCGTCAACAGCCCGGTGACGGCCGGAAAATGCTCGCGCCCATGATGCTTGTAGTCGCAACGCGCCAGCTGAACGCAGTGGCTGCCGTTGGCAAGCCCGCTTTGCATGAGCATCTTGATGGTCGAACCATAGAGGCCCGTATCGCACAACACGATGCCCGTCTTGCCTGCCGTGAGTTTTTGCCACACTTCGCGAAAGCGCCTGGCTTGCTCGACGATCTGTTCCCAGAGATGGGGCTCCCGTCCGCCGCGCAGCGCTTCGATAAACGGGCGCACGGTTGCGTAGTCGCCCTGCGGCGCGAGATCGGCGCCGCTGAGCGCGCGAGCGAGCGCCGAAACGTTACGCACTTCGAACGAATAATCGAGTTCGTCGACTACACCGTCGCCGCCATAGACGAGCGTATCTCTCGCCGCGACGAGCCGCGAGATCATCAGCGGCTGGATGCGGATATCGGCGCGCGCGGGCAACTGCGACGCATAGAGCCTGTAGAGTTTTTCGAGCCCGAGTCCGCCGCGCGCGCAGAAGAGGGCGACCACGGAACCTTCGACGGCCGCCGTCTGTTCGAGATAGACGTGCAGCCTGCGGCAGTATTCCGCGAACACGGGACCGAGCACGTCCGGGCCGAGCGTGTCGCCCGTCGTGCGTGCGCCGCCTTTCGCCGCGGGCCTGTGGCGTCCGTCGTGCCGCCAGCGATACCACTGCGACTGGCCGCGCGCGAGTGCCGCGTTGGCGCGCAGCATCGCGACGTGCAGACGCGAACGCGGGCGCAGGATGGCTGTCATTCCGCAACGGCGCGGCATCGCCTCGTCCGCGACCGGGTCGTCGCCGATGTGAGCCATGCGGGCAAGGGGAACACTGGCGGCCTCGGACACCGCCGCGAAGATCGTTCCGTCACGCTTCGTGAGTTGCAGGTCGGCGCTCGTATGGATCGCATCCCATTGAAGGCAGGGTGGACAGACGGCCAAGATCAGTTGACGGAGCGCATCGCCCGACAGGCTCGTATCGCTCACCACGCGCAGCGACACGCCGCCGGCGTGCAGCCGTTCGAGTTCGCGTATCAGCGCAAGGTTCGGCACGAGACATTCGCGTTCCACCGCGAGTTCGCATGCGATCCATTCCGGCACGAACGCGGTATCGAGATGAACGAGTTCCAGCAGGCTCGATGCGATGCTTTCGAGGCGCACCTCGCCATGTCCGGCAACATTGCGCGCACGGAAAGCCAGCTGCTCGATCTGGCGGCGGCGCTGGGCGAGCGCATGGGGCGCGAGCCGGTCCGGACGCAGTTCGAGACGCTCGCAAAACAGCCCGGCTGTTTTCAACAGGCGTTGCTCCAGCGATACGGGCTTACGCAGCAGAAGCGTATCGAAGGCATCGACGCAAAGCAGGGTGCTGTGCGCTTCTTGCAGCAACCATGGGAGAGACTTCACGAATGGCCATCCTCTCAGCAATCAAGCTGTATCTGATTCATTGGCTTCCTGAGCGGCTCTTTTCTTCACGTCGAGCCGCGGAGCTCTGGTTTCCGGTCCCGTCGATGCCGGACGAGGATGCGCCAGCACGACTTTGCGGTTCATTGTGAACAATGAAGGGAGGTGTGTTTGTGCGAGGGCGTACGCTGCACGGGCTATTTGCCCGCCTTGCGCCGACCCGTGACGGGAGCGCTATCGGCCGGCTTTCCGTTCTCGGCTCACGACGTTTGCGAGGTCAGTTTTCGGTCACGGGCGCCCGTGCTTGCGACGCCGAGCGTTCGCTCGCGTCGAAGCTCGGTTGCAGAAAACGGACGACCTCGGCATCTGTGACCGGTTTGATCTGCAGTCCGAATGCCGCATTGAGCGAGAGGACGAGGTGCTGCGCCCAAAGGGTATTCCAGACCACGCCCGCGTGGCCGTCGGAGGTGGCCGCGTTGTGCGGATCGTCGCCCGAGGTGTTGGAGATCGCCCAGCCGGGCGACAGATGCACCGTCTTGTAGGCGGGCCGCCCGTGGTCGTCGCGCGTGCCCCACAGACGGGCGAACCACGCGCGATCGCCAAGGAAGGCGACATGCCGGTCCGTCGCGGCCAGCTTGCGCAAGCCGGCGTCGAAACGGTTCAGACCGGCATCGATATTGGCGATCGCCTGCGCGGACTGCCAGCTGTCGAATTCGCCCGACCAGTCCGCATTGCTGAGCACGCCGATGAGCAGCACATTGGTATCCGGGTGATGCTTGCGGATCAGTTCGACGGCCTTGCCGATTTCGCCGATGCAGCCGTTGATCTTCGACGTCGTCAGCGGGCCGTTGGGATCGCGGGACATGTCGTCGAGCACGTCGTGCGCACCGACATCGTTGATGCCGATCCGGATCAGCACGACGCCGCCTCTCCAGGCTTGCGGCTCCGTATCCATCAAGGCGACGAGCCGGGTCGCCTGGCGCATGGGCGGTCCCATCAGCTGATTGCACCACGCGCCGCTGATCGCGAAGTTGTAGCGGTAGTCTTCTTTGGCAGGCGCGCGGCCGAGGCGCCCGAAAGCGTCGTCGATATACGCGCGATACCGGTTGGTGCCCCATGCGCCCCATTGGCCCTGGTCGATCTGGTCGCCCCGCAGCCGCGCGAGGACTTCCGTCCATTGCCATGTGGTCGCGCGATAGGCCCCGCCCCGCGCATTGGGCTCGGCAGCCCGCAGTGTGTCGTGATAGGACTGGCTGTCGGAATCGCCGAGCACGGCGAGCCGGATTCTGCCGGGCGGCAACGGGGTTGCGCCCGCGACTGTGGCAGCCGGCCGGCGAAACAGGTCGGCCCCGGCCAGCCTGACGTAAATCAGGCCGGCCAGCGTCAGACCACCGAGGAACACGAGCAGCAGCGCTCTTCGCAAACGGGACATGGTCCGAGCACCTTATCGGGAACTACGCACTGAGGCGTGAAGCGGGCGGGGCGTCCGTCTCGCCGGAAACGGCGGCCGCGCGTGTCCCGGCTTCCGTTCCCGCCAGACGCGCCCGCAACTGCTTGCCGATCACGGCGGCGCCCGCCGAGCGGAAGATCTGGTCGTGCATGCCCGGCACCTCGGTGACGACCAGCTTGCCCGTCACCACGGGGCGCCATCCCAGTTCATGCGCGAACAGACGTCCCCTCAGCACCTGGGCACTGCGGAAGACCTGAACCTCGCCGTCGTACGAAGGCGGGCGATGCCGCGCCTGCTGGGCCAGCAGATACTCGATGTACCAGCGGTTCTCGGCCACCTTATGCTCCGAAGCATCGCCGTGTATCAGCCCGAGCCTGAGCGCCAGGTCGGCGATACCTAGCACGCGAACGATCCGGTACTGCTTGAGGAACGAGACCATCGACATCTCGCCACGCATCGCCTTGCGGAAGTCGCGCGGGATATTGTCCGCACGTACCTGCAGCTTGCGCAATTGCCTGTCGTACCAGGGCATCGACTCGCGATAACCGGGACACCAGGAATCGTTGAGAACCACGAGTTCCACCGTCTCGCCTTCGCGCTTCAGCTGTTGTGCCGCTTCGAGCGCGATCGCACCCAGCACGCAGTGCCCCATGAGGATATACGGGCCGTGGGGCCGCGCCAGCCGGATCAGCCGCACGGCATCGGCGGCGATGTCCTGGAACGCGCGCTGCGGGAAATCGCGCGGCTCGCCTTCGGGCACCATCGGGATGTCGATGAGCGGCCGTTCATCGCCGATCTGCCGGGCCAGTTCGTAGAACACCGCTGTGTTGTTGAGCGCGATGATGGGCGTGCCGGGCGCATTCTCGTTGTAGCGCACGATATTGCGCGCTTTCGCCGCCAGTTCCGCGCGGCTCATGAAGCCGCTGACGCCGACCCCTTCGATGCCCGCCGTGTCTTTCCGTGGAGCGGGCGCGGGTGCGGCGCGCGCGCCGATCTCGACGGTTTCGAGCACGCTGCGCCACTTCGCCAGATAAGCGTCGATCGTGCCGATGTCGTACAGGTCCGTGTCGCCTTCACAGGAAATGCGCCAGCCTTCGGGACGCCGCACCATGAAGAAGTTGAGGTCGTACAGCGCGCCCGCGTTGAACGAGGGCGACGTCGTCGCGGCGAAGTCCTGTTTGCGGACTTCGTCGCCGACGCCGACGAAGCTCTGCTGCAACGCGAAGTTGACCGAGCAGAGCGGCGGGCGATCCGCATTCGACACCTCACCCGCCATCTCCATCATCTCTTCGAACGGCAGGTGCAGATGAGCGATGGCGTCGCTGAGCTTCGCGCCGCACTGCGCAGTGACGGACGCCACGCTGCTGCCGGGCTGAACGTCGAGGCACAGTAGCACCGTGTTGATCAGCGGTCCGACGACGCCTTCGAGTTCCTGCTGGTCGCGCACCGACATCTGCGTGCCCATGACCACGCGTGTGCGGCCGCCTGCCGGCTGCAGCGCCATCGCGAGACTCGCAGCCGCCACGCTGAACAGCGTCACGCCCTGCGCTTTGGCGGCCGCGATCAGACGCTCGCTCAGCGCGGCGGGCAGCAGAATGGAGCGGATGACGCCCTGAAAGCGTCGCTCCTGCGCACGGGGACGATCGCCGGGCACGTCGAAGCGGCTGAAATCGCGCAGCTCGTTGCGCCAATGGGTGCGCGCGCGATCGAGCGCGCCGCTGGCGAGGAACTCTTCCTTCCACAGCGCGTAATCGCCGTGGTGAAGATCGACCTCGGCGAATGCGGGATCGTGACCGGCATGCAGGGCGGCCAGGCCCTCGACGAGTTCGCGCACGAGGATCGCAAATGACCAGCCGTCCATGACGAGCGAATGGAAGGTCAGCTGCAGTTCACCTTGCGTGTCCGATCCCGGCAGCCACACGGCCCTGAAAAACGAGCGCGACGACAGTTCGAACGGCGTGCGCGCCTGCAGTCCACCGACACGCTCGCCTTCCGCAAGTCGGGCCTTCTCGTCGACGCCCTTCAGGTCGATCACTTCGAGCCGGAAGGGCGCGTGACTCCACACCTGCTGACGCAGCCCCGCACCCGTCATCAGGAAGCCCGTGCGCAGTATTTCGTGGCGCCCGATCAGCTCGCCGAGCACGCGCTCGATGCTGGCGGCATCGAGCGGCCCCGACAGTTGCAGCCGAAACGCGATGTTCAGCGCGGAGGCCTTCGGCGACGCCTTCTGCTCATGCCAGTACCGCACCTGGCAGGCCGTCGCCGGGAACAGCGCGTGGCCAGCTTCGACTTCCTGAGTCGGGGCGATCTTCAACGCTGTCCCGTTCATCACTCAGAGCCCTCCTGCATTCCTGCGCTTGAAGTTGAGAATCGACGGGCGCATCGCGGCGGGTGCCTCCACCGCTTCCGATTCGTGCGTGCCGTCGAGCGTCGCCGCCAGTTCGGCGATCGTGACGTTCTTCATCAGCTGGCGCGCATCCACGCCCAGCCCCCGTTCGTTCATGCGCGCGACGATCCGGAACAGTTGCAGGCTGTCGGCGCCGAGGCTGAAGAACTGCTGGTCGATGCCGACGTGCTGCAGACCGAGCACTTCGCCCCAGATTGCGGCGATCGATGCCTGGGTCGGCGTCATCGCTGCCGGTTCGGCTGCGGCGGGTTGCGCAGCCGCTTCGACGGCGGCCGGTTCCGCTGCGGGCGCAGCGGCCTGCGGCACCACCTTGAGCGAGGCGTGCGGCTGACGCACGGGCGTGGCCACCATGTCGGCCGTCGGCACGGGCAGCGCCTTGCGGTCGAGCTTGCCGTTGCCGGTCTGCGGCAGCGCGTCGAGCGTCATCCACAGCGTCGGGACCATGTAGGCGGGGAGCTGTGCGGCAACATGCGCCGCGACCTCGCCCTGGTCGATCCTGCCGGCGCTTGCGTCAACGATGTAGCCCACCAGCCGGGCGCTGCCGTTGACGGTCTGCAACGCGACGGCAGCGGCAGCTACACCCGGCGCCTTGCGCAATGCAGCCTCGATCTCCTCGATCTCGATGCGGAAGCCGCGCAGCTTGATCTGCTGGTCGCGACGGCCGAGATGCTGCAGCGAGCCGTCGGCAAGCCGCTTCGCGAGATCGCCCGTGCGGTAGAGGCGGCTCGGCGCGGCATCGTCGATGGCGACCGCCTTGAACGCGGCATCCGTCAGGTCAGCGCGGTTGAAATAGCCCTTCGCGAGACCTTCGCCGCCGATCCACAGTTCGCCCGCGACACCTTGCGGCGCCAGATGCAGGTCGTCCGTCAGCACATGCAGTTGCGTATTCGCGATGGGCGTGCCGATCACGACCGGCCCGTTTGCATCGACACGCGACGCGGACGACCAGATCGTCGTTTCCGTCGGGCCGTACAGGTTCCACACTTCGGCGCCCGTGGCTGCGAGGTCGTCGGCGAGATCGCGCGGCAGCGGCTCGCCGCCGCACAGGATCCTGAAGCCCTGCGGCGCCTTGAAGCCCGCTTCGAGCAGCATGCGCCAGAGTGACGGCGTCGCCTGGAGCGCGGTGGCCGCCTGTTCCTTCAGGCGCGCGACCAGCTCGAAGCCGGTGCGCACTTCCGCATGGCCCGCGATGAAGGTCTGTCCGCCGACGACGAGCGGCAGGAACAGTTCGAGGCCCGAAATATCGAAGGAGAAGGTCGTGACGGCGACGATCCGGTCGCTCGCCGTGAAGCCCGGCGCTTCTGCCATCGACAGCAGGAAGTTGCTCAGCGCGCGATGCGCAATCTCGACGCCTTTCGGCTGTCCCGTCGAGCCCGACGTGAAAATCACGTAGGCGGAATCCGCATCCGACACGACGGGCAACGTCACGGCTTCTTCGTCGCCTTGAGCGGCGAGCGCTTCGACTTCCAGCACGCGATGATCGCCGGCTTCGAGCACCGTCCGGCTTGCCGCGTCGCTGAGAATGGCGGCGCTGTCTGCGCTGTCCAGGATCTGACGCAGGCGTGCGGCCGGCATCGTCATGTCGAGCGGCACGTAGGCGCAACCCGCGCGCCACACACCGATCATCGCGGCGACCGTCAGCACGGTGCGGTCCATCGCGATCGCGACGCGTCCATGCGGCGCGATACCCGCTGCCACGAGCTTGCGGGCGATCCGTGTGGCGCGCGCATCGAGTTCGCCGTACGTCAGGCTTGCCGTTTCATCCGCCACGGCGGGCGCGTCGGGCGTGAGGCGGGCCTGCGCGGCGATCATCGCCGGGGTCGTCTGCGACAGATCGTAGGCGCGCTGCGACGCGTTCAGTCCGTCGCGAAGGTAGCGAATCTCCGTGTCGTTCAGCAGCGGCAGTGCGGCGATGGGCGTGTCGGCATCGCGGGCGATCGCCGTCAGCAGCGTTTCGTAGTGACCGAGCCAGCGCTGGATGGTCGACTCATCATAGACATCCGTGTTGAAGTCGCAATCGAGACGAAGGCCCTGGGCGGATTCGATCACGTTCAGGAACAGATCGAAGTTGCTGTAGGCCTTCGCGTTCGGCGCAAAGCGCGTGGTCACGCCACCCATGTCGAGCTGCGCGTCGACCTTCTCCAGATTGAACTGCAGATCGGTCAGCGGCAGGCGGTTGAAGTCGCGCCTGATGCCGAGGTCGCGCACCAGTGCGCCGTACGTGTAGTTCTGGCGGTCGCCTGCGTCGTACAGATGGTCGCGCACGGCCTTCATGTGCGTCGCGAAAGACTGGTTGCGATCGAAGCGCACGCGCAGCGGCAGGAAATTGACGCAGTGCCCGGCGAGCAGTGCTTCGCCCGCTTGCGACTGGCCCGCCATCGGCGCGGCGATGACGACGTCGTCGTTGCCCGAGAGGCGGCCGAACATCACCTGCGCGGCGCCGAACAGCGCGGCGAACAGCGAGCAGCCCTGTTTCGACGATGCCGTCTTGACCTGCTTCAGCAGCTCTGCGCCTACCAGACGGGTCGTCGATGCGCCGTTGAAGGTCTTGACTTCCGGACGCGGACGGTCGCCGGGCAGATCGAGCTGCGGCGCGGGATCGCGATGCAGGTTCATCCAGAATTCGCGCGTGTCCGCGTCGATACCGGCGTCGTGCTGAGCCTTCGCATAGGCGAGGAAACTTTGCACGTCGTCGAGTTCGGCCGCCTTGCCCGACACTTCGGCCGAGTAGAGCGCTTCCAGATCGCGCAGCACGATGTTGATCGACCAGCCATCGCAGATGATGTGATGCGCGGTGAACACGAAGGCGCGCTTGTGCGGCTCGAGGCGCACCAGTGCCGCGCGCACCAGCGGCGCGCGAGTGAGATCGAAGACTTCGCGCGCTTCCGCATCGACGATGGCCGCGAGTTCGGCGGCGGGATCGGCGTGACCGGACAAGTCGATGTGTTCGAGCGGAACCGTGGTTGCGGGATCGACGAACATCGTGTCGCCGACGCGCGAGAAGTGCGCGCGCAATGCATCGTGACGGGCCATCGTCGCCGCGAAGGCGCGTTCGAACGCGCCTTCATTCAGATCGCCGTTGAGTTCGAGCGTGAACGATTCGTTGAACGCAAGCGAGGCCTCGTGGCTCACCTGAGCCGACATCCAGATTTCTTTCTGCGGCTCGGTCAGGGGCGCCTGCGTGAGTGGCAGCGGCTCGGCTTGCGGCGCCGCAGCCAACGCTTGCGCCGTGCCGCCCAGAATCCCCACGCGTTGCAGCGCATCGATACTGGCGACGAACGCGTCGCCGATCTTGCGGATGTCTTCGTCCGAATGGCTGGTCGTCAGGAAGCAGGGGAAGCCTTCCATGATATGGACGCCGAGGTAGCGCATGTACGGATAGAACAGGCTGCCGAGGCGGTCTTCGCCCGCGAGGTTGATGTAGAACCAGCTCGAGAAGGATTCGGCGCGCGTGGCGATGCCGACTTTTTCCAGATGCGCGTTGATGCGCGTGACGAGGCCGTTCATGCGCGCGCCGAGCGATTCCTGCAGCGCGGGACCCGCTTCGTCGAGATGCTTGAGCACGGCCTTCATCGCGGCCAGCACGACAGGATGGCGCACGAAGGTGCCGGCAAAGAACGTCGGCGGGACTTCGGGCACCGACGCGTCGCCGAATTGCCACTGGCCGCCGTCGAGCGCGTCCATGTATTGCGCGCTGCCCGCGAGTACGCCGACGGGCAGGCCGCCGCCGACCACCTTGCCGTAGGTCGCCATGTCGCCCTTGATGCCCCAGTAGCCTTGCATGCCCGCCGGGTGAACGCGGAAGCCCGTTACGACCTCGTCGACGATGAGCGCGGAGTCGTTGGCCGCTGTCACCTCGCGCAGTTGCTGGACGAACTCCTTCGGCCGCAGGTTGGGGTGACGCGACTGCACGGGCTCGATCAGCACGGCGGCGATATCGTCGATATTCGCCTTGATCCATTCGAGGCTTTCGGCTTTCGCGTAAGGCAGCACGACCATGTTGCCCACGGACGTCTGCGGAATTCCAGGCGCGAGCGGGAAGGCGCGCGGCTGGCCCGCTTCGCTGCCCGGCTTGACGAGGACTTCGTCGAACTGGCCGTGATAGTCGCCGTCGAAGCAGACCACCTTTTCTTTGCCCGTTACCGTGCGCGCGAGACGCATCGCGGCCATCACGGCTTCCGATCCCGTATTGCAGAAGGTGACGCGCTGATGTCCCGTCATCGTGGCGAACATCTGCGCAACTTCGCCCGCGAGCGGCGACTGCGGTCCGATGGCGAAGCCCTCGGCCAGCTGCGCGCTGACGGCATCGACGACGAAATCGGGCGTATGGCCGAACGCGGTCTGACCGTAGCCGTTGACCACGTCGATATACTCATTGCCGTCGACGTCCCAGATCTTCGAACCCTTCGAACGCTGCGCGACCACGGGATAGACGAGTTCCTTCCACTCTTCGCGGAAACCGCTGGCCGTACGCGGATCGGCGAGCACCGCGCGATAGGACTGCGTGCGCGCCTTCGAGGTCGGCGTTCTGGCCGAGTAGCGCGCGGCCAGATCCTTGATGAAGGCTGACTGGGCTTCCGTCATCTGCGCCGAGTTCGCCGCGCCGGGCTTGTACGCGGTGAAGCGCGACGGACGGTTTTCCTCGAACCTGATTTCGGGACTGGCGGCGCGTGCGGGCGCTGCTGCCGGTGCGGCTGCAACGGGCGCCGCGATCGATGCCGCCGGGGCCGCTGCGGCCGCCGGGTCCACGACACGCTGCTGCACTGCCGCCGGCGTGCCTTGCAGGAGGTCGAGCTGACGCGACATCAGCGACTGCATCGCCGCGAGCTGATCGCGGAACACTGACTGGATGTCGCCCGTGGCAGGCGTGGCGGCCGTCGACGGGCCAGCCGTTGCGGCGACCGCAACGGGCGCCGCAGTGGCGCCAGGCGCCGCGACGGCCACGGGCGCGGCTGCTGCCGGCGCTGCCGGCTGTTCCGGATCGGGCGGCAACGTGCCGTCGAGGAACTGCGCGAGCGCGGGCAGCGTCGGATAGTCGCTCATGATCTGCCGGAAGCTGATCGTGACGTCGTAGCGGCGACGCAGCTGCCGCGAGACCTGTCCCATGAACAGCGAGTCGTAGCCGAGATCCCAGAAGGTCACGTCCGGATTGGACGTATCCGGTGCTTCGCCCGACATTTCGGCAAGAAGCGATGCCAGTTCGGCAATGAGGCGCGGTTGACGGTCGATCTTTGCGGTTTGGGCCATAGCGGTCTGAGGAATGTCGGTTGTGGTCGCGGGCGAGGCGGTCGCGGCGGGGGCCGCAGCGGGCGTCGTCTGGGAACGTAATGAAACAGTCGCGGCGGGAGCGTCGATCCAGTAGCGTTCCCGTTCGAACGGATAAGTCGGCAGCGAAACACGGCGGGCGGCATCCGTCTGGACGGTCTTCCAGTCCGGCGTGACGCCGTTCAGCCACAGACGCCCGGTTGCTTCGGCGAGAACGGGAAGCTCTCGCTCGCGCATCGCGAAATCTGGCAGGGAGGCAACTGCGCCCACATAGCGGTCCTTTGGCAGGCCCTGCGACGCGAACGTCGTCAGCGTGCGGCCGGGGCCGATTTCGAGCAGCACGGGCCTGCTTTCCGACGTCACCGTGGTCAACGCGTCGCTGAAGCGCACGACGTCGCGGCAATGCCCCGCCCAGTAACGTCCCGTCACGGGCTGATCCATCGATGCCCACTGTCCCGTCACCGACGACACGTACGGAATTTTCGGAATGGCGAACGACAGTGTGTCGGCGAGCTTCGCCAGATCTTCGACGACCCCGGACATCATCCGCGAGTGGAATGCATGCGACGTATGCAGCCGCCGATGGTCGATGTCGCTCGCCTTCAGCGTGGTCTCGAAAGCCTCGATGGCCGCGAACGGACCGGCGACCACGCTGAGCGACGGCGCGTTGATGGCGGCGAGGTCGACATCGGCGGGCAGGATCGCCTTCAGTTCGGCTTCCGGCAGCCGCACGACCAGCATCGCACCCGGTTCGGCCGACTGCATCAGCGCGCCGCGCTGCGCGATCAGATACAGCGCATCTTCGAACGCGATCGCCTCGGCCACGCAGGCCGCGACCAGTTCGCCGACGCTATGACCGATCATCGCCGCCGGCTTGATGCCGCGCGCGATCCACAGCTGCGCGAGCGCATATTCGACGAGGAACAGGGCAGGCTGCGCGTAGATCGTCGAGCGGATCGGATGCGGCGTGTCGTCGCCCTCCGGCGTTTCGCTGAAGAGCAGGGTGCGAATGTCGAGCCCGAGATGCGGCGTCAGCGCTTCGGCGCCCCTGTCGATCCACTGGCGATAGACGGGTTCCGTGCGATACAGCGCGTCGCCCATGCCGGGATACTGCGCGCCCTGGCCGGGAAACATGAATACGACGGGCGGCGCGGTTTGCGGCGCCTCGCCTCCGATTGCGCCTTTCTGCAGTTTGGCCTGCGCCTCGTCGACGCTGTCGGCGACGACCACGGCGCGGTGCGCAAAGGCCCGGCGGCCCGTTTGCAGCGTCGCCGCCACGTCGGCGAGCGAGGCGTCGGGATGCGTCGCCAGATGCCGCGCGAGATTGGCTTTCGCGCGATCGAGCGCGGCCGCGCTGCGCGCCGAGAGCGGCAGGATTTGCAGCCCGTGTTGCGACTCGCCGGCCACTTCGCGCCGGGGCGCTTCCTCGAGCAGCACGTGCACGTTCGTTCCGCCGACGCCGAACGAACTCACTCCGGCGCGGCGCGGCGTCGGACCGTCGGCCCACGGACGCGCTGCGACGTTGAAGAAAAACGGGCTGTTGCTCACGTCGATGCCCGGGTTCGGCGAGCCGAAATTGAGCAGGGGCGGCAAGGTTGCGTCGCGCAGCGCGAGGGCCGCCGCGATGAATCCCGTCACGCCTGCGGCGGCGTCGAGGTGACCGACGTTCGCCTTCGCCGAGCCGAGCGCGCAGAACTGGCCGCCCTCGACGCCGCCGAGGCGGAACGCCTGCACCAGCCCCGTGAATTCGATCGGATCGCCGAGCGGCGTGGCCGTGCCGTGCGCTTCGATATAACCGACGGAAGCGGGATCGATTCCGGCTTCGGCGTGTGCGATGGCGATCGCGCGGGCCTGCGCGTCGACGCTCGGCGCCGTGAAGCCGACTTTGTCGGAACCGTCGTTGTTGATGCCGACGCCACGGATCACGGCGTAGATCGGGTCTTCGTCGGCGATCGCGTCGTCGAGACGTTTGAGCAGCACGACGCCCGCGCCGCAGCCGAACACCGTGCCTTTCGCGTCGGCGTCGAACGGACGGCACACGCCGTCGGGCGCGCCCATGCCGCCTTCCTGATAGAAGTAGCCGCGCTTTTGCGGGAAGGTGACCGACACGCCGCCCGCGAGCGCCATGTCGCAGCGTCCCGCGCGAAGGTTCTCGACGGCCATGCTGATCGCCGTCAGCGACGTCGAGCACGCCGTCTGCATCGAAATCGCGGGGCCCCTGAGGCCGAGCTTGTAGGCGGTGCGCGTGGCGACGAAATCGCCGGCGCCGACCAGCTTCTGATACTCGCCGATCTGGAACTGGCTCGTGAATTCGTCGATGACGCCGCGGTCCGACAGCACGTGCTTGAGGAAATACGTGTTCATCGACGTGCCCGCGAACACGCCGACGGCGCCCGCGATTGTCGCCGGGTCATAGCCCGCGTCTTCGAATGCTTCCCACGCGATCTCGAGGAACAGGCGCTGCTGCGGATCGGTCAACGCCGCCTCGCGCGCCAGCACGCCGAAAAAGCCCGCGTCGAAGCGGTCGACGTCGGCGAGAACCGGCCGCGCCTTCACATACGATGCGTCGCGGCGCAAGCTTTCGTCGAACGTGTCTTCGAGTTCCGTTGCATCGAAATGCGTGATGCAGTCGCGCGCTGCGAGGATGTTCGCCCAGAATTCGGCGACGTTTTGCGCGCCCGGAAACCGGCCCGACATGCCGACGACGGCAATCGCGCCACTGTTCGCGTCGCGGCAGCGACGGATCGATCCGTCGCTCGCTGTATCGAACGTCGCGCGCAGATGCGCGGCCAGCGCCTCGACGTTGGGATGGCGGAACAGATCCACCAGCGCGACCTTCGCTGACACGTCGCGCAGGATGATCGCGTGCGCGCGCATCAGATCCAGCGAGCGCAGCCCGAGATCGAAGAAGTTCGAGTGGCGATCGACCGCATGTCCGAGCAGTCCTTCGAAGACGGACGCCAGCTTCCCGGCGATCTCGCCGTCGACCGGCTGCGCGGCCGCCGATGTGTCAGCGGCCGTATCGAGCCCCGCGAGCAGCGCCTTGCGGTCGATCTTGCCGTTCGGCGTCAGCGGGAAGTCGGGCAGGACGCGCAGCGCCGCCGGCATCATGTAGTCAGGCAACGCGGACTTGAGGTGCGCGCGGATTCCGTCCTGCAGGACCGCGGATGCATCGGCATCGGCATCGGCCTTGACGAAGGCGGCTATCGCCTTGCCCGTTGGTCCCTCGAACGCGGCGACGGCGGCATCGGCGACGCCGGGTGCCGCGCGCAGTGCATGTTCGATTTCATCGAGTTCGATGCGCTTGCCGGCGATCTTGATCTGCCGGTCGTTACGGCCGAGAAAATCGATCGCGCCGTCCGCGCGTCGACGAACGAGATCGCCCGTGCGATACAGCGTGGCGCCGGGCGAGAAGACGTCGTCGACGAACTTCTGCGCCGTCAGTTCGGGGCGATTGAGGTAGCCGAGCGCCACGCCGTCGCCGCCGACGACGAGCTCTCCGACTTCTCCTTCGCCGACGGGAACCAGCTTGTCATCGACGATGTGGACGCTCGTGCCCGCGATCGCATCGCCGATCGGAATCGCGCCGCCGTTTGCGAGCGTTTCGCCGTCGCGCGGAATGCGATAGCAGCAGCTGAAGGTCGTGTTCTCGGTCGGACCATAGCCGTTGATGATCTGCAGCGACGGATGCGCGTCCATCACCTTGCGCACGTGAACGGGCGAGAGCACGTCGCCGCCTGTCAGCACTTCCTCGAGCGGACCAAAGGCTTCCAGCCGATGGTCGGCGAGCGCATTGAAGAGGCCCGCCGTCAACCAGGCGCTCGTCGCGCCGAGGCGGGCGATGTCGGCGGCGATCGTGTCGAGCGAAGGCTGAACCTCGTCGATGATCGCGGCGCAGCCGCCGTTGAGCAGCGGGCCCCAGATTTCCAGCGTGCTGGCGTCGAAGGCGAGCGGCGCGAGATTGAGAAAGCGCGTCTGCGGCGACAGTGCCGTGAAGGTCTGGCCGTGCACGAGGCGCAGAATCGCGCGCTGCGGGACGATCACGCCCTTCGGCTTGCCTGTCGAACCGGACGTGTACATGATGTACGCCGGGTCGTCGCGATGCGAAGCATGCAGCGGTGCGGGATCGGCCGCCTCCGACGCCGCCGCGATGTCGGCGAGATCGACCAGCACGCCGTTCAGATCGCCGACGCTCGCCAGCGCCGACCCTTCGGCGATGATGAGCCTGGGCGCGCAATCGGCAACGATGAAGTCGAGTTGCGCGCGCGGATAGGCGGGATCGAGCGGCACGTAGACAGCGCCCACGCGCAGGATCGCGAGGATCAGCGCAAGCGTGTCGCGGCTGCGCGGCACCATGATCGCGCAGCGCTCGCCGGGTTGCAGTCCCTTGCCTTGCAGGACGGTGGCAAGACGCGCCGAACGTTCGCCGAGGGCGGCGTAGCTTTCTTCCCCCGTCGAATCGATCACAGCAAGATGATCGGCAAACTCCGCACAGACTTCGTCGAAACGCGCTGCCACGCCGGGCATATGACCTGTCCCATTCGGCAAGTTGCCTGGAAATTCACCTCTGTGTGACATTTGCCGCTCTCCAGTAATTAAATGAAGGCCTTGCCGAGCTACGTCTGACACTAGCGCGCAGCGAGCGCACATCACGGCGACCGGTCACGGGAAAAACAGGCGGCGCGGCGATCTGCGCGCCTGACCTGTGATCCGAACGCGAAATTTGCGGTAATGGAACGTTAAACGCCCTTGTCATACGTATCCGTACGCCTTCGCACACACAGGCGTTTGAACAACACTTTGTGTGGAGAGCCGCGCCCAGAGGGGATCAGGCTCGTCCGTTCGTGTCTGGCGGGGCGAGCGGGCGGTGAGGTTGGGGATGACGTTCGGGACGAGGTTCGGGATGACGTTGGCGCGTCGACAGCCCGGGGGCGCTTTCTGTCTTTCGATGCGAAAGCGGTGCGCTGGCGAATGCGGCGTCGGCGGAAATCGGGGTGAATCAAGGTGATAACCGGCGACGTGTGTGCGAGGCCGCACAGAGAGCCGCGTCGGTATTCGCCTTGATCTTGTTAGGACTGCGTGGAATGGTTGCGGGGCGCCGCGGACGCCGTCCGTCAATTCATCCGGACGATCGTCCAGCCGGTGCGGCGGGCCGCCACCGCACCCGCGCAGACGGCGCTCGGCGAGAGATCGCGAACCCCCCAATGGGCCGCTTCTGCCGGATCGCCGCCGACGCGGCGCGGCGTGGTGTCGCCGCGAACGGACAGATCGAACTCGAAATGCGTCGGCGCGATCATGAAACCGGTGCCGAGCGCTTTCAGGCAGGCTTCCTTGCGAGCCCAGCTTTCGAAGAAAACGTGTTGCCGTTGGGCTTCCGGCAACGCGGCGAATTGGACGCGTTCCTGAGCGGAGAACACTTCGAGGGGCAGGTTTTCCTCGATCGGGCGGATCAGTTCGACGTCGATGCCGATCTCGAAACCATTCGAGACGGCGAGCGCCGCCGCGTTCTCGCTGTGGCTGAGATTGAAGCAGAGGGTCCAGCCAGGCGGCTGTATCGTGCAGAAGGGTTTGCCATCCGAACCATAGTCGATGGCGACCTCGCGCGCAGACACACCGAGATAGCAGCCGAGTCGCCGCCGGAGTTCGCCGCGCCCCGCGACGAAACGGCGGCGATGCAGTTCGTGAAGGAATCGGTTCGCGCGCTCGCGTTCCTGGGCCGAGAGCGTGTCCCAGTGCCCGTCGAAACTACCGCCGGAGACATCCAGATCCCACTGCCAGACATGCACTTCTTGCGGAGATGGCGGGCTGAGAAGGGAAGGGGACATGGAAAGCCTGTTCGACTGACGGGGCGCCTGTTGATTCTACCGGATCGATATTGTGGCTCGATGCATTCGCTTGCATGGCGCGGCGAGTCCCGGTGCCCGCCATGAAACATGTTGCACGGGGCGAGAGGTGTTTCAGTAGCGATACACGCAGCCAGGCGTTGACGTGATCGGCGCTTCGACGGCCGGCCTTTGGTTGCGTTCGGTAGCGCTTCTTTTTTAGCGATTCGATGCAACATGCCGCGCGTCGCGCCCATAGCGGCAAAACGGCGCCGGCGTCGTGATTCGAGGTCGACGAATCAAAGGAATTAAAGCGCGTGCACGTCAGGTGTCGCATCGGGTGCGTGACGTATCGGTCCGTTGCCGGCGCAACGAACTCGCCCGGGCGCGCTGCAGCAGGTCGCACATGAAGGCGGGCCCGGCGGCATGTGACGCGCGCCCGCTTCGCGCACAACGGTCGGCGTCGTCACGATGAAAATCGGTGCCGCACGCGGCCGCACGCTCGCCGCTGCCCGAAAGGCGCTGTCCGAGAGACGCTGTCCGAGAGACGGTGCCCGAGAGACGCCGGCATGGGCCGCGCAGGCGCGAAACGCGGGGCTTCCTTGAGGTTGGCGGTTGCCGATGCTCGTGCAACGGTCCTGTACTGCGCGAGATTCGATGTGATGCCCGCTGGCACCGATTTAAACGGTGGTCTCGGCTTCACGCAGACGCGGCAGCAGGCGGTCGAATTCGCGCTTCACGAGGCCGTAGCATTCGCAGGCGCGCGCTTCGAGACCCTTGCGATCGAGCACGCGGATGTGGCCGCGGCTGTGGTGGATCAGGCCGTCGTTGTGCAGCTTGCCTGCCGCTTCCGTGATGCCTTCGCGGCGCACGCCAAGCATGTCGGCGATCAGCTGTTGCGTGACGGACAGATCGTCCGACGCAACGCGGTCGACTTCGATCAGCAGCCAGCGGCATAGTTGCTTGTTCAACGAATGATGCCGGTTGCACGCGGCCGTCTGCGCGACCTGCGTGAGCAGCGCGTGCATGTACAGCAGCATCAGGCGGCGCAGGAAATCCGAGCGGGCGAATTGCTGACGCAGCGCTTGTGCCGTCATCCGGTACGCGAAGCCCGAGCACTGGACCTGCACGCGGTTCGGCATCGTTTCGCCGCCCGTCAGCACGGGCACGCCCGTCATGCCTTCGCGGCCCACGGCCGCGATCTCGACGGAGCCGCCGTCTTCCATCGTCGACAGCATCGAGATGATGGCCGTCGTCGGGAAGTAGACGTGGTGAATGCGCTGTCCGGAATCGCACAGCAACTGTTCAGTGCGCAGATGGACGAGTTCGAGATGGGGGGCAATGGCTTGCCACTCGTGAGATGGCAATGCGCCGAGCAAATGGTTGCCGTGCAGATCGGATTGAAGCGTCAACATGATCGGTCCTCGCGTGAAGCCGTGCCCTGCACGACCCCTTGTCTTTTTAACCCGGCGCTGCGCGTTCTCACTGCCTTGCCGCGTGGCTCGCGGCGAGAATCGTACAGACCGGCCCCGTCAGCCCTCGTCGATGGTTGTTCTGGATGTGTGCATCGTCGTGGCTTTCGCTGCGCAATCCATTTAGCGAGGACCGTGCCAATCCACAGGAGAATGAGTACCGGTGCGGCGCAGCGTCACGCGCCCGCCGCATTGACGGGGGCAAACGCGCCGTTTTGTTTCAAATCTGCAAACAGCGTTTTTTCGGTGCTATTCGAGAAAACATCTTAACCAGGCGTTCTAACTCCCTGATTTTGCGCAACTTGAAAACAACGCGAAGCGTGTGGGACGCATGCGTTCTGGCATGTCTCGTGCCCGAAACGCCCTTCTAAGACTGTTTTGAAGCCGAGCAAGAATTGATTCAGATGTGTTCCACGCATTTTGTGTACTGCCGCACCGAAGACCGATTTTTCTCAAATCGCGACGTCGCAAAAGCGGAATGCGTCTGATCAATTCCAACGGTTCGCGGTGCAAGCGTTGGGTTCTGGCGTTATTCATCGGACGAAGCGACGGTACAAACGTGAGGGAAGCGCAAACGTTTGGATGTGGCGCCTGGCGACGTTATGACGTCGATCAAGTGGTTTGCGGTCGGTCGCCTGCATGCGAACGGTACGCGACGGTACGCAAACGGCAGGGGAAGCGCCACGACGGCCGGGCGAAGCGGGCGGCGCGCCGCGTGACGCGTCGTGAACATTGCGATTCTGCACACCTCGACGCGAGCCGGATCGATCCGCAAGCAGGGGCGTCGCGAGGATCGCGCTTCGCCCGGGTTGTCTCATCGATGAGAAAGCCGTTACCGACGTCGATTCATCGGGATCCGACCGTACATCATGCACGCGCGGATGCAGGCCTGCGCGCGTCCGTCCGCGCACGGCAAATTCCTCGACGACGCATGCGGCGCTCTTCTGCGCCCGCTCTCGACGGGTTGTAGAGTCAGTCACCCCCGTCGATTCCATCGGCCCGCGTCGCGATTCCTTGTGGCTCAGCAGACGAATTCGGCGTGCAACGTGTGTTCTCGTACAGAGCAGGAAGTTCGCGGTTTGCTTCAATGGCATCGATGTTGATCAAAGGACTTCGTGCTTCGATGCGCAGGCCGACGAGTCACATGAACGACGCGCTCGGAGAATGTGGACTGCTAATTGATTCGATTGGTAACAAACGTAACGAATGTAACCGCAGTGGATGATAAGACGTATGCGTGCAGTACTTTCGATGCAATTTTTCCCAATTGCGCAGAGCGGTTGCGTTGTGCTTCGGCACTTCGCTTCACGCGGCGTTACACGAAAGAAACAATTCCTCGGAGGGAATACCCTGTCGGGTGGTTTCCCGACTGGCGCAACCAGATAAAGCGACGCAACGTAATGTTCACAAAATAAAGAGTGACACGAGGGCACGTGATCAACATTCAGCGCAGGCGAGAAACGCCGCATCGGGGAGAAGCATGATGGAACAAACCAACAAAGAGCGGTCCTTGGTCAGCAAGGTCATGGATGGCCTCGTTACCGGGATCGTCGAAGAGAAATACGGTGCGGTGTTACCACCGCAAGACGTATTGTCGAAGGAATTCGATGTCAGCCGCACGGTGATGCGCGAGGCGCTGTCGATGCTTCTCGCGCGGCACATGCTCGACGTGCGGCCGAAGATCGGCACGCGTATCAGGCCGATGCACGACTGGCGCATGATCGACGAAGACGTCGTGAACTGGCGTTTTCGCGCGAAGCCCGATCCGACGTTCTTGCGCGACGTGATCGAGTTCCGCGTGCTGATCGAGCCGCGTGCAGCCGCGCAGGCGGCGACGCGCGGCAATGCTTCGGACATCGCAGCGATTCGCGATGCGTTCGAGGCATTGCGCAACAGTCCGCCCGGCGAGCCCGGTCTTCAGACTGCGGATGAAGCGCTGCATACGCGGATCGTGATTGCGAGCGGCAACCAGTTCTTCCAGCAGATGGCGGCCATCATTCGCGGTGCGCTGTCGGCGCTGAAGCCGCTCGTCGATTTGCCGCCGGACGCGTGGGAAGAAACGGTGCGCCTGCATTCGCGCGTGGTCGACGCCATCGAGCGTCGCGACGCGAAAGAAGCGGAGGCCGGGTCGATTGCGCTGATCGATTTCTCGATGAGCCGCATGAGCGCGGCTGTGCCCGACGCGCCCGCGACACCCGCGACACCCGCGACACCGGCAGCGCCGGCCGAGCAGTAAGGCAAAGCAGGGCTGTATCAGGTTGGGAGGTTTTCAGGTTGCGGTACGGGATCGGCTGGCCGTGGAAGATCTGTCCGGCAAGGCGGGACGCGACATCGGCGACAATGTCGGCTGTCACGCACTGCATGGATACTTCCCGCAACCGATGAATCACGCAGCAACCCATCACCCTTCGGGGCATCCCGCGGCGATACGCTGGGGCATCGTTGGCACAGGCCGCATCGCCCATCGTTTCGCGCAAAGCCTCGCGCATGTTCCCCATACGCAGCTGACGGCGGTCTGGTCTCGCCGTCGCGCGCCCGCCGAAACGTTTGCGCACCAGCATGGCGGACTGGCCCTCGACAGTTTCGACGCGCTCCTTCAGAGCGGCATCGACGCGCTCTATATCTCGACGATGCAGGATAGTCACGCGCATTACGCGACGGCCGCGCTCGAAGCCGGTATTCATGTGCTGTGCGAAAAGCCCGCGACGGTGAATGCGGCGCAACTCGATCGCGTCGTCGCGAGCGCGCGTGCTTCGCAGCGGCTTTTCATGGAAGCGATGAAGCCGCCGTTCTATCCCCTCTACCAGCAACTGCGTGAGCATCTGTCCGCCAATCCCATCGGCGATATCGGCCTCGTGCGCGCGGGCTGCTCGGTGCCCGGCGTGCCCGACGATCATCCGTCGCTGTCGTTCGAGCACGCAGGCGGCGCGCTGCTCGATATCGGCATCTACGAGATGTTTCTCGCCGTCGACTGGCTCGGCGCGCCGCTCGATGTGCAGACGCACGGACGTCTGGGCGCGACGGGCGTCGATACGTTCGCGAGCGTCAACAGCCGGCACGAGAAAGGCATTGCGCAGATCTTTTGCGGACTCGATCTGTTCGGCAAGGGCGATGCGTTCATCGCCGGCACGCGCGGCAACGTCACGATTCACGAAAACTGGTGGAACCCGGCGCGCGCGACGGTGCGCTACGTCGACGGGCGCGTGGTCGAACTCGATGCGCCGTTCGAAGGCGGCGGACTGAACTACGAGACGGCGCATTTCTGCGATCTGATCCGCGCAGGACTGCTCGAAAGCCCCGTCATGACGCACGCGAAATCGCGCCAGATGATTGCGATGGCCGATGCGGCGCGCGCGGCGCTAGGCTTGCGCTTCCCGTGCGAGTGAAACTGCGCGGCGAGGGCGCGCAGTGGTAGGATCGGCGCGGGCCGGTTCTGGGTGTTCGGGATGAAAACCCCGCTGGCTACGTTCGTTTCCCATCACGTATCCAGGTTGTTTTCCATGTCGATTGCGAGGAGCGCAATGATGCGCATGCTGGCCAGACTGTGGCGCGAGTACAAGAGTCTCGTCGCGTTCATTTTCCTGATGGTGCTGTTTCGCAGCGCGATCGCCGACTGGAACGTGGTGCCGAGCGGCTCGATGCTGCCGACCATCCGCGAAGGCGACCGCATTCTGGTCGACAAGATGGCCTACGATCTGCGCGTTCCGCTCACGCATATCGCGATCGCGCATCTGCACGAGCCGCAGCGCGGCGACATCGTGACGATCGATTCGTCCGCCGCGAAGGAGCTGATCGTCAAGCGTCTGATCGGGCTGCCCGGCGACGTCGTCGCGATGCGCGACAACGTGCTGTACGTGAACGGCACGCGGGCAAGCTATCAGCCGCTCGCACTTGCGCCGCTGCCGGGCGATGCCGTGTCGCCCGGCGACTATCTGACCGAGCGCTTCGCGGGCGTGCCGCCGGGCTTGCCGCATGCCGTGCGGCTGTCGGAGCTTGCGCCGAGCCCGCGCCGCTCGTTCGGCCCCGTGACGGTGCCGGCGGGTGAGTACCTGATGCTCGGCGACAACCGCGACGACAGCGCCGATTCGCGCTATTTCGGCTTCTTTCCGCGCGAAGAACTGATGGGCCGCACGCGCCGCGTCGCGTTTTCGCTCGACCCGGATCATTACTACCGGCCGCGTTTCGACCGGTTCGGCGCGCGGCTCGATGCGGTAGCGGCGCGCTAAGGCTCGCGATGCTTACGCTGCGCTTCGGGCGAGCGCCTGCGCGCATTCGGAGATGAGGGCCGGGCCGCGGTAGATGAAGCCCGTATAGAGCTGCACGAGCGAGGCGCCCGCGTCGAGCTTGGCCTGCGCGTCCGCGCCCGAGAAAATCCCGCCCACGCCGATGATAGGCACGTCGCTGCCGACTTCCGCGCGCAGCTTGCGGATCACTTCATTCGATGCATCGAACACCGGGCGTCCCGACAGGCCGCCTGCTTCGTCCGCGTGCGGCAGACCTTGCACGGCGCTGCGCGAAAGCGTCGTGTTGGTCGCGATCACGCCTTCGAACTGGTGACGCAGCAGGGTGTCGGCGATCGACTTCACCTGTTCGTCGTCGAGATCAGGGGCGATCTTCAGCACGAGCGGCACGAGCTTGCCGTGCAGGTCGGCGAGGCGCTGCTGTTTGTCCTTGAGCGCGGCGAGCAGCGCGTCGAGTTCGCCCGCGCCTTGCAGCTGGCGCAGATTCTTCGTGTTCGGCGACGAGATGTTGACCGTCACGTAGCTCGCGAACGGATAGACGCGCTCGAGGCAATAGAGATAGTCTTCGGCGGCGCGCTCGATCGGCGTGTCGGCGTTCTTGCCGATGTTCAGCCCGAGCGTGCCGCGATAGCGCGCAGCCTGCACGTTCTTCACGAACTGGTCGACGCCCGCGTTGTTGAATCCCATCCGGTTGATCACGGCGTTCGCCTGCGGCAGACGGAACATGCGCGGGCGCGGATTGCCGGGCTGCGCGCGCGGCGTCACCGTGCCGACTTCGATGAATCCGAAGCCGAGGGCAGCCAGTCCGTCGATGCACGCGCCATCCTTGTCGAGCCCCGCCGCGAGGCCGACGGGGTTCCTGAAGGTCAGACCCATCACGGTGCGCGGCGAATCGGGCACGTGCGGCGCGAGCATGCCCGCGACGCCCGTGCGTCCGGCGGCGCCCAGCAGGCGCAGGGTCAGGTGGTGAGCGTCTTCCGCGTCCATGCGGAAGAGTTGGGCGCGTACGAGCGGATAAAGGGAACTGAACACGGCGGGGCGCCTGGCGGCTGAAAAATGAGAACCCGCTATTTTAGCGGGTCGGCACGGCGGCGATGGCGTTTCGGTTTTCGGGCGTGGTTTTCGTACGCGGGTTGCCGATATCCCGCGCGCCGCGCTTCAGCCTCGCTCGACGCGCAGGCCGCGCGTGCCGCCTTTCGCGGCCTCGGCGGGGGAGAGATCGGGCGCGGCGGGATCGAGCACCTTCCACGCGCCGTCGAACAGGCCTTCGAGCGGTGTGAAATTGGCCTTGTAAGCCATCTTCGGGCTTTCACGGATCCAGTAGCCGAGATACACGTGCGGCAGCTTCAGGCTGCGCGCCTGCTCGATCTGCCAGAGGATGTTGTAGGTGCCGAAGCTGGTGTGCGGCTGGTCGGGATCGAAGAACGTGTACACCGACGACAGCCCGTCGCCGAGGATGTCGATCATGCTGACCATGCGCAGCGTGCCGGGCATGTCGGGGTGGCCGAGATAGCCGGGATTGGCGGGCTCGCGGAACTCGACGAGGCGCGAGTTGATCCGGCTTTGCAACAGGAACTGCTCGTACTGGTCGCGGCTGTCGCGATCCATGCCGCCGCCCGCGTGTCGCGCCGACTGGTAGCGCATATAGAGCGCGTAGTGCTCTTCGTCGTAGTGCAGCGGCGCGACGGTCGCGATCAGGCCGCCGTGCTTTTTCCACACGCGCCGCTGCGTGCGGTTCGGCGTGAAGCGGTCGACGGGCACGCGCACGGGCACGCAAGCACGGCAGCCGTCGCAATACGGCCGGTAGGTGAACACGCCCGAGCGGCGAAAGCCTGCGCGAACCAGTTCGGTGTAGACGTCGGAGTTGATCAGATGGCTGGGCGTCGCAACCTGCGAGCGCGCGACACGCCCTTCCAGGTAGCTGCAAGGGTAAGGCGCTGTTGCATAGAATTGCAGCGCCGAAAGCGGTGAAAGCGGCAGCTCATTCGGGTGAGTCACGTTAGCAGCTCTCGAAGCGTTTCTGGTTTTGCCAATCCGGCGCGCTGCTGGCTATCCGGCTAAACATGCGGCTAAACATCCCGCTAAATATCGGGCTATACGCTCGAATTTAGCTTGCAGCGTGCCCGACTGACACGTCCATGATGCGTGGCGTCGCTCACGCAGCGGCGTCGGCCTCGGCACTGCGTGCATCACGCCGCCGGCGCAAAAAGATCGCGCAGGACTGTCTTGTCGAACGACCAGGGGATGGGCGCCGAGTCGACCGCCGCGTGCACATGCGCGACGAACGCCTTGCGCGCGATCTCGCGGCCGCCCAGCGACGCCAGATGCGACGTGTTCTGCTGGCAGTCTATCATTTCTATTTCATGACGTCGCAAGTGGAAGACGAGCGCGGAGAGCGCGATTTTCGACGCGTCGGTGACTTCCGCAAACATCGATTCGCCGAAAAACATCTTGCCGAACGACACGCCATACAAGCCGCCGACGCGTTTGCCTTCGTGCCACGTTTCGATGCTGTGCGCATCGCCGCGACGATGCAGCGTCGAATAGGCGTCGATCACGTCCGACGTGATCCACGTGCCGCGCTGGCCGTGACGCGGCGCGAGCGCGCAGGCGCGCATCACGGCGGGGAAGTCGGCGTCGACGCGGATTTCCCACGTGTCGTCGCGCAGCACGCGCTTGAGCGTCTTTTTCAACGAAGGCGAGATCTTGAACTCGCGCGGACGCAGGATCATGCGCGGATCGGGCGTCCACCAGAGCACGGGCTGGCCGTCCGAATACCACGGAAAAATGCCGCGCCGGTACGCGTCGATGAGTCTCGACGGCAACAGGTCCGCGCTCGCCGCGAGCAGGCCGGGCGCGCCGCTCGACGCGGACAGCGCGCGCTCGACGGGCGGGAAAGGATCGTCGGGGCCTAGCCAGGGAACCATGCGACAGCAGTCGTCAGCCGTCGCGCAGCGAGCGGAAGATATCGCCCGTGTGCAGGCCGTAGTTGCCCGACGCGCGGTCGGTGAAGAAGAAGCGCAAGGTCTGCGCGACGGTCGGGAACGCGATGTCGCCCCATGGGATTTCGTGTTCTTCGAAGAGGCGGACTTCGAGGCTTTCTTCGCCCGCTTCGACCTCGAGATCGAGCAGACGCGCGAGATAGAACAGATGCACCTGATGCACGTGCGGCACGTTCAGCAGTGTGTACAGGTTCTGCACTTCGACGCGCGCGCCGGCTTCTTCCAGCGTTTCGCGCGCGGCGGCCTCGGACGTCGTCTCGCCCATTTCCATGAAGCCTGCGGGCAAGGTCCAGTAGCCGTAGCGCGGTTCGATCGCGCGACGGCAGAGCAGCACCTTGTCGTCCCAGACGGGAACAGTGCCGACCACGTTGCGCGGATTCTGGTAGTGCACGGTGCCACAGCTCGCGCAGACGAAGCGCTCCCGGTTGTCGCCGGGCGGAATGCTCAGGCTCACTGCATGCCCGCAGACGGAACAGAATTTCATAGAGAGGGGACGAAGAACGGTGATGGGAGTGTATCACCGGGCTGCGCTTTGACGATGACGGGCGGGGAAGGCGAGTTGTGCGGCAGGCGACGTCCGCTGTCATGCCCAATGCGCATCATCGAAGAATTCGACGATTCAAAAACAAAAAACCCGCCATTGGCGGGTTTGATGGTGCGACGGTTCTTTTGGAGCATGTGACCAGTAAGTACTGGTTGCGGGGGTAGGATTTGAACCTACGACCTTCGGGTTATGAGCCCGACGAGCTGCCAGACTGCTCCACCCCGCGTCCGTCGAAGAAAAGAGTATAGGGCAAACGCATTCTCGATGCAATCAGTTTTTAAGAATCGACATGAAAGTGCGGAATGCGACGGCCATCTGGCTCGCCGCGACACGCGCAATCAACATCTCCCATAGCTGTGAGAGCATGACCGTGTAGCGTCGTACGCCTGCGCTAGAATCGCCGTTCTTCCGTGCCGCGCGAGGCGTCGTATCGCGCGCGGCGCGCTACCGCTACCTTCAATGCTCTCTCGACACGTCATGGACATCGCTCACGATTTGCAGTCGATCGCCGCGCAGGAACACGCGCTCGTCTTCCCTCATTTCGACGCCGATACGGCATGGCAACTCGGCGCGTATCTGCATGAGATCGCCAAGGCGCGCGGCCTCGCACTCGCGATCGACATCCGCACTTTCGGTCAACCCCTGTTCTTCTCGGTGCTGGAGGGCGCGACGCCCGACAACGTCGACTGGGCGCGCCGCAAGGGCAACACCGTCGCGCATTTCCGGCGCAGTTCGTATGCCGTCGGCCTGAACCTGCAGCAGTCGAACGCGACGCTCGCCGACAAGCACGGTCTTCCCGTATCCGATTACGCAGCGCATGGCGGCGCGTTTCCGCTGATCGCGAAAGGCGCGGGCGTGATCGGCTCGGTGACGGTGTCGGGTCTGCCGCAGCGAGCGGATCACGAACTCGTCGTCGAGGCGCTGTGCGCGCACCTCGGTCACGACCACAGCAAGCTCGCGCTCGCGAAGGCATAACGGATGCACGTGCCTCCTTATGTCCTGCTCGCGATCGCCATCGTCGCCGAAGTCATCGCGACCTCGGCGCTGCGTGCGTCCGAAGGTTTCACGCGTCTCGTGCCCGCGGCGGTCGTGCTGCTTGGCTACGGCATTTCGTTCTACTGCCTGTCGCTGACGCTCAAGAGCCTGCCCGTTGGCATCGTGTATGCGATCTGGTCGGGCGTGGGCATCGTGCTGATCACGCTGGTCGCCATCGTGATGTATCGGCAGGTGCCCGATCTCGCGGCCGTTGCAGGGCTCGGCCTGATCGTCGCGGGCGTCGTCGTGCTGAATCTGTTTTCGAAGATGCAGGCGCATTGACGCGTCGCGTCGCGTATCGTCGGCGAATCATTTGCAGCGAATCACCATCGAGCGGCCCTTCACGTTCGCCGATACGACGTTCGTGATGCTGCCGCCCGACGTGCCGCCTTCGTCATTGTCCTTCGATACGATGTCATAGCCCGTCGCGCCGCAGGCCTTGCCGGCCTGCACGTAGCACGAGGCCCAGCTCGAGCTTGCGTCGGCGCCGCTGCAACTGATTGCGAAGCCCGTTTCGCCGTTCGGCAGATTGATCAGCGATGTCGTATTCGACGACGCACAGGCGCCCAGGCTCGCCATCGCGAGTGCGGCGAGCGGCAGCGCGGCGGCACGGATCGCGTGAGAGACAAGTGATTGGCGCGCGCGGCGTTCGGTCGACTTCATTGTGTTTCCTTGCAGAAATAGGGTGTGACGGGAGAGCTGCGAGCAAGGACTGCCGGGCGGCGTGTCATCAGCCGCCTTGACCCGGCACCGTGGAACGGGACATGACGCCGTCGCGAGTCTGAAGCGACGACTCAAGCGAAGGCTCAAGCGACGACTCAAGCGAAGGCTCAGGTGCCTTGACTTTCGGGCCTGAGGCCCATGTGTCCTGCTTCCGACAGATCGACACGGATACCTGCCTGCCCGACGAGGCGCCGGCTTTCGGCGCCTTCGTTCGTCGCGGCGTCCTCCCAGATGCTGATCGCCTTCGGAATGTCCATCCCATGGCCTGCCGCGTACGCGAACCACGCATTGGCAGCGTCCGGTTCGGCGATCTCGCGCTCTCGAAGAAAATATTTTCCCATATCGTCGGTTCTCGTCCGGAAATTGCAGGCAAAGGCAGTGTCGCGCGAGCCGGCGCGCCGCGCACCGAACGCGCATCGAACTTATCGCGCGACGCGAAGACTTACCCGTATTGCACGTGGCGTGCCGCGTGCTGTCGATTCCATGACTTGCAGCAAGATCGAACGAGAGGCGAATATGGCAGAGCGGGTGAGCGGCCCTTACCGGGGTTATTACATCAGCGCGTCGGCGCGGCTCGTGCCGCCGCACGAGCAGGCGCGGCGCGCGGGCGAGCAGGAAGGGGTGTACGTCGGATCCGTCAGTCTTTCGGAACGCGGTCCCGACGATCCGCACCGGATGGAAACGCTGATCGAAATCGGCGACGAGCATTGCTTTGCGACAGAAGACGAAGCGCTGCTGTACGTCGAGAAAGCAGGCCGTGCGTATGTCGACCGGCTGCTGGACGGCGAATGAAACGGTTGCCGGGCACGCTCATCGGGCGTGCGCGGCGACGTCGCCGGCGATGTGCGACGCTCCCGTGAGGCGTTTTCCGTCGACCGCGCTGGACCGCCGCATACCGCTACGAGTACCATAAAGCCCGCCGCTAGGGCCTGTCGGCCGCCTGCCGCGTTTCTCCACGCGCGCATTCGGCCACTCGCCCATCACGCCGGATTTTCCCGATGAGGTCATCATGGAGATTCGTTTTCTCACGGACGCGCCCGCTTACCGTGACTTCAACCTGACGCTGGTGTTTCCGGCGCTGGTCGATGGCGAGCGGGTGCCGTGCGCGATTTCAGTCGAAGCGCTCGAAGATCATTTCGGCGCCGACACGAGCGACACGGACGGCTGGCGCCGTGCGTTCGATGCAGGACGCGAGCGTATCGAAGCCGTCGCGCGCGAGCATCTGCTGATTAGCAACGGCACGCCCGTTCTGCTCAAGAGCGGTCACTTTCCGCCCGGCAATCTGGCGGGCACCTGATAACGCGCAGTCTACGAAACGCGATTGAAACCGGCGCCATCGATCACGCCGCCTGCGCGACCGCGTGCCGCACGGCGCGCTGCGCGGCTGCGAGCGACTGCGCAATACCCGACTCGTAGGACGTCTTCACGACAGGACCAATCAGCCTCGTCAGCGCCGAGTCGTCCAGCACGACGGGTTCCGTCAGCAGGTAGTGCATCTCCACCAGTTCGCGCAGCATCGGGTTGACGAGACCCATCACGCGCAACATCGTCTTGCCGGCCACCATCAGCTTCGGCGCGCGCTGCGCGAGTGCGTACGCGCGCTCAGCAATTTCGCGCTGCGTGATCGTGCCCGCGCCCGCCAGATGCAGCACGCGGCCGAATGCTTCAGGCGTACGCGACAGCCGCTCGACGACGGGGCCGACGTCGGGCATGAACACGAATTCGTGCGGCACGTCGATCGGACCGATCATCTGCGCACGCGCGCCGCGTGCCGCGCCTTCGAACACGCCATGCAGAAAGCTGCGCTCGACGCCCGGGCCATAAAAGTCGGGCAGACGCAGCACGAGCGTTTCGAGTCCGTCGTGCCCGTGCGCGTCGATGACGAGATTTTCCTGCGCGAGCCGCATCTTGCCCTTGAACGTATGCGGCTCGCGCGGATGCGATTCGGCGACAGGCAAGGTGCGCGGACGCCCGTACGGATACACCGTGCCAATCAGGATCAGGCGCCGCACGCCCGCGGCACGCAAGCCGTCGAGCGTCTTTTGCATCAGCACGGGATGTTTGCCGAACTGGTGATACGGCACGCCGACAAGATACACGGCCGTCTGCAGGCCCGCCGCCGCTGAGGCGATCGTCGCGGGCTCATCCGGGTTCCAGGTGACGATTTCCGCAAGCGGATCGTGCCCGAACGACGCCTTCAGCGTTTCCCGCCCACGTCCGATCACGCGATAGCGGCGGCCGGTCGCGCCGAGCGCGTGGGCGATGCTGCGTCCGGCGGCGCCCGCTGCGCCGAACAGTCCGATCTGTGCTGCGTTTTCCATGACGTCTCCCATCGAACGCGCCTGGTTTCGAGTGACTTCCAGGCGACAGACTGATCAAAAGAAATTTACTGAACACCGTTTACTGAATGGTGTTCAGTTTAATTTGACTTTTCAGTTTGTCAACCTGAAAATCGCCCGCATGGGAATCGCCGAAAGAAAGACTCGCCAGAAACTGGAACTGCGTGAACGCATCCTCGATGCCGCGCGGCGCATCGTCATGCGTGAAGGGTTCGGCGCACTGTCCATGCGCAGGATCGCCGACGCCATCGAATACTCGCCCGCCACGCTGTATCTGCACTTCGAGAGCCGCGACGCGATCGCGCGCGCGCTGTGCGCGGAGGGCTACGCGCAACTGCTCGCCAGCATCGAACCGCTCGTCGCCATCGCCGATCCCGCCGCGCGGCTGAAGGCGATCGGCCGCGCGTACGTCGCATTCGGCGTCGCGCATCCGCAGACGTACCGGCTGATCTTCATGGAAGACCCGTCGTACACGGGCGCTGCGCTCGCCGGCGAGAAGGGCGCGGATGCCGCCGAGAATGCCGACGACGCGGCATTTCGTCTGATGGTCGAATCGATCGATGCGCTCAAGGCGGAAGACCGTCTGCGCGGCGCACCGGACAGTCAGGTGTGCGCCGAGGCATTCTGGGCGACGATGCATGGCATCGTCGCGTTGCACCTGACTTGCCCCGTGTTTCCGCGTGCGCCGCTCGACGCGGTGATCGATGCCGCGCTTGTCGCGTGGTTCGGGGCGGACGCGAGCGATACCAGCGCCGCCGGGGCTGCGACGCACGAAGCGTCAGGCGAAGACTTGCCCGCCGATCCAGCCGGGCCGAACGCAAAGCCGTTCAGGCCGCGCCGCAACACGCCACCCAAAGACGGCGCTGCGAACTAGGCGGACCGCGCACGCTGCCGCGCAACCCCGCTGCCGGTTTCACTGAAGAAGTTCATGACGCGTGCTACCGTTGGCCTCGCACATCCATTGAACCGCTTCACGCACACGCCATGTCGACACCCGAATCGCGCTTCGCCTCCGACGAACTCACCGCCTATGTCGCCAACCGCATCGGCTTCATCGAGCTGAACCGGCCGAAGGCGCTCAATGCGCTGTCGCTGGGCATGATGCGCGCGATGCAGGCGGCTCTCGATCAATGGCGCGACGATCCCGACGTGCTCGCCGTCGTCGTGCGCAGCACGAGCGAGCGCGCGTTCTGCGCGGGCGGCGACATCCGCTATCTGTATGACGCGTTCCGGCGCGGCGACGGCGATGCCGTGGATGCGTTTTTTATCGACGAATACCGGCTCGATCACGCGATCTTCACCTACACGAAGCCGTATATCGCGTTCATGAACGGCATCGTGATGGGCGGCGGCATGGGCATCTCGCAGGGCGCGCATCGCACGGGCGGCTTGCGGGTGGTGACGTCGTCGACGCGTATGGCGATGCCGGAAACGCGCATCGGCCTGTTTCCCGATGTCGGTGCGGGCTGGTTTCTCGCACGCACGCCGGGCGCGATCGGCCGTTATCTGGCCGTGACGGGCGAGATCATCGGCGCCGCCGATGCGCTCTACGCCGGGCTCGCCGATACGTTTCTGCCCGACGAAGCGATCCCCGCGCTGATCGACCGCCTGAAGTCGCAGACCTTCGAAGTGGGCGCAGACGTGGTCGCGTGCGTGCAGCACGAGGCGGAATCGCACAGGGTGACGCCGTTGCCCGACGTCTCGCCGCTCGCCGACGCCCGCGTGCTGATCGACAGGCACTTCGCGCTGCCCGACGTCGCGCAGATCATCCGCTCGCTCGATCTCGAAGGCGATTGCGCGTATGCGGACTGGGCCGAGCAGACGGGCGCGCTGTTGCGCGAACGCTCACCGCTGTCGATGGCCGTATCGCTCGAAGTGGTGACGCGCGCCGAAGGCACGATGGCCGAGTGCCTGCGCCGCGATCTGGATCTGACGCGCTCGTCGTTCGAGCGCGGCGACGCGCCGGAAGGTATCCGCGCGCGCATCATCGACAAGGACAACCAGCCGAAGTGGCGCTTTGCACGGATCGAAGACGTGACGCGTGCTGACGTCGAGACGATGTTCGAGAGCCCGTGGCCCGCGAACGAGCATCCGCTGAGGGATCTGCAGGGCTGACGATAAAAAGGAAAACAGCGGGGCGCTCAGTCCTCGCTGGTCATGAAGGCGCGCATGAAGACGAGCGCGCCCCAGCCCCACATTGCATTCGACGCGAAGCCGAGCGCGAGGCGCGGCAGCATGTTGCCCGACGGCCAGATGCCGCGAATGGGATCGACCACGAACACGCTCGCCGCCGTCAGCACGATGCCGCCGAACACGAACGCCTGAACCCACGGCGCGGGCCGTTCGGGCGACACGCGCAGCAGCCATGCCATCAGCACGGCCCACACCGAACTCCAGATCGCGTTCGCGATGAATTCCGGCAAGCCGACGGGCACGAACGGCGCCGTCGAGAACCCTGTCGGGTCGATGAGGCCGGCGGCGTGCAGGAGTGCGAGCGTCGACTCGTGAAAGAACAGCGACGCCAGAAAGCCGGACACGAACGGCAGGATAATTTTTTGCATGCTTGACAGCGGCGGTCGCCGGGCGTCGTTGGGTTGGCGCAGCCCGTGCAGGTTGATCGGAACGAGCGCCATTATATCGGCGGCGGGCGCGGGTTTTGGTGCGCTGGCATGCGTGCTGTGCGCTTTTGCGACGTATGCTGCGGCGTCAGGTAAATCACGAAAGTGGAAAACCTAAGCTCAAAAAAATCGTTCAAAAGAAAGAGCGCGGTCCATAGACTGTTTTCCCATGCAGGCGGCGGAGCATGCGCAACAGGCGCGATGTCGTTGCTCCAGCACGCATCGCGCATGTCGCTGACTGCGCTCGGCGTGCGCCAATCATATCGATTCACTTGAGAGAACCCGTCGCGATGTCCCGTCCGATGCCCCATCCGATGCCCCATCCGATGCCCCATCCGATGCTCACGCGCGTGTGCCCGGCCGCATGGTCCGCGGCGCGCGGCATCCGCCCGCGAACCTGGCAAATTCGCTGGCAAATTTGCTGGGAAATTCGCGGGCCATTTCACACGCCGCCTCGCTGTCGCGGCTGACGCGGTCTTCTTCATTCATCCGTTTTCGATGCGCTGCGCGTGCGCGGCAGGGCGCGCTCACGCCTGTGCAAAACGCAAGCGCATCGACACCACACGAACAACGCAGGAGCAGCACATGAATGTGTTCTGGTTCATTCCGACTCACGGCGACAGCCGTTATCTCGGCACCTCGCAAGGCGCGCGCGCCGCCGACTACGATTACTTCCGGCAGATCGCCGTCGCGGCCGATACGCTCGGCTACGAGGGCGTGCTGCTGCCGACGGGCCGTTCGTGCGAAGACGCATGGGTCGTCGCGTCGAGCCTGATTCCCGCGACAAAGCGCCTCAAGTTTCTGGTCGCGATCCGTCCGGGCATTTCGTCGCCGGGCCTGTCGGCGCGCATGGCGGCGACCTTTGACCGCCTGTCGGGCGGGCGTCTGCTGATCAACGTCGTGACGGGCGGCGACGCGACCGAACTCGAAGGCGACGGTCTCTTCGTCGATCACGACACGCGTTACGAAATCACCGACGAATTCCTGCGCATCTGGCGCGGACTGCTGACGAGCGCGCATAACGGCGAAAGCGTCGATTTCATCGGCAAGCATCTGAAGTCGAAGGGCGGCAAGCTGCTGTATCCGCCCGTGCAGGATCCGCATCCGCCGCTGTGGTTCGGCGGTTCGTCGCCCGCCGCACACGAGATGGCGGGCGAGCATATCGACACGTACCTGACGTGGGGCGAGCCGCCCGAAGCCGTCGCGAAGAAAATCGCCGACATCCGCGCGCGCGCCGCGCAGCACGGCCGCAAGATCCGCTTCGGAATTCGCTTGCACGTGATCGTGCGCGAGACGGAAGACGAAGCGTGGGCGGCCGCCGACAAACTCATCAGCAAGCTCGACGACGAGACGGTCGCGACCGCGCAGGCAGCGTTCGCGAAGATGGATTCCGAAGGCCAGCGGCGCATGGCTGCGCTGCACGGCGGCAAGCGAGGCTCGCGCAAGGAACTGGAGATCTATCCGAACGTATGGGCGGGCGTGGGACTCGTGCGCGGCGGCGCGGGCACGGCACTCGTCGGCAGTCCCGAGCAGGTCGCGGCCCGCATGCAGGAGTACGCGGAACTCGGCATCGAGACGTTCATTCTGTCCGGCTATCCGCATCTCGAAGAGTCGTACCGCTTCGCCGAACTCGTGTTCCCGCTGCTGCCCGGCCGCCGGCGCGCGCAGGCGAGCGGTCCGCTGTCGGGGCCGTTCGGCGAAATCGTCGGCAATCACTATGCGCCGAAGGCATCGCAAAGCTGACTGGCTTCTGGCGAGGCGCGTGGCGTGCGCTGCCACGCGCTCGATACGCGTTCGCCACGCGTCGCTTGATCAAAGGAGTCCTGCTTGATGTCGACTGTTTCTGACAACCGCTATGCGAGCGTGAGGCTCGCGTCCATCGCAGCCTTTGCGCCGCTCGCGCGCAAGATTGCGCCGTGGATCGTGCCGCTCGCCATTCTCTTTGCGTGGGAACTCGCGGCGCGCAGCGGCGTGCTGTCGACGCGCGTGCTGCCTGAGCCGCTCGCCGTCGTGAAGGCCGCGTGGTCGCTGATCAAATCGGGCGAGATGTGGGCCGACGTGAAAGTCAGCACGTGGCGCGCGGTCTCGGGCTTTGCGATCGGCGGCGGCATCGGCTTCGTGCTCGGGCTTGCGACGGGTCTGTTCCGGCCCGTCGACATCGCGCTCGACACGACCGTGCAGATGATCCGCAACATCCCCGCGCTCGCGATGATCCCGCTCGTGATCCTGTGGTTCGGCATCGAGGAAGAGGCGAAGCTGTTTCTCGTCGCGCTGGGCGTGTTCTTTCCGATCTACGTGAACACGTATCACGGCATCCGTTCCGTCGACGCCAATCTGATCGAGATGGCGCGCAGCTACGGCGTGAAGGGTTTTGCGCTGTATCGCGACGTGATCCTGCCGGGCGCGCTGCCGTCGATTCTCGTCGGCGTGCGCTTCGCATTCGGACTGATGTGGGTGACGTTGATCGTCGCCGAAACGATTTCCGCGCAATCGGGCATCGGCTATCTGACGATGAACGCGCGCGAGTTTCTGCAAACGGATGTGGTCGTGGTCGGCATTCTGCTGTACGCGGCGCTCGGCAAGCTTGCCGACATGCTCGCGAAAGGGCTCGAACGAGTGTCGCTGCGCTGGCATCCCGCGTATCAACGAGGAGGAAAAGCATGAGCGCCAGCACCTTGTCCGCATCGTATGGCGGTGTCGCGGGCGCCGATCTCGAAGCCGAACTCGAGCAGCCGCGCACGCACGATCGCACGGCGGCGGAAGCGGCCGCCGCATCCGTGAAACGCGATGCCGTGTCGCTGCACGACGGGATCGCCAAACCGGGCGCGGGCGCCGCGCTGCGCGAGGCCGCGCGTGAGCCGCAGGACATCTCGGTTGAATTGCGCGGCGTCGGCAAACGCTATGGCGAACGCGCGGTGCTCGCGGACTTCGATCTGTCGATCGAACGCGGCAGCTTCGTATCGATTGTCGGGCGCAGCGGATGCGGCAAGTCGACCTTGCTGCGGCTGATTGCCGGCCTCGAAGCGCCGAGTTCGGGCACGCTCGAAAAACGCGCGGACGGTGCGCAGCCGTTCGACACGCGGATCATGTTCCAGGACGCACGCCTGCTGCCGTGGAAGACCGTGCTGCAGAACGTGATGCTGGGGCTCGGCCGGTCGTCGCGCGACGATGCGCGCGCCGTGCTCGCCGAAGTCGGCCTGCTGGAGCGCGCGAACGACTGGCCCGCGCAGCTGTCGGGCGGCCAGCGGCAGCGCGTGGCGCTGGCGCGCGCGCTCGTGCATCGGCCGCAACTGCTGCTGCTCGACGAGCCGCTCGGCGCGCTCGATGCACTGACGCGCATCGAGATGCATGCGCTGATCGAACGGCTGTGGCGCGAGCATCGCTTCACCGCGCTGCTCGTCACGCACGACGTGCAGGAAGCCGTCGCGCTCGCCGATCGCATTTTGCTGATCGAAGAAGGCGGGATCGCACTCGATCAGCCCGTACCGCTGGCGAGGCCGCGCGAACGGGCGTCGACCGCCTTCGCGAGGCTCGAAGAACGCGTGCTGCAGCGTGTGATGAAGACACGCGCAACGGAAGAACACGCGTCGTTCGACACGAACGCGCATGGCGTGCCTGCACGCGAATTTCGCTGGGCGGTTTGACGACGGTTTGACCGATGCAGACGCCCGGCCACTTTTTCATCGACCCACGGAGCTATCCGATATGAGCATTTCCGCGATCAACGTACGCAACCAGTTCAAAGGCAAAGTGAAGGAAATCATCCGCGGACCCGTCGTGTCCGAAGTCGACGTCGATACGCCGTTCGGCATCGTCACGTCGGTCATCACGACGCGCTCGATCGACGAACTCGAACTGAAGGTCGGCGCGGAAGTGGTCGCGCTCGTCAAATCGACGGAGGTGTCGATCGCGCGGTTGTAATGCTTCTTTCCGACGTGCGCGACTGGCTTGTGAGGTGGTCTCGCGTGTCGGAATTCCGTCCGCTACTTCGCGTTCGTCGCGCTGGCAGGCGGGCTATGCGACATGTCGTCGTTGGGCTGCTTGCGCGGCTTCTTGACGGGCATGTTGTCGGGATTGGTCACGCTCGCCGCGCCCGAAGCGGCAGCGGGCGGCGGCTTCACGATCGGCGCGCCCGGCGCCTGCGGCGCGACGGTCTGGCCCCACGCAATCTGCGCCATGCCTGCTGATGCAGCGAGCAAAATGGCACCGCCGAGCGGCGCCCATGTGCGGCATTGGAAGCTGATCTTCGTCGGAATCATCGCGATCTCCGTGCTGGTTTTCGGGGCTGTCGCTATGCGCGTGCCAGCCCTCAGATCGCGTGCCAATTTTGGCCGCCCCTTTACCTGATGCGCATCGCGCAATGCGTCCGGCAATCCCGGCTGGAAGTGCTAGCATGAATTGGACATCGACTGGCGCATTGCCATACGGGCGGCGCGCCGCCAACGAATGCGGAGGCTGCGATGACGAAGTCCCTGAGTGCGGATGCGATCGATACGCTGCGGCAACTGAACGACGTCGGCACGGGGCAGACGCCGCCCGCCGTCGAGCCTGTCGTCGAGAAGGAATTGCTGGGCGCGGGGCTGGTGGCGAAGGCCGGGAAGGGAACGGGCGTCGAAATCACCTGTGACGGCCGGAAATACCTGTCGGGCGATTGCGATTGACTACGGACTGATTTCGGCTGGGCGCGCCCGGACGCACGCGGCGCGCAGGCGGGGCGGTCGGACGAGAAAGGGAGGCGCGATGGAGCCGAAAGGCATCGACATGGGCGACTACCAGGATCGCTACAAGGACTTCGACATGGAAGTTGCCGTCGAGCAGGTGCTGACGGGCGTGAAAGCGCATTTCCGTGTATTGAAGCGCGATACGGTGATGCTCGACTGGCGGCTGGTGCACATCGACGGATTCTGGCCGACTGAGCACGCGGCGGCCGAGGCGGGCTTTCGCGCGGCGCGCGAGGCGATCGACGTCGAGCTGCTGGCCGCCGGCGGTTGAACGGCGGCACATTCCCGCAGCAACAAAAACAAAGCCGGATGCTCCGTGGAGAACATCCGGCTGAACTACACCTGCAACAACAGACTGCGTGGTACTTCCAGGGTACGGCAACTTCGAACTGCGGGTACTTTCAGGGTACGGCAACTTCAAACTGCGGATACTTCCAGATACTGCTACTTCGCCATCAACGGTACGGCACAACTCAGGTCAAGCTTCAACTGCGGTACTGCCTGCTGCTACATCTGGAACTGCAACTTCAAGACTGCGTACTGCCACTGCCAGGACTGCAACTTCAAGACTGCGTACTGCCACTACAGGTACTGCGTGCTACCAGTGCTGCTCGATACTGCTGGGTACTGCCTGCTGCGAGAACTGCTGCCGGCGATGCCTCGCCTTCGGCTTAGTGGCCGAAGAACACCGAACCCGGGCCCGTCACGGGCTCATGCTTGCCAGCTTGCGACGAACCGTTTTGCACGCCGCCGTAGGCGACTGCGTTGGCTTGCTGGGCTTCCGCTGCCAGCGTCTGCGTGTTCTGGCCTTGTTGCGAAGCAGGTGCGCCGGCCGTCGGGCTGTAATGCGGAGCCGGACCGTAGCCGCTTGCGAAAGCGGGAGCTGCCAGCGTGGCGGAAGCGGCGATCAGAACTGCGGCGATAAGCTTGGTCTTCATGGTGAACTCTCCGTAATGTTTGATTCAGTAAGACGTTGCGGTTTTGCCGGTGTCTGCTTCGTGGCACTGTGTTCGCAACGTCGATGGAAGCCAGTGTATACCCCTACTATTGAATTTTTGTATCGATAATTTGAAATTACTATTCTGCGATCGGAAACAATGCCTGGAGGCCCGGCGGGCGGGCGTTTCGCGTGTATGTACCCTGATAAGCGGGGCGTGACGACCGGAAAAACCTCAGGGAAATCATGGGCTTCCGGGGTGTTGCGGCGCGGAACGAGGGAGCCGCGGCGGGCTTGCGGTAAAATTATGGGTTCGTTGTTCGCTGTTTATTCTTCTTCTGCTGTTTCTTCTTTCTGGTTCGCCGTCTCATGTCTTCGAAGCCTACTGTCAGTCCCCGTCGCGTATCCGTTGCGCCCATGATGGACTGGACCGACCGCCACTGCCGCTCGTTTCACCGCACGCTGTCCCGGCATACCTGGCTGTATACGGAGATGGTGACGACGGGCGCGCTGATTCATGGCGACGTCGCGCGTCATCTCGCATTTACGGCTGACGAAGCGCCCGTCGCGCTGCAACTCGGCGGCAGCGAGCGGGAAGATCTGGCGCGTTCGGCGAAACTCGGCGAGCAGTGGGGTTACGACGAGATCAACCTGAATTGCGGCTGCCCGTCGGAGCGCGTGCAGCGCGGTGCATTCGGCGCGTGCCTGATGAAAGAGCCGGAACTCGTCGCCGATTGCGTGAAGGCGATGCGCGATGCGGTGTCGGTGCCCGTGACGGTCAAACACCGGATCGGCGTTGATGACGTCGAGGACTACGCATTCGTGCGCGACTTCGTCGGCACGATCGCCGAGGCCGGCTGCGAAGTCTTCATCGTGCATGCCCGCAATGCGATCCTCAAAGGCCTGAGCCCGAAAGAGAACCGCGAAATCCCGCCGCTCAAGTACGACTACGCGTACCGCTTGAAGCGCGACTTCCCGCAGCTCGAGATCATCATCAACGGCGGCATCAAGACGCTCGACGAAGTCGAAGGCCATTTGCAGCACGTCGACGGCGTGATGCTGGGGCGTGAGGCGTATCACAACCCATATGTGCTCGCCGATGTCGACGCGCGTTTCTACGGTTCGACGGATGCCGCGCCGACGCGCGAAGAAGCGGAAGCGCAGCTGATCGAGTATTGCCGCGCCGAACTCGCGCGCGGCACGTACCTGGGGGCGATCGTGCGCCATGCGCTGGGGTTGTATCGCGGCGTCGCGGGTGCGCGCGGATGGCGGCGCGTGCTGTCGGATAACAAGAAGCTGGCAGCGCGCGATCTCGCGATTTTCGATGAAGCGCGACAGCATTTGCGCGAGCCCAGCGAAATCTTTGAATAAAGGGCTTTGCAAATACGATTCGTGTTTGTATAATCTCGCTTCTTCGTTGCTGAGCACCGCTCGGTGGCAAGCAGCGAAGGTGTAGTGCAGTGGTGGCTGTAGCTCAGTTGGTAGAGTCCAGGATTGTGATTCCTGTCGTCGTGGGTTCGAGTCCCATCAGCCACCCCAAAGAATTCAGAAACGGCATTGTGAGCAATCGCAATGCCGTTTTTGTTTTGTGCCTCGATGAAGCATGAAGCGAGTCGACGCGGGTTCGAAAAGATCGAAAGCCCGCTTCGCATTGCAGACATCCGTCACCGCTTGCGCAACGGCTCCAGCAATCCCTTCAGGCCGTTGTGATCGATCTCGTGCATCAGCGCCAGCAGCCGGCCGATCTCACCGGGCGGAAATCCTTCGCGCGCAAACCAGTTCAGATAATGTCCCGGCAGATCGGCGATCACGCGCCCCTTGTATTTGCCGTACGGCATCGTGCGTGTCACGAGTAATTCAAACTGTTCGACATTCATCGTCAGGCGCAATCCACAAATCCAGAATCAGGAACCACGTTTAGGCGCAGTCATACGCAATCAAGCCCGTTGCGCATCGTGCCCATGCAGCGCCGGGTGCGACCCCATGCCCATCGTCATCTGCGTGAGTGTGCACGATAACCTCGCACGATCATCGCGACTGCGTTACCGCAGATGACGTATTCGCCGTCGAGGTTCTCCATGAAATACGCCGCGCCCGCGAGCGTCACGATCGGCGACTGCCGTCGGTTCTTCTGAACGGCGGACCTGGACGGCGTATCTGACATCGACATGACGCTCCGAAGAAGGTTGTAAGCGCATCGAAACGGGCTGCGTGCGCTCGCGACCAGACGACATTCTATCCACGCACGCGATCCGGGAGGACGTGGTAATTTCGCCGTTTACCGATGGATCAACCGTAAAAACACGAACAGGAAAGAATCGATGGAATACCGCAAGCTCGGCGATACGGACATACAGGTCAGCCTGATCGGTCTCGGCACGATGACGTGGGGCGAGCAGAACACGGAGCGCGAGGCGCACGAGCAGATCGATTACGCGCTCGCCCAGGGCATCACGCTGATCGATGCGGCCGAGATGTACCCGGTGCCCCCGCGTCCGGAAACGCAGGGCTCGACGGAGCGTTATATCGGCACATGGATCGCGCAGCATCGCTCGATGCGCGACAAGATCGTCCTCGCGACCAAGATTGCCGGCCCCGCGCGTCAGCCGCACAACCCGCGCCATATCCGCGGCGAAGGCAACCAGTACGACCGCAAGAATCTCAGCCAGGCGCTGAGCGACAGCCTGAAGCGTCTGCAAACCGATTACGTCGATCTGTACCAGCTGCACTGGCCCGATCGCAGCACGATGACGTTCGGCCGCCCCGCGCATCCGTGGATCGACGACGCGTACACGGTGCCTATCGAAGAGACGCTCGCCGTGCTCGCCGACTTCGTGAAGGAAGGGAAGGTGCGTCATATCGGCGTGTCGAACGAAACGCCGTGGGGCGTTGCGCAATTCCTGCGCGCGTCGGAGAAGCTCGGCTTGCCGCGCATCGTGTCGATCCAGAATCCGTATAGCCTGTTGAACCGCACGTTCGAAGCGGGGCTGTCCGAATTCTCGCACCGCGAGCATGTCGGTCTGCTCGCCTATTCGCCGCTCGCGTTCGGCTGGCTGTCGGGCAAGTACGAGGGCGGTGCGCGTCCCGCGGGCGCGCGCATCACGCTGTTCGAACGCTTCCAGCGCTACAGCAAGCCGCAAGCCGTGCAGGCGACGACGCGCTACGTCGACCTCGCGAAGCGTCACGGCCTGTCGCCCGCGCAATTCGCGCTCGCGTTCGTCAACAGCCGGCCGTTTCTGACGAGCAACCTGATCGGTGCGACCTCGCTTGATCAGCTCAAGGAGAACATCGCGAGCGTCGACGTGAAGCTCTCGCCGGAAGCGCTCGCCGAGATCGACGCGCTGCACGAACTGCAGCCGAATCCTGCGCCCTGAGCGCAGACTGCCCGTCTCGACATGACCGGCAGAAGCTCGGTGCGCCGCGACAATGCCATCGCGGTGCGCTGACGCCAGCAGAACGCTTGCGCACGACGCGTGAGCGTGACCCCGCCACGGCGACTCGCGTACGATGGCGCGCTCGCCTCAGAAGCCAGCGGGTGCGCGTCCCCATTTTTACGATTTCGCGTCTATCCGTGTACAGTGCGCACTATCCGCGCGCAATCCGCGCACAATCCGCGCACGTCCTCGCGTGCGGCGGCCGCACCCCACAACAGAACGACCCGAATCACCACTCACGCCGATGAACACCACGCGTCCCGCTTCCTCGCCCGCCGCCTCGACCTGGCCGATTTTCGTGCTGCTCGCGATCGTGGGGCTTTTCTACGTCAAATGGTTTCCGTACTACCACCGCGCGTTCACGGCCGCGTCGACGCATTCGATCGGCGCGTCGATCCTGATGGGCACGGCGGCGAGCCCGCCCACGCCGTCGTGGAACGCGGCCCTCAGTTATGCGCTGGCTTACGGCAAGGCGATCTGGCAGGCGATGGTGCTCGGCCTGCTGCTCGGCTCGGCCGTGCAGGCGCTTCTGCCCGCGCACTGGGTCGCGCGACTGCTCGGCAAGACGGGCTTCGGCAGCGTCGCCGCGGGCGGCCTGCTCGCGCTGCCGGGCATGATGTGCACCTGCTGCGCGGCGCCCGTCGTCGCCGGATTGCGTGAGCGGCAAGCTTCGCCGGGCGGCGCGATCGCGTTCTGGCTCGGCAATTCGGTGCTCAATCCGGCCACGCTCGTGTTCATGGGCTTCGTACTCGGCTGGCAATGGGCCGGGCTGCGGCTCGTGCTCGGGGTGGCGATGGTGTTCGGCCTGGGCTATCTGGTGAACCGCCTCGTGACGCCCACGGAAGCGCAGGCAGCCGACGCGCGCCTCGTCGAACTCGTCGACGGGCAACGCGCGGGGAATCCTTTCGCCCGCTGGCTGTCGATCTTCGTACGGATGGCGGTGCGCCTCGTACCGGAATACATCGTGCTGATCCTGCTGCTCGGCGCGGCACGCGCGTGGCTGTTTCCGCACGTCGGACCGGAAATCGGCAACGACATCGTATGGATCGTCGCGCTGGCCGTCGCCGGCATGCTGTTCGTGATCCCGACGGCGGGCGAGGTGCCCATCATTCAGGCGATGCTGTCGCTCGGCATGGGCGTCGGTCCCGCGGGCGCGCTGCTGATGACGCTGCCGCCCATCAGCGTGCCGTCGCTGGCGATGCTCGCACGCTCGTTCCGCCCGCGCGTGCTCACCATCGTGGCCGTCGCCGTGGTTGCATTCGGCGTGCTGGCGGGGCTGCTCGCCATCGCGCTCGGGTTCTGAGTGGCTTTGAGCAAGCGTCCGGCATAAAACGCGGCGCCGCTGTTCCGAAACTCGTCCTAAACTGGGGAGGCAAGCGGACGATCGCGCGCGGCCGGGATGAACCGGGTCGATGCCTGTTGCACTGCAAGGCGCGGCCGGCGTGTGACGAATGCTACGATAACGCCCCCACGAGGCATTCAACTGCACAAACGGCGCTTTGGCGCCAACCCGTTAAATCAGGACATCGCATGGCCCAGCAAAAGACCAATCCGAAACTCGAGCAGGCGCTGACGCGCGGGGATCTCGCCATTCGTCAGGCCAACTCGGCACGCGCGACGGCCGTGCTGCGCGCATTGGGCAAGATGATCGTCGATGCATCGGCGACCATCGGCGTCGAGGCGCACACGTCGATTCCCGACGGCGACCGCATTTATGATCCCGTCGAAGGCTTGTGGCCGCAGGCGCTGCTGATTTCGCTCGACGGTCCCGTCGAGGAAGCCGATCCCGAAGAGTTGCGCACGGTGCGCCTGCGCTCGGACGACCCCGGCACGATGTTCCGCGTGGAATGGCATCGCGCGGACGGCAAGATCGGGCGTCAGGAGGGCGGCCCGTTCGCGACGGTCGAATTCATTTCGGACGTCGACGTGCCCTGGTCCGACGACGAAGAGTGATCCGATTCAATCCGCCCGGGGGCGCCGCCGCGCATCGCAGACTGCGCCGTGGCGCCCTTAGCGCATCATGCGCCGGCGAAACAGCACCGCCGACACGCAGAACGGCACCACCACATACGCGGCCAGCACGGCCACATGTAACGCGGCGTCGTCGATCGGGCGGTCGAGCATCGCAGGGCGGATCAGGTCCACGGCGTGCGCGAGCGGCAGCAACTGCGCCGCGACCTGCGCGGCGGGCGGCAGTTGCGACAGCGGGAAGAACACGCCCGAGAGCAGCAGCATCGGCGTGAGCACCAGCGTCTGGTAGAACATGAAGAAATCGTACGACGGCGCGAGCGCCGTCACGATCATCGCGGTGCTCGCGAACGCGAGTCCCGCCAGCACGATGACGGGCAGCGCGATCAGCATCGACGGAAAGCTCGCATAACCGAGCGCGCCCGCCACCAGCATGATCGCGACGCCCGACAGCACGGCCTTGCTGCCCGCCCACACGACTTCACCGAGCACGATGTCGCCGAGCGTGAGCGGCGTATGCATGATTGCCTCCCACGTGCGCTGCACGTGCATCCGCGAGAAGCCGGAATACATCGATTCGAAGCTTGCCGACATCATCACGCTCGAGGCCACGGTGCCCGCCGCGAGAAACGAAATGTACGACACGCCGTCGACATGCCCGACCATCAGCCCGAGCCCGAAGCCGAGCCCGAACAGATAGATCATCGGATCGGCGAGATTGCCGAACATCGACGCGAGCGCGAGCTTGCGCCACACCAGATAGTTGCGCCGCCAGACGGCCATCCAGTTGACGGCGTTCGCGGGCAGCGCGGCGAAGCGCTCACGCATCGACGCGGGGTGCTCGGGGGAATCGTAGGTGCGTGCGTCCATTTGGCGTAATCGGAAATGAGTTCGGAACCGTGCGTGCGCTGCTTCAGTCCTGCATCTCGCGGCCCGTGAGGCGCAGAAAAACGTCTTCGAGATTCGCTGGCCGGTGCAGATAACGCAGCCCCGCGCGTTGCTTGAGCAGCGCGTGAACGGGTTGCGGATCGTCGACATAACAGAAGAGCGTCTCGCCGCTGATCTCGGTGCGCACGGAGAGGGGCGCCAGTTCGTCGCGCAGCGTGGCGGGGTCCGGGCCAAACACTTCGATCACGTCGCAGCCAATCTCCGAAGCGATCAGCTCATTCGGCGCGCCTTCCGCGATCTTGCGTCCTTCTTCGATCACGCAGAGCCGGTGACACAGACGCTCCGCTTCTTCCATGAAGTGCGTGGTCAGCAGGATCGTCTTGCCGCGCGCGAGCAGCGAGCGCAGCCGTTCCCAGATCAGATGTCGCGCCTGCGGATCGAGGCCCGTGGTCGGCTCGTCCATGATCAGCACGTCGGGGTCGTTGATGAGCGCGCGAGCGAGCGTGAGACGCCGCTTCATGCCGCCCGACAGTTCGCCGACGCGCGCATCCGCCTTGCTCTCGAGCCGCGCGAATTCGAGCAGCGACGGCACCATCGCGCGGCACTGCGCGGCGGACAGGCCGAAGTAGCGGCCGAACACGAGCAGGTTTTCGCGGACCGTGAAGTCGGGATCGAGATTGTCGAACTGAGGCACCACGCCGACACGCGCCCGTGCGAAACGAGAGCGCCCCGGAATCGGTTCGCCGCACAGTCGGATGCGGCCTGCATCGGGCGCGGCGATACCGAGCAGCATGCGCAGCGTGGTCGTTTTGCCCGCGCCGTTGGGGCCGAGCAGTCCAAAACATTCGCCCGGGCGGACATGAAACGACAGGCCATCGACGACGGTCTTCTCGCCGTAGCGCTTTTCAACCTGATGAAATTCGATTGCGGCTTCAGACATACGAGACGGAGGCTTCCTGAATGTGTGCGCGATGAATGCAATACGTGCGACGGCTGCCTATTCTAGGGCATCGGCTGGCGCGCGTTTGGCGCGTGCATGCGCTTTCCTGGCGGATTCCGTGCACGATTTTGCAGCGCGTCATGCCTGACTGCGCGGCCCGCCGCACTTAGCGTTTTCCATCCCTTGCATGTGGAATTGCGGCGCACCATGATTCAAACGAGACCGCGATGGTCGCGGGGGAGGGAAATCGAAATGGCGAGCTACAACAAGATTCTGCTGTGCTACGACGGCTCGCGTGAAGGCCGCAAGGCATTGCGCGTCGGCGCGAATCTGGCGATGGATCTGGGCGCGGAAACGCATTTGCTGTCGGTGGTCGACATGCGCTCGAGCATTGCGCAAAGCGCGGGCCTGCTGACGGACGTGGCCTGCGGCAGCTTCGAAAAGACCGCGCGCGAGATTCTGCAGGAAGGCGTCGACTGGCTCACCGAGCGCGGCGTGAAAGCGACGGGGCACTTCGCGTTTGGTCACCCCATCGACGAGATTGCTTCGCTCGCCAGCGAACTGCATGTCGATCTCGTCGTGGTCGGGCATCGCTGCCGCACGGGACTGTCGCGCTGGTGGATGGGCGCGGGCAACACGCCGCTGCTGGATCGCGTGTCGTGCAGCATTCTGGTCGCGTGTTCGTCGGCGGCTGAAGAGGAACAGGCGGCCGCCTGATGCGGCCGCCTTTATACGTTGCTGCTTGCGTCAGCCGTTGAGGTCGACGGCTGACAGCTTCCACGTAAACAGATTCTGACGACGGAAGATCGCCGAATAGCGCGTGTCGCCGACACCGTGCTGATAGTTCACGACGAACTCGTTGATGCCGCGGTAGCCTGCCGTCGTTTGCGGCGGCTGCGGCGGTGTCTTGCCGTTGGCCTCGCCTGAACCGGCCGCAGGCGTTTGCGATGAATTCCCAGCGGGCTCGCTGCCCGTCGCGTTGCCGGCTTGTGCGTCGGGAGGCGGGGGCGGACGCTCGCCCGGTTCGCCGCGCGGCGGCATGCCGTTGAGCAATGCGGCGACGCCATCGGGTGTCGCATACGCATCGACGAGCGGACCAATCAACGCGACACCGATCATCGCGCCGATCGCGGCAAGCGGATTGCCGTTGTGCTGCACGTCGAGACGACGCGTCAGCAGACCCGTGACCTGTAGCTTGAGACTCTCGCGCAGCGCCGGATAGTCGACGTATTCGTTGACCGTTTCGACGTCGCGCGAATCGGCGGCGCGTTTGAGCCGGTCGAGTGCGAGATACGGCGACGCGTACGCATAACCGAGCGCAGCGACAACGATGATCGCAACGAGTGCTATCAGAAGCGGCCGGGCAACCCTACCTTTCATGCGAACCAGACCTGCCATTGTGCGGGACACTCCGTTTTCAGTTTCGATCTGATGTGGACCCGATCGGCGTTGAAACGATCCCGCGAAGATTGCAAGCAGGCGTTACGGAGCGCGCCCGGATTGCGCGCTTGCCTACGCACGACGGATAGCCGCTTACGCCGCCTGCTTTGCCAGCTGGTCGCCTTGCTCGGCGATTGCGCGATCGATCATGTTGCACACGGCGTCGACGGTGCCGACCATGATGAGGCGCGACGGACCGTGATAGACACGCACGGGCGCGCGGCGCGCCGGTTCCGCATTGAGCGCCGAGTTCAGCGACACGCGTGCGAACGCCGGCTGCGCGGACGGCAACGGTTGCGGCTCGTCGTCGAACAGCGATGCCGTACGTTGCGCGACGCTCGACGCAAGCGCCGTCAACGAACCAGACGAACCGGACGAACTGCAAGGGACGAGATTGCGCAGATGGCGCAAACGACCGAACTGGCGAAAGGGCAGCAAGCGGGCAAAGCGTTCCATGAGTCTCTCCAGACAGTGTTCAGCTAATTAGAATTCCGACGGCCGGATCAGCCCGACCGCGATGCCTTCCAGCGCGAATTCCGCGCTGCCGGCCTGAACAAAAATATTTTCGTAATCGGGGTTCTCGGCGATCAGCTCGATGCCGTTCGGCCGGCGCTTCAGACGCTTCACGGTCACGTCGTCACCCAGACGCGCGACGATGATCTGGCCGTCTTTCGCTTCGCTCTTTTTCTGCACCGCGAGCAGGTCGCCGTCGAAGATTCCCGCGTCACGCATCGACAGGCCTCGCACCTTCAGCAGGTAGTCGGGCTTGCTCGAGAACAGCGACGGGTCGCATGTGTAGGTCTGCGAGATGTGTTCCTGCGCGAGGATCGGACTGCCCGCAGCCACCCGTCCGACGAGCGGCAGCGACAACTGCATGATGCTCGCGTGCGGCAGCGTGAACTGGTGCGGCGAGTCGTCCTGACTCGTGATTAGCCGGATGCCGCGCGACGCGCCAGCCGCCAGCTCGATCACGCCTTTGCGCGCGAGGGCCCGCAGATGTTCTTCTGCCGAGTTGGCCGAGCTGAAACCGAGTTCGGCCGCGATCTCGGCCCGCGTGGGCGGGAAGCCCGTGCGCTCGATGGCGCGGCGGATCAGATCGAAAACCTGCTGCTGACGTGCGGTGAGTTTGGTCATGGCGCCACTGTATGGATAGACAGGTGACTGTATTTTTATACAGTATCCGGCGCATTTCAAGCTTTACTTTAAGTTCGTCGCTGCGGGTGTCGCGCGAGCGTCGAAGGCCGGCGCCGCAACGTTCTCGCGGACGCTTCCGCGAACGCCGGGCCGTCCTTTACCACTATTGCGTATTAAAAAATGAAGAAACATTATTTTTAATGATGTAAGCCGTTGGATAGACTGGCCTCCACTGATGCAACAACAACACACGCGCAGCGCGAGAACCGCTTCCCGCTTCAGAAACGGCGAATCGCGGCAGTCAGCGGAAACAGGCGGAAGCGGGCAGTCAATCCAACAAGACGGAGAAGGTCGATGGGTATTTGGAATACGGGGTTTGCAGGAGCAGGGAAAGCCAGGCGGCTGGTCGCGGCGCTCGCGCTGGGCGCGGCGTCGGTGTTCGGGATGATCGCGCAGGCGCATGCCGACACGACGCTGCTGAACGTCTCCTACGATCCGACTCGCGAGCTCTATCAGGACGTCAATCAGGCGTTCGGCAAGGCGTGGAAGGCGAAGACGGGTGAGGCCGTCACCTTCAAGCAGTCGCACGGCGGCTCGGGCGCGCAGGCGCGCTCCGTGCTCGACGGTCTGCAGGCCGACGTCGTGACGCTCGCGCTGGCCTACGACATCGACGCGCTCTCGAACAAGGGGCTCATCGACAAGAACTGGCAGAAGCGTCTGCCCGACAACGCCTCGCCGTACACGTCGACGATCGTGTTCCTCGTGCGCAAAGGCAACCCGAAGCACATCAAGGACTGGGACGATCTCGTGAAGCCGGGCGTGTCGATCGTGACGCCGAATCCGAAGACGTCGGGCGGCGCGCGCTGGAACTACCTCGCGGCATGGGCGTACGCGGCGCATCTGCCGGGCGGCAACGATCAGAAGGCGAAGGAATTCGTGTCGAAGCTGTACAGGAACGCGGGCGTGCTCGATTCCGGCGCGCGCGGCGCGACGACGAGCTTCGTGCAGCGCGGCATCGGCGACGTGCTGATCGCATGGGAAAACGAGGCGTTCCTGTCGATCAAGGAATTCGGCACGGACAAGTTCGAGATCGTCGTGCCGTCGGCGAGCATTCTGGCAGAGCCGCCCGTCGCCGTGGTCGACAAGGTGGTCGACCGGCACGGTACGCGCAAGCTTGCCGAAGCGTATCTGAACTTCCTCTACAGCGAAGAGGGACAGGAGATCGCGGCGAAGAACTTCTACCGGCCGCGTTCGAACAAGGTGCCCGCCGGGCTGACGTCGAAGTTTCCGAAGCTGAAGCTGTACACGGTCGACGATTCGTTCGGCGGCTGGACGAACGCGCAGAAGACGCATTTTGCCGACGGCGGCGTGTTCGATTCGATTTACCAGCCGCAGTGAACACATCGAGCGGCCAAGTTTGAGCAAGGCGCGCCCCCGGGCGCGCTTTCGGCAATGTGCGTTCGGCCAGACGCGGCCGCACAGGCATTGCAACGCATTAACCTGAAAGAGCCTTTCGCATGACGACGTTGACCTTTCGCAAGCCGAGCGCGATACCCGGCTTCGGCGTGACGCTCGGCATCACCGTGGCGTATCTGAGCCTCGTGGTGCTGATTCCGCTCGCGGCCACTTTCCTCAAGACAGCGACGCTCGACTGGAGCCAGTTCGTGCGCGCCGTCAGTTCGCCGCGCGTGCTCGCGTCATACCGGCTGACGTTCTTCGCGGCGCTCGGCGGCGCGTTGATCAATGCGGTGTTCGGTTTTCTCGTCGCGTGGGTGCTGGTGCGCTACCGGTTCCCGTTCAAGCGCATCGTCGATGCCGTCGTCGATCTGCCGTTCGCGCTGCCCACGTCGGTGGCGGGGATTTCGCTCGCGGCGATCTATTCGGGCAACGGCTGGATCGGCCAGTTTCTCGAGCCGCTTGGCATCAAGATCGCGTTCACGCCCGCGGGTGTGCTGGTCGCGCTGACCTTCATCGGCTTGCCGTTCGTCGTGCGGACGGTGCAGCCCGTGCTCGAAGAGTTCGAGCGCGAGCAGGAAGAGGCGGCCGCGTGCCTCGGCGCGTCGCGTTGGCTGACGTTCCGGCGCGTCGTGCTGCCCGCCGTGTTCCCCGCGCTGCTGACGGGCTTTGCGCTCGCGTTCGCGCGCGCGCTCGGCGAATACGGCTCGGTGATCTTCATCGCGGGCAACGTGCCGATGAAGTCCGAGATCACATCGCTCCTGATCATCACGAAGCTCGAACAGTACGACTATGCGGGCGCGACGGCGCTGGCCGTCGTGATGCTGGTCGTGTCGTTCCTGATGCTGCTGTTGATCAACACGCTGCAGTGGTATCTGCAACGGCGCACGAGCCGCGGACGCACCGCGCCGACCGTCGCACCCTCGACGGCAGCCGTGACGGGAGGTGCGCAATGAGCCAGGATTCAGTGGTGCTGCCGCGCTCTACGCCGACCGACGCGAATGCCGCACGCCGTCCCGATCCCGTCACGGAACCGCGCGTCGTGCGCTGGATTCTCACGACGATCGCGCTGCTGTTCCTCGCGCTGTTTCTGGTGCTGCCGCTCGTCGCCGTGTTCTATCAGGCGCTGAGCAAAGGCATTGCGTTTTACTTCGAGTCGCTCGCCGATCCCGATGCCGTGTCGGCGATCAAGCTCACGCTGCTGACGGCCTCGATCGCCGTGCCGCTGAATCTCGTGTTCGGGCTGGCGGCGTCGTGGTGTATCGCGAAGTTCGAGTTTCGCGGCAAGGCCTTGCTGACGACGCTGATCGACCTGCCGTTCTCGGTGTCGCCCGTGATTTCCGGTCTGATCTACGTGCTGATGTTCGGCGCGCAAGGCTGGTTCGGTCCGTGGCTCGCCGATCACAACGTGCAGATCATCTTCGCGGTGCCGGGCATCGTGCTCGCGACGATCTTCGTCACGTTCCCGTTTGTCGCGCGCGAACTGATTCCGCTGATGCAGGCGCAAGGCAACGATGAAGAAGAAGCGGCGCACGTGCTCGGCGCGTCGGGCTGGCAGATCTTCCGGCGCGTCACGCTGCCGAACGTCAAGTGGGGTCTGCTGTATGGCGTCATTCTCTGCAACGCGCGCGCGATGGGCGAGTTCGGCGCGGTGTCGGTGGTGTCGGGCCACATTCGCGGCCAGACGGACACGATGCCGCTGCACGTCGAGATTCTCTACAACGAATATAACTTTTCGGCGGCCTTCGCCGTGGCGTCGGTGCTCGCGTTGCTCGCGCTCGTCACGCTCGGTTTGAAGCTGCTCGCCGAACGCCACATGTCGGCGGAACTGGCGAGCGCGCGCGATGTGCCCGCGCATGCCGGGCCTGTGAGCACGCGCGCTGCAACACCGGCAACAACCGCAAATCCGGTTCAGTAAGGAGAGTTGTCAAAGATGGGTATCACCGTACGCAATCTGCAAAAACGCTTTGGCGATTTCACCGCGCTCGACAACGTCTCGCTCGATTTTCCGCCGGGCGAACTGGTCGCGCTGCTTGGACCGTCCGGTTGTGGCAAGACCACGCTGCTGCGCGTGATCGCGGGCCTCGAATACGCCGATGCAGGCCAGGTCGTGCTGCAGGGCCAGGACGTTGCGGAAGTCGGCGCGCGCGAGCGTAACGTCGGCTTCGTGTTCCAGCACTACGCGCTGTTCCGTCACATGACGGTGTTCGAGAACGTCGCGTTCGGCCTGCGCGTGAAGCCGCGCAAGGAGCGTCCGTCCGAAGCCGTGATCCGCGCGAAAGTGCATGAGCTGCTCAAGCTCGTGCAACTCGACTGGCTCGCGCAACGTTATCCGTCGGAACTGTCGGGCGGCCAGCGTCAGCGAATCGCGCTGGCTCGCGCGCTTGCCGTCGAGCCAAAGGTGCTGCTGCTCGACGAGCCGTTCGGCGCACTCGACGCGAAAGTGCGCAAGGAGTTGCGCAGCTGGCTGCGGCGTCTGCATGACGACCTGCATATCTCGACGATCTTCGTCACGCACGACCAGGAAGAAGCGCTCGAAGTCGCGGACCGCATCGTCGTGCTGAATCACGGGCACGTCGAGCAGGTAGGCAGTCCGCAGGACGTGTACGACCATCCGCAGACTTCGTTCGTGTACGAGTTTCTCGGCGCGGCGAACCGCCTGCATGGCAGTGTCGACGGCAAGGGTTTCGTCGTCGACGGCGCGGCGCAGCCGATCACGATCGAAGCGAACTTCCAGGGCCCGGCGTTCGCGTACGTGCGTCCGCACGATCTCGTGCTGTATCCGCAGGCGTCGGGGCATCGCGACGGCATCGTCGTCGGCGTGCGGCGCGTGGTGCCGCTCGGCGGCTCGGTGCGCGTCGAACTCGAAGGTCGCGAAGGGCATGTGCTGGAAGCGGAACTGGATCGCGAAGCATGGCGCGAGTTGCAGCTGAACGTCGGCGATGGCGTGACGGCCGTGCCGCGCGCGCTGCGCGTATTCCCCGCGCATTAATGAACGCGCCGATGGCATTTCAAACCGGGCATTGAACAACAAACCTGCTCTGGACGAGCCGGAGACATCGATATGAATTTCCAGCAGTTGCGCTTCGTGCGCGAAGCCGTGCGGCAGAACATGAACCTGACGGAAGTGGCGAACGTGCTGTACACGTCGCAGTCGGGCGTGTCGAAACAGATCAAGGATCTCGAGGACGAACTCGGCGTCGATATTTTCATTCGACGCGGCAAGCGTTTGACGGGCCTGACTGAGCCGGGCAAGGCCGTGCATCAGCTGATCGAGCGGATGCTGCTCGACGCGGAGAACCTGCGCCGTGTCGCGCGCCAGTATGCAGATCAGGACAACGGTCACCTCGTCGTCGCGACGACGCACACGCAGGCGCGCTATGCGCTGCCGAAGGTGGTGCGCCAGTTCACCGAGGTTTATCCGAAGGTGCATCTCGCGCTGCGTCAGGGCAACCCGCAGCAGATCGCGCAGATGATCATCAATGGCGAAGCGGATATCGGCATCTCGACGGAAGCGCTCGACCGCTATCCCGACATCGTGACGTTCCCGTGCTACTCGTGGCATCACGTCGTGGTCGTGCCGAAGGGGCATCCTCTCGTGGGCCGCGAGAACCTGTCGCTCGAAGAGATCGCCGAATATCCGATCGTCACGTACGACCAGGACTTCACGGGCCGCTCGCATATCGACCAGGCCTTCGCGAAAGCGGGCGCGCTGCCCGACGTCGTGCTGACGGCCATCGACGCCGACGTGATCAAGACCTATGTCGAACTCGGCATGGGCATCGGCATCGTCGCGGCGATGGCGTTCGATCCGAAGCGCGACACCGAACTTGTCGCGCTGGATACGCAACATCTGTTCGAAGCGAGTACGACGCGGGTCGGTTTGCGCAAGGGCGCGTTCCTGCGAGGGTATGCGTATCGGCTGATCGAAATGTTCGCGCCGCAACTGCACGAAGCGGATATCGCGAGCCAGCTGCGCGAAGCAGCCTGATTGCGCCGATGTAACGCGGGCCGGCCGTTGCAGGCTCGCGTTTTCATCGATGGCGGCGGTGCGCGCATCGCTTACAATCGCCGCCATGAATACTTCCACGCTTACCTCATCGCGCGCGCTGCCGCGCATTGCCGTGCTCGCCACGGGCGGCACGATCGCGGGCGCGGCGCCCGACGCGACCAATACATCGGGTTATCAGGCGGGCGTCGTCGGCGTCGGTCAGTTGCTTGCGGCCGTGCCGTCGCTGGCCTCGGTGGCGAACGTGCAGGCCGAGCAGGTCGCGAGCGTCGACAGCAAGGACATGGCGCTCGCGCTGTGGATCACGCTCGCGCAACGCGTCAACACGCTGCTCGCTTCCGACCAGATCGACGGCGTCGTCATCACGCACGGCACCGACACGCTCGAAGAAACGGCTTATCTGCTGCATCTGAGCGTCAAGAGCGACAAGCCTGTCGTGCTGACGGCGGCGATGCGGCCTTCGTCGGCGCTCTCCGCCGATGGTCCGCTGAACCTGCTCAACGCCGCGACCGTCGCGGGCAACGCACAAGCTAAAGGGCAGGGCGTGCTGGTCGCGTTCAACAACCGCATTCACAGCGCACGCGACGTCGTGAAGACGAGCACGTATGCCGTCGATGCGTTTCATTCGCCCGAAATCGGCGCGCTCGGCTGGGTGCAGGACGGACGCGTGGAGTTTCAGCGCAGCGTCGTGCGGCCGCATACGCGCGCGACGCCGTTTGCGATCGAGTCGGTCGCATCGGCCTGGCCTGTCGTTGAAATCGTTGCGAGCTATGCGGGCGTGTCGCGCGTGGCCGTCGATGCGTTGGTGGCGGCGGGCGTGAAAGGCATCGTCGTCGCCGGTACGGGCAACGGTTCGATCCATGCGACGGTGCAGACGGCGCTTGCCGAAGCCGCGGCGAAGGGCGTGGCGATCGTGCGTTCGTCGCGCGTGGGTTCGGGGCACGTAATGCGCAACGGCGCAGCTTCCGACGACGCGCTCGGTTTCGTCACGGCAGGTGCGCTCAATCCATACAAGGCGCGCGTGCTGCTGATGCTTGCGCTCGCGGCGGGACATACGGCGCCGGTCGCGTTGCAGCAGATCTTCGATACCTACTGAATCTTTCCGTTCGAAAGGGCGGCGCAAGGGCGGCGCGTTCGTGATTGCTCCTGACCGCTCCCGTCGGATACATCGCCGCTCCCGATCCGCTCTGCATCCGGATGCCTGCATCGCCGTTCGCGCGATGCAGGCATTCGTCCTTACGTTTGACTCCACATCGTCTATAACAGTCATTAGCCAGACGATTGGAGCCGTGCGTGCTTCCCCGCGTCAGGCAAGCTTCCAGATGGCATCGCACGGGGTTTCCGTTGTCCTTGCAACGGCCTGTCAGGCGATCGCCGCAGCCGTCACGTTCATGTCTTTCCCGTTGTCGCAGGTCCAATAAACCGCATCAGAATGCCAGGAGACGTCCGATGAACGCATCCCTGAAGCTGTTGCCGCTGGCCGTCAGCGCGGCGCTCGCTGTATTTCCCGCAGCCCATGCCGCGCAGGACAATGTGCAGACGCTGTCGAACTTCAAGACGACGGGCAATACCAGGCCCGCGGAAACGGTGCAGCAGACGGGCTCGCGCGCGGACGCGCTGCGCGAGAACCTGAAGGCGATCAAGTTGCCGCCCGGCTTCAGGATCGACCTGTACGCTGTCGTGCCCGAGGCCCGCGCAATGGCGATCGAGCCGTCGACGGGCGTGGTGTTCGTCGGCACGCGCAAGGATCGCGTGTGGCAGGTGACCGACCGGACCAAGCGGCGCGTCGCCGACGACGTCGTGCAGTTCGCGAGTTCCGTCACGTTCAAAGTGCCCAACGCGGTGTGCTTCTCGCCGGACGGCGTGCTGTATGTCATCGAGCAGAATCGCGTGCTGGCCTTTCCTGCCGCGCAGTTCTTCGGCGAGGGCGGGCCGGACGTGGCGGCCGCCGTCGTCGTGCCGCAAGGCAAGCTGATTCCGACGCAGTTCGAGAGCTTCAATCACGGCGCACGTTATTGCCGCGTCGGACCCGACAAGAAGCTGTATATCGCGCTGGGCCAGCCGTGGAACGTGCCGCCGAAGGACAAGCTCGGCGAACTCGACCGGAACGGTCTCGCGGGCATCATTCGCATGGATCAGAACGGCAAGAACCGTGAGGTGTTTGCGCATGGCGTGCGCAATTCGGTGGGCCTCGATTTCAATCCGAAGGACAAGACGCTGTGGTTCACCGACAACCAGGTGGACGGCATGGGCGACGACATTCCGCCCGGTGAACTGAATCACGCGACGAAGGCGGGCGCAAACTACGGCTTCCCGTGGTACGGCGGCGGCAAGGTGCGCACGGAGGAGTACAGGAACGACACGCCGCCCGCGGGCGTGGTGTTCCCGCTGGTCGAATACGCGGCGCATGCGGCGGATCTTGGCATGTCGTTCTATACGGGAAAGATGTTCCCTGACAAGTACCATGGCGGCATCTTCGACGCGGAGCATGGCTCGTGGAATCGCACGAAACCGGTCGGCGCGCGGATTATGTTCACGCCTGTCAAGGATGACGGCAGTGTCGGGGAGACGGAAGTGTTTGCGCAAGGGTGGCTCACGCCGAATGGGGAGTACATGGGGCGGCCTGTCGATGTGCAGCAGTTGCAGGATGGATCGTTGCTGGTGTCTGACGACTATGCCGGCGCCATTTATCGGATTTCTTACGCGAAATGAAGCTTTTTCTTTTTGTTCTGGCGCTGGCGTTTGGGGGTGCTGCGCATGCTGCGGATAGCGCGAAGGGTCGCGCAAAGGCTGTGCAGTGCCAGGCGTGTCATGGGATGGATGGCATTGCCAAGATTCCCGAGGCGCCTAATCTCGCTGGGCAGAATGAGGATTATCTCGTCAAGGCTTTGAAGGATTTTAAGTCAGGTGCACGGCAGAATGACATGATGTCTGTTGTGGCTAAGCCTTTGTCTGACGATGATATGGCTAATCTGGCGGCTTATTTCATAGCCTCGGGCGTTGAGGTTTGTTTTTTGTCTGCGACGCAGTCGCCATTTTTTGGTTTATTGCCGGGTTGGGTTGGCATCCGCGATTTCGTATCGGTGCTGCAGGCGTCGCCCCTGTGCGGGGCAGCACCTACTTTTCTTTGCAGCGGCAAAGAAAAGTAGGCAAAAGAAAGCCGCTCACACCGCCAGTTCTAGTCGTTGCCTGCGGGCCCCCCACGGGTCCCGTACTCCACGCGGCAACGCGCCAATCCACGCTCGTTGCCAGCGCCGTTAACAGTCGCATCACCCACTCCAGTCACCCGTGGAGAAGCCATCGGCAGTGAACCGTCTGCGCCGCCCAGGTGGCAAACTGTGTGCAGGTTGTCGCACCGCATACGTTGGCGCTTCTACAACACCGATCCTGCTTTTCAGTCCGGAGTGGTGGATTTCCGTCGCGACAGCCTACACACAGTTTGCCACCTGGGCGGCGGTGGACGTTCCGGTAACGCGATTCGTGACGCGGGAGTGTGAAGTGGGTGAGGCGCGAGTTAGCACGCTGGCAACGCGCGCAAAATGTTGTGTCGCCGTGTGGAGTACGGGACCCGTCGGGGGCCCGCAGGCAACGACTAGCATTCGCGGTGTTAGCCCGCTTTCTTTGCTTAGGAATCTCTGCAAAAGTCCTGGCGTTGACGTGAGGTTGGACTATCCTGGGATCAGGAGAATTCATGGAGTGGCGTGATGACACAACTTGGTCTTGGTCTGGATCTGTCAACGAAGCGCACTCGCAAGCGCGAGTTTCTCGATGAGATGACGCGTGTGGTGCCGTGGCAGAAGCTGATTGCGCTTGTCGAACCGCACTATCCGAAAGGCAAGACTGGCCGCCCGCCTTTTCCGATCCAGACGATGCTTCGCATTCACTTCCTGCAACAATGGTTCAGTCTCTCGGACCCGGCGATGGAGGAGGCGCTGCACGACATACCGCTGTACCGGGAGTTCGCGCTGCTGGGCACGGGTATGACGCGCCTGCCTGACGAGAGCACGATCCTGCGATTCCGGCACCTGCTTGAGGCCCATGAGCTGTCGGCCAGAATGCTGGCGACGGTCAACGAGATCCTGCAGGCGAAGGGCCTGATGCTCAAGGTGGGCTCGGCGGTCGACGCAACGCTGATTTCGGCACCCAGTTCGACGAAGAAGGCTGGCACGCGAGACCCCGAGATGAGCCAGACGCAAAAGGGCGGCAGCTGGTACTTCGGTATGAAGGCGCACATCGGAGTCGATGTGGAGTCGGGGCTGGTGCATACCGTCAAGTGCACGCCGGCAAATGTTCACGACATCACGGTGGCGCATGAACTGTTGCACGGCGACGAGCAGGTTGCGTTTGCCGATGCGGGCTACGTGGGCATCGAGAAGCGAGGCGAAACGGGTGCCGTCCAGTGGCACGTGGCGATGAGGCCGAGCAAGCGAAGAAAGCTGGACAAAAGCAAGCGGCTGGACAGAATCTACGAGAAAGTCGAGCGGCTCAAGGCGGGCGTGCGGGCGAAGGTTGAGCACCCGTTTCGGGTGCTCAAATGTCAGTTCGGCTATCTGAAGGCGCGGTATCGGGGACTGGCGAAAAACACGGCGCAGATCGAAACGCAGTTCGCGCTGATCAATCTCTGGCTGGCTCGCGGGGTGCTCGGTAAAGCGAAATGAAGGGCGAAGACGCCCCCCAAAGGCGCAGCGTCCACGCGCAAGATGCGACCAGCATCGGTTCAACACAGCGTGAATGAGGACGCGAATTCCACTGCGCGCGTGCCAGTTAGAGATCCCAGGCAGAAAACGGGTTGTTCAGACCTTCCCTTACTTTCTTTGCGGCGGCAAAGAAAGTAAGTGCCGCCCCGCACAGGGGCAACGCCTGAAGCACGAAGGCAAATCGCGGATGCCGATACAAGACATAAACGGCGACTGCGTCGCAGACAGAAAAAACCAGAATGGCGACTGCGTCGCAGACAAAACAACAAAACCACAGCAGGACACCCGACGATGACGTCTGACCGACCAAGGCTTCCCCGGCATCGCCGGGTGCCGCTGCGGACCCCACTTGTCGCTCTCAGCCCAGAGCGACATGATTTGCCCGATCCGATGCGTGCCGCGCGCCGGATCAGGCGCCCCACCTGCGCTGCGTGATTACGCAGCCTTCTGATCCGCTGCCGGCGCCTGCGCGACTTCGAAATTCGCCATGATTTCCAGCGCGCGCACCATCGCCGAGTGATCCCATGCCTTGCCGCCGTTCGCAGCACACACGCTGAACAGCTGCTGCGCGCTCGCCGTATGCGGCAACGCAATGCCGAGCTTGCGCGCGCCGTCGAGTGCGAGATTCAGATCCTTCTGGTGCAGCTCGATCCGGAAACCCGGGTTGAACGTGCGCTTCGTCATGCGCTCGCCGTGCACTTCGAGAATCCGCGACGACGCGAAGCCGCCCATCAATGCCTTGCGCACGCGCTCCGGATCGGCGCCCGAACGCGCGGCGAACAGCAGCGCCTCGGCAACAGCCTCGATGTTCAGCGCCACGATGATCTGGTTCGCGACCTTGCACGTCTGGCCCGCACCGTTGTCGCCGATCAGCGAAATGTTCTTGCCCATCAGATCGAACAGCGGCTTCGCGAGATCGAAGGCCTTCTGCGGGCCGCCAACCATGATCGTCAGCGTCGCATCGCGCGCGCCGATCTCGCCGCCGGAAACAGGTGCGTCCAGATAGTCGCAGCCCAGCTCGTTGATCTTCTTCGCGAATGCCTGCGTGTCGAGCGGCGAGATCGAGCTCATGTCGATCACGAGCTTGCCCTTCGTCAGGCCCTTCGCCACGCCGTCATCCGCGAACAGCACGTTCGAGACATCGGGCGTGTCGGGAACCATAACCACGACGATGTCGGCCGCCTGCGCAACAGCTGTCGAATCGGCGACGACGGTCGTCGTCTTGGCGAGATCTTCGGGCACCGGGTATGCGCCGTTGACGAACAGCGCGTGGCCGCCCTTGATGAGGTTGCGCGCCATGTGCGCGCCCATGATGCCGAGGCCGATGAAACCGATCTTTGCCATTGAGTAAGTCTCCAGATAATGAGGTTCGAAAATGTGCTCGTTTGACGCGTGGCGCTCAGGCCGCAATATCAGGCCGCGATATCAGGCTGCGATATCACGCCGCGCTGTCAGGCCGACGCATGCGCGCGCTTTATGCCCGCGATGCTTTCCAGCCAGCCGAGGCCTTCCGTGGTCGTCGTGCGCGGCTTGTACTCGCAGCCGACGTAGCCCTGATAGCCGAGCGAATCGAGCAGATCGAACAGGAACGGATAGTTGATTTCGCCCGTGCCGGGTTCGTTGCGGCCCGGGTTGTCGGCGAGCTGGATGTGGGCGATCTGCGCGAAGTGCTTCTTGATCGTCGCAGCGAGTTCACCTTCCATCCGTTGCATGTGATAGATGTCGTACTGCAGGAACAGATTGTCGGAGCCGACGGCCTGAATCACGTCGAGTCCTTCCGCCGAACGGTTCAGCGCAAAGCCCGGAATATCGTACGAGTTGCACGGCTCGACGAGCAGCCGGATGCCTTCTTTCTTCAACGCGGCAGCGGCGAAGCGCAGGTTGTCGACGATCGTCGCACGCGCCTTGCCGGCGTCGACGTTCTTCGGAATGCCGACGAGGCAGTTCAGTTGCGGCACCTTCAGTGCTTTCGCGTATTCGATCGCGCGGCCGACGCCTTCCTGAAACTCGCTCACGCGATCCGGCAGCGACGCGATACCGCGTTCGCCCGCTTCCCAGTTGCCGGCGGGCAGGTTGTGCAGCACCAGCTTCAGCTTGTTCTGCTCGAGGCGCTCCGACAGTTCGGCGATCTGATACGGGTAGGGGAACAGAAATTCGACGGCATCGAAGCCTGCATCGGCGGCCGCGGCGAAGCGGTCGAGGAACGGGACTTCGTTGAACAGCATCGTGAGATTCGCGGCAAATTTCGGCATGTTGCTTTTTCTCTCTGGTCGGTCAAATTGAACGGCGTGGACTGCGTGAAGAAGATGGATGCGCTTCGTGCGAAGCGCATCCATCCGGGCGATGCAGATACGGCGCAGATCAGTCGAGCAGCGAGACGGCGCTCGGCGCATCGGCGCGCGTGATGGCAAGCTCTTCGAACTCGTTGATCGCGTCGATCTCTGCGCCCATCGAGATGTTCGTCACACGCTCGAGAATCACTTCCACGACCACGGGCACGTTGAATTCGGAGAGCATCGACTGCGCCTTCTTCAGTGCGGGCTCGATCTCTTCCGGCTTGAACACGCGGATCGCCTTGCAGCCGAGGCCTTCGGCAACGGCCACGTGATCGACGCCATAGCCTTCGACTTCCGGTGCGTTGATGTTGTCGAACGCGAGCTGCACGCAGAAGTCCATGTCGAACGCGCGCTGTGCCTGGCGGATCAGGCCCAGATACGAGTTGTTCACGACGACATGCACGTACGGCAGCTTGAACTGCGCGCCCACGGCCAGCTCTTCGATCATGAACTGGAAGTCGTAGTCGCCCGACAGCGCAACGATGGGGCGCTGCGGATCGGCGGCACGCACGCCCAGCGCAGCCGGAATCGTCCAGCCGAGCGGGCCCGCCTGGCCGCAGTTGATCCAGTTGCGCGCCTTGAACACATGGAGGAACTGCGCGGCGGCGATCTGCGACAGACCGATCGTGCTCACATAGCACGTATCGCGGCCGAACACCTTGTTCATCTCTTCGTACACGCGCTGCGGCTTGATCGGCACATTTTCGAAGTGCGTCTTGCGCTGCAGCGTGCGCTTGCGCGCCTGGCATTCCTCGACCCACGCGCCGCGGTCCTTCAGCTTGCCGGCCGCCTTCCATTCCTGCGCGACTTCAATGAACAGTTCGAGCGCCGCCTTCGCATCGGAGACGATGCCGAGGTCCGGGCCGAACACGCGGCCGATCTGCGTCGGTTCGATATCGACGTGCACGAACTTGCGGCCCTTCGTGTACACCTCGACGCTGCCCGTGTGACGGTTCGCCCAGCGGTTGCCGATGCCGAGCACGAAGTCGGAGGCGAGCATCGTCGCGTTGCCGTAACGGTGCGAGGTCTGGAGGCCGACCATGCCCGCCATCAGCGGATGATCGTCGGGAATCGCGCCCCATGACATCAGCGTCGGGATCACGGGCACGCCGACCGTTTCCGCGAACTGCACGAGCAGGTCTTCAGCCGCCGCGTTCAGCACGCCGCCGCCGGAGACGATCAGCGGCCTGGCCGAGTCGTTGAGCAGCGTCAGCGCGGCTTCGATCTGCTTGCGCGTCGCCTTCGGCTTGTAGACGGGCAGCGGTTCGTAGGTGTCGATGTCGAACTCGATTTCGGCGAGCTGCACGTCGATCGGCAGGTCGACCAGCACGGGACCGGGGCGGCCCGAGCGCATCAGATGGAAGGCCTGCTGGAACACGCGCGGCACGAGGGCCGGCTCGCGCACCGTGACGGCCCACTTGGTGACGGGCTTGGCGATCGATTCAATGTCGACGGCCTGGAAGTCTTCCTTGTACAGACGCGCGCGCGGCGCCTGGCCCGTGATGGCGAGAATCGGGATCGAATCGGCGGAGGCGGAGTAGAGGCCCGTGATCATGTCGGTGCCCGCGGGGCCCGACGTGCCGATGCACACGCCGATATTGCCCGGCTGGGCACGCGTATAGCCTTCGGCCATGTGCGATGCGCCTTCGACGTGGCGAGCCAGCACGTGACTGATGTTGCCTGCCTTGCGCATGGCCGAGTAGAACGGATTGATGGCGGCGCCCGGAACGCCGAAAGCCGTGTCGATGCCTTCTTTTTCGAGCACGAGCACCGCTGCGTCGACGGCTCTCATCTTGGCCATGAATGTCTCCTGGAAGTCTGTAAAGCGGATGGGTGTTGGACAGACTTTAAGACTGCATCTAAGGTTTGATAAGATCATTCACGGTCGCTTATTCCAAAACAAAAAGTATGGAATGCGGTTGGCGCACCGGGACGCGCGCCGCCTGGCAGACGTCCGTGGGACAAGAGAGGAGACGAAAATGGACCGCTTCAAACAGATCGAAACCTTCGTGCGCGTCGCCGATGCGGGCAGTCTAGCGGCGGCGGCGCTGGAAGAGGGCGTGTCGCCCGTGATTCTCGGACGCCGGATCGACGCGCTCGAAAAGCGTCTCGGCGTCAAGCTGATGTACCGCTCGACGCGGCGCCTCGTGGTCAGCGAAGAAGGCGCGGCGTTTCTCGAACGCTGCCGCGGGCTGCTCAGCGAATGGGATCAGGCGGAAAACGAGCTGATGGCGGGAAGGCGCACCGTGAACGGGCATCTGATCGTGTCGGCGCCCGCGGCGTTCGGGCGCAAGCACGTCGCGCCGCTCGCGCCGGAGTTCCTGAAGGACAAGCCCGAACTGCAGGTGTCGTTCAATCTGACCGACCGCGTCGTCGACCTGGTGCGCGAAGGCTACGACCTGTCGATCCGCATCGGCGGCGCGGTGGATCCGAACTTCGTCGCGGTGAAGCTCGCGACGAACCGGCGCGTCGTGTGCGGCACGCCGGAATACTTCCGCAAGCACGGCAAGCCGAAGACGCTCGAAGACCTGCCGAATCACAACTGTTTCGCGTTCAACCTGCAAGGCGGTCAGAACCGCGGCTGGTATTTCCGGCGTAACGGCAAGCTGACGACGGTGCGCGTGAGCGGCACGCTCGATTGCAACGACGGCGAACTGCTGCACCGCTGGGTGTCGGAAGGGCTCGGGCTCGGCTGGCGCTCGACGTGGGAAATCGATCAGCAGCTCGCGCGCGGCGAGCTTGAAACCGTTCTCGACGAATACGCGCTGCCCGATTACGACATCCTTGCCGTGTATCCGCAGCAGCGCTATGTGCCCGCGAAGGTGCGTTATTTCATCGATTACCTGAAAGAGGTGTATGCGCGCAAGGATTACTGGATCAACGCGTCGTGAGGATGGCTACCCCACCACGATCGTCCCGCTCATCGTCTCGTGCCCCGACCCGCAAAAAATATCGCACAGAAAATCGACGGTACCCGCCGACCCCGCCTGCGCCGGCACCCGCACCACGGCCCCGGGCGGCACGTCGGCGCGCACGTTGTACTGCGGAATCGCGAAACCCATGATCGTGTCCAGCGCCGTGAGTTCGAACACGACCTTCTCGTTCGGCGCGAGCTTGATCTGATTCGGCGTGAACACGAACCTGCGCGCCTGAACCTTGATCACGCGCGGCTCGGCGGCGCGCGCGTCGAAGCCGCCCGCCACCGTCAATACCGCGCCCATCGCGGCGAGTGCGAGAAGGCGTCGTCGTTTCGTATCGATTGCATCGGTTTGCATCGTGGTCTCCCCGTTATGAAGTCTTGATCGGCATTTCATTGAGCGCGAGCGCGCCCGACGGCCGCGCCACTTCCACCTGCCGCCACCCCAGCCCGCGATACGGCGCCGACGCATCCCACGGTACGGGCAGCTTCTTCTCCTGCGACATCGCTGCAGGCAACGGGAACATCAGCGAGCGCGCTGCGTGATGCGCGATGTTGCCCGTCACCATGTGATGCTCCTGATGGATATGCCCGTAGAACACGGTCACATTCTTGCGCCGGCTCAGCACGTCGATGACCTGCGCGCCGTCGCGCGTCGCCCAGTCCCACTGCGGCGCGAGATCGAAGAGCGGCCGGTGCGTGAACAGCACGATGCGCGCGTCCTGCGGCTGACGGTCGATATCGGCGGCGAGCCACGCGATCTGCTCCGCGCCGACGCGGCCGGCCGGATCGGACACGTTGTCGAGCGTGATGAAGTGCACGCCCTTGTGGTCGAACGTGTAATGCGTCTGGCCGAAATGCTCCTTGTACGCGGCGCCCGCATCGAGGCTCGCGTCGTGCTCGCCGGGCATCAGATACAGCGGCTTCACCTTCAGCTGAGCGATGATCTGCTGGAACTGGCGCATGCGTTCGTGACGCACGGCGGTGTCGTCCGTCGTGTGCGTCAGGTCGCCCGTGAAGATGACGAAATCGGGCGGCGAGGGCAGCGCATTCACAGCGGCGATCGCTTTCGGCAGCGTGCCTTTCGAATCGGGATTGACGCCGGGGCCCTCGAAGCCCCAATGCGAATCGGACAGCTGGACGAAATAGAAATCGTCGTCGCGTCCGTAGGTGAAGCCGGGCAACGCCGACGCGAACGCCGCGCCGCCGACTGCGGCAAGGCGCAGGAAATCGCGCCGCTTCAGACATTTAAGAGAGTTCTGCATGATGGTCCTCGCGAGTTGATGACTCGTCTGCGTTACCGCCCGACTGCGCTTCCTATTCCCGATTTATTTTTTTGCGGGAAGCGCGAAACCCGGGAATAAACTGGATCGGAGATGGGTTTTGCAGCCGTGAAGTCTGGGCAAGCCTGGAGGCGATCGGTGAATGAGACCGGAAATCATGCGGCGAGCGGCGAACGCGCGAGTGACGCGCGCGCCGAGGCGGCACGCAGTCTGCGCTTTCAGCAGATGGCGCTGCCGCATCTCGATGCCGCATACAACCTTGCGCGCTGGCTATGCGGCAACGGCCACGACGCCGACGACGTCGTGCAGGAAGCATTCATGCGCGCATACCGTTTCTTCGACACGTTCCACGGCGAGACCGCGCGGCCCTGGCTGCTCGCGATCGTGCGGCGCACGTGGTACACGGAATGGCGCAGGCGCTCGGGTGGTGTGAACGCGACAGTCGAGTTCGACGAGAACCTCGACGACGCATCGTTCGAAGGCTGGAGTTCGGGTTCGCCCGACCCCGAAGCGCTGCTGATCCGCGACGAAGACACGCGGCTCGTGCACGAGGCGCTCGAACAGCTGCCCGTCGAGTATCGCGAGGTGCTGATCCTGCGCGAACTGGAAGAGCTGAGCTACCGCGAGATCGCGACGATCGCGGATCTGCCCGTGGGCACCGTGATGTCGCGGCTCGCGCGCGGACGGCGCAAGCTCGCGACGGCGCTGACGTCGTTGCAAGCGAAGGGGAGCGCGCGGCCGACAGGCGGCGCGCGCGACGGAGGCGCTGCGCAGCGTGCGCCGGACGGGACAGGCGGTGTATCGGGGGCGCGGCCGGCGGTGCGTGCGTCGTCCCGGTCAGCCGGTTCGTCCCGCCCGGCGCACGACGGCAGCGCCGGGTCGCCGGCCGCTGCATCGCCGGGCGCGGCGACCGACACGACACGCAAAACCGAAAGCGGCTGGATGCCGCACGCTCCCGGCGCGTTGCCGGGCGGACTCGCACAGGAGGCGCCAGATGGACTGTAACGAAGCACGGCCGCTTCTCGATGCGAATGCGGACCATGAACTCACGCCGCCGCAATCGCGCGACGTGCAGCGGCATATCGAAAGCTGCGAATCTTGCCGGAGGGAGAGCGAGATGGTGCGGGCGATGAAGGGCGCGGTGCGCTCGGCCAACTACTACCGCGCGCCGGACGAACTGCGCGCGAGCATCCTGGCGGCGCTGCCGTCGACGGAACCGGCGATGCCCGAACGGGCGCTGCGTGAAAGCGAGCCTGAGCGCGATGGGCAGCGCAAGGGCTGGTTCGACTGGCTGCGGTTGCCTCAACTGCCGAAAGGCGGCGGTTTCGGGCCGCTGGCGGGCGAGGGCGCGGGCGGCCCGATGAGCGGCACGATGGGGGGCTGGCAGCAGAGCGCGGCGTGGCGAGGCGGTCTCGCGCTCGCATTCTGTGCACTGGTCGCAGCGGGTGTCGCGGTGTCGCTGCACCGCACGGGCGAGCCGCTGCCGCTCGTCGACGAACTGGTGGCGAGCCACGTACGGGCGCAGCTGTCGGGGCACGATATCGACGTGGTGTCGTCGGATCAGCATACGGTCAAGCCGTGGTTCAACGGCAAACTCGACTACGCGCCGCCCGTCGAGGATCTCGCGGCGAGCGGGTTTCCGCTGGCGGGCGGACGGCTCGACTATGTCGGGCATCGGCGGGTGGCTGTGCTGACGTACCGGCACGCAAAGCACGTGATCGACGTCTACGTGTTCCCCGAGGACGACCGCTCGGCGGGCAAGCCCGGCCCGGCGCTCGTGCGCGACGGCTATGCGGTGGCGCGCTGGCGCGACGACGGCATGATGTGGTGGGCCGTCACGGACGCCGCGCCCGAATCCCTGACGGCCTTGCAGACCGCGCTGACGGCGCGGCTGCATGGCGGCGAGCCGGGGGCGCCCTACTCGGGCAGTTGACGGCTCGGCCGGCAACCTTTAGGGGCGACCGGGCGCTTTTGAGCGCCTCGTCGCCCCTAAATCATTGAAAACACGCCCGAATCGCGTCTTCGTCAGCTGCTTTATATTGCAAACAGTGCCGATTCAGGTTATATTCTTCGGCTTCTCACTTGCCGCACCGGTTCCGACGCCCGGGTGGCTTTAATCCACAAGGAGTGATACATGCGTCATTACGAAATCGTCTTCATCGTGCACCCCGATCAAAGCGAGCAAGTGCCCGCGATGATCGAGCGTTACAAGTCCACGATCACGTCGCACGGTGGCCAGATCCACCGTATCGAAGACTGGGGCCGTCGCCAACTGGCCTACATGATCGAGAAACTCGCGAAGGCTCACTACGTCTGCATGAACATCGAATGCGACCAGACCACGCTCGACGAGCTGGAACACGCGTTCAAGTTCAACGACGCCGTTCTGCGTCACCTCATCGTCAAGATGAAGAAGGCCGAAACCGGCCCGTCGCCGATGATGAAGGAAGTGCAGCGCGAAGAAGCCAAGAAGGCAGCTGCATCGCAGTCCGCCGAAGCGCAGGCTTAAAGCAGAACCGTTAAGCCATCAGAGTGATCACGCGCCGCTAGTCGGGTAACCACGCGGACATCCGTAGAAGGAACCGATGAACCGGCTGCAACTCACGGCAAGCGTCGTAGAACGCGAACCGGTGCGGTACACCCCCGCCGGCGTTCCGATTGCAGGCTGTACGTTGCAACACCGCACGCAGGTCGTCGAAGCGGGCATTGCCCGAACCGTCGAACTGACATTGCAGGCGGTGGCGGCCGGCGAAGCGAGCGGCAGGCTGGAACGGGTTGAAATGGGCGTCGAAACGCTCTTCACCGGCTTCCTGGCAAAAAAAAGCCGCAACGCGAGAACTCTGGTGTTTCACATCACAGAATTGCAGGACATTGGAAAGGACTAATCATGCCCCGCCCGACTGGTAAGAAATTCGACAAGCGTCGTCAGCAACAAAACCCGCTCTTCAAGCGCAAGAAGTTCTGCCGCTTCACGGCTGCAGGCGTCGAACAGATCGACTACAAGGACATCGATACGCTGAAGGACTTCATCGGCGAAAACGGCAAGATCACGCCGGCACGTCTGACGGGTACCAAGGCCCACTATCAGCGCCAGCTCGACACGGCAATCAAGCGCGCACGTTTCCTCGCGCTGATGCCGTACACCGATCAGCACAAGGCCTAACCGTCGACGTCACAAGGAGCATCCGAATGCAAATCATTCTTCTCGAAAAAGTCGTGAACGTCGGCAACCTGGGCGACATCGTCAAGGTCAAGGACGGCTATGCACGTAACTTCCTGATCCCGAACAAGAAGGCACGCCGTGCCACGAAGGAAGCGATCGCTGAATTCGAAGTTCGCCGCGCAGAACTGGAAAAGGTCGCTGCTGAAAAGCTGGCGGCTGCTCAGGCTCAAGGCGAAAAGCTGGCAGGTCTGACGGTTCAGATCGGCCAGAAGGCTGGCGTCGACGGCCGTCTGTTCGGCTCGGTCACGAACGCGGACATCGCTGCAGCACTGGGCAAGCAAGGCTTCGAAGTGGAAAAGGCGCAAGTGCGTCTGCCGGAAGGCCCGCTGAAGATGGTCGGCGACCATCCGGTGCACGTTTCGCTGCACACGGACGTCACGGTTGACGTCACGGTGTCGGTGCTGGGCGAGCACGTCTAAGCATCGCGCTAAGACAAGAAGTCAGATCGCCAGGAATGTCTGGTGATGAAGGGCAGGGGCCGGGAAACCGGCCTCTGCCTTTTTTGTTCTCCGAAACCGGTATCCGCGAGCTGCGGCCGGTCGTTTTTCGGGGCGCTTTGCCTCTGTCTCACTTTGCCTGATAATTCCACCCCATGAACGCACCGTCGAAAGATCCTCAAATCGAGTCGCTGAAAGTCCCGCCCCATTCCATCGAGGCCGAGCAATCGGTGCTGGGCGGTCTGCTGCTCGACAACGGCGCATGGGACCGCATCGCTGACTTCCTCGCGCAAAGCGACTTCTACCGCTTCGACCATCGTGTCATCTTCGAGCATATCGGCAGGCTGATCGCGGCGACGCGTCCCGCCGACGTCGTGACCGTCTACGAAGCGCTGACCACCTCGGGCAAGGCCGACGATGTCGGCGGGCTCGCGTATCTGAACGCGCTCGCGCAGAACACGCCCAGCGCGGCCAACATCCGCCGTTACGCTGAAATCGTGCGCGACCGCGCGGTGCTGCGCCGGCTCGTGTCCGTGGCTGATGAAATTTCCGCCGACGCGTTCAATCCGCAAGGCAAGGAAGTCCGTCAGCTGCTCGACGAGGCGGAGTCGAAAGTGTTCTCGATCGCGGAAGACGGCGCGCGCGGCACGCAGGGCTTCCTCGAAATCGGGCCGCTGCTCACCCAGGTCGTCGAGCGCATCGACACGCTCTATCACACGGCCAACCCGAGCGACGTGACGGGCACGCCGACGGGCTTCGTCGATCTGGACCGCATGACGTCGGGAATGCACGGCGGCGAGCTGATCATCGTGGCAGGGCGTCCGTCGATGGGTAAGACGGCGTTTTCGATGAATGTCGGCGAATACGTGGCCGTCGAATATGGGCTGCCCGTCGCGGTGTTCTCGATGGAAATGCCTGGCACGCAACTGATCATGCGTATGCTCGGTTCCGTCGGCCGGCTGGACCAGCACCGCATGCGAACCGGGCGTCTGACCGACGAAGATTGGCCGAAGCTCACGCATGCAGTGCAGAAAATGAGCGAAGCGCAGATTTTCATCGATGAAACGGGCGGCCTGAACCCGATGGAACTGCGCTCGCGCGCGCGCCGTCTGTCGCGGCAGTGCGGCAAGCTCGGGCTCATCATCATCGACTATTTGCAGCTGATGAGCGGCTCCTCGTCGGGCGAAAACCGCGCGACGGAAATCTCGGAAATCTCGCGTTCGCTCAAGAGCCTGGCCAAGGAACTCGACGTGCCCGTGATCGCGCTGTCGCAGCTGAACCGCGGTCTGGAGCAGCGTCCGAACAAGCGTCCCGTGATGTCGGACTTGCGCGAATCGGGTGCAATCGAACAGGACGCGGACGTGATCCTGTTCATTTACCGCGACGAAGTCTATAACCCGGACAGCCCCGACAAGGGCACTGCCGAAATCATCATCGGCAAGCAGCGTAACGGCCCGATTGGCCCTGTTCGGCTCACGTTCCACGGCCAATTCACGAAATTCGACAACTTTGCGGGTCCGCAGAACTTCTACGGCGGTGAGTAGCACATCTGGACGCAAACGGGGAAACCCGGTTGCGCCCGCCGTTGCGCGCGCGCACAAAACTGGTTCCCGCCACGCACCCGGAATGGTCCGGAACGGTACAATGTTGCGGTTTTATGACAGCCATACCGTGACCATTTCCCGGGAACCCAATGTTCGGTCGATTCATGCCCACCGAGGGCAAATTCTTTGAAATCTTCAACGCGCACGCGCAGCACATCGTTGCCGGCAGTCGCGAACTCGAACTGTTGATCGATAACCTCGGCGACGCCGAGATTCACAAGCAAAACGTGCAAACGGCCGAAAAAGCCGCCGACAAACTGACGCACGAAACCATCGATCTGCTGCACAAGACCTTCATCACGCCGCTCGACCGCGACGAGATCCACAAGCTGATCACCACGATGGACGACATCCTCGACCTGATGGAGGACGTCGCCACGGCCATTTCGCTGTATGACGTGCAGGCCGTCACGTCGGAGGCGAGCCAGCTCGCGCACATTTCGACGGCTTGCTGCGAACGTGTGCAGGCAGCCGTCGGCATGTTGTCGGACATGAAGCAGGCGCGCGACATCCTGAAAGCGTGCGAAGACATCGACCGTCTGGAGTCGGATGCCGACCGCGTGCTGCGCTCGGCGATGTCGAAGCTTTTCCGCGAAGAGGACGACGTCAAGACGTTGATCAAGCTGAAGGCAATCTACGAACTGCTCGAGTCGATCACCGACAAGTGCGAGGACGTGGCGAACATCATCGAAGGCATCGTGCTGGAAAACGCGTAATGCATTCGATACAACTCGCCATCTGGGCGGTCGCGACGCTCGTCGTCGTCGCGCTCGTCTTCGACTTCATGAACGGTTTCCACGACGCGGCGAACTCGATCGCCACCGTCGTGTCGACGGGCGTGCTGAAGCCGCAACAGGCGGTTGCGTTCGCGGCCGCTTTCAACGTCATCGCGTACTTCATTTTTCACCTGAAGGTCGCGCAGACGGTCGGCAAGGGCACGATCGACCCCGGTATCGTCGATCACTACGTCGTGTTCGGCGCGCTGGTCGGCGCGATCGGCTGGAACATCGTCACGTGGTACTACGGCATTCCTTCCAGTTCGTCGCACGCGCTGATCGGCGGACTGGTGGGCTCCGCGCTCGCGAAATCGGGCTGGAGCGCGCTGAACTGGGATGGTCTGCTGAAGACGATCGCGTTCATTTTCGTGTCGCCGCTGCTGGGCTTCGTACTCGGCTCGTTCTTCATGCTGCTGGTGTCGTGGATCTATTTCCGCACGCCGCCCAGCAAGGTCGACCGGCGCTTCCGGCGGCTGCAACTGGTGTCGGCGGGGCTGTACAGCCTTGGCCACGGCGGCAACGACGCGCAAAAGACCATCGGCATCATCTGGATGCTGCTGATCGCGACGGGCTACGCTTCGTCCACGGCCGACGCGCCGCCGCTGTGGGTAATCGGCGCGTGCTATCTGTCGATGGGTCTCGGCACGCTGTTCGGCGGCTGGCGCATCGTGCGCACGATGGGGCAGAAGATCACGAAGCTCAAGCCCGTCGGCGGCTTCTGTGCGGAGGCGGGCGGCGCGATCACGCTGTTCGTCGCGTCGTTCCTCGGCATTCCCGTATCCACGACGCATACGATCACGGGTGCGATCGTCGGTGTGGGCGCGACGCAGAAGTTGTCGGCCGTACGCTGGGGTGTCGCGGGCAATATCGTCTGGGCGTGGGTGCTGACGATTCCCGCGTCCGCCGTGCTCGCGGCGGCCGGCTGGTGGCTGGGTCACCGCTTCCTGTAAGCCACCCAAAAAAAGCGCGCCGCGTTCAGATCAGCGGCGCGCTGCCTCCATCCATCGGGACGATCGCGCCCGTCACGTAGCTCGCGCGGCGGCTCGCCAGAAACAACGCGACGTCCGCAATCTCTTCCGGTTTCGCGAAACGTCCGAGCGGCACGCGTGCTTCGCCGCGCGCGAGCGCTTCGGCCGGCTCGACACCTTCGCGCGACGCTTCCAGCTTCAGCGCCTCGTCGACGCGCTCCGTCAGCGTCGCGCCCGGATTGATCGCGTTGATGCGGATACCATAACGCGCGTAGTAGTGCGCGAGGCCGACGGTCGCGAGCATCAGCGCGGCGTTGGCGGCGCCGCCCGCGATGTGAATGTCGCTCGCAATCTTGCCGCCCATGCCGATGATGTTGACGATCGTTCCCGGCTCTTTCGCGGCGCCCGATTTGACGCGCTCGGCCATACGCTTGAGCACTTCCTGCTGCGGATAGATATATGGGAAGTACTTGGCTTCCATGGTCGCCTTGAAGGCGGCCGCGTCGAGCGTTTCGGGATCGTAGCGACGCGCGGCGCCCGCGCTGTTGATGAGGATGTCGATTGGGCCGACGGCGCCTGTCGCTTCCTCGACGACATCGGCGGCGCTGTGCGGCTCGTGCAGATCCGCGCGCGTCAGATGGACATGCAAGCCTTCGCTCGACAGCTGCTCGCGGGCGCGCGCGAGATTGGCGGGATCGCGCGACACGATCGCGACTTTCGCGCCTTCCATCGCGAACGCGCGCGCGCACGCGAGTCCGATGCCCTTGCTGCCGCCTGTTATCAGAACCACTTTGTCTTTGAGACCAAGATCCATCGTCGTCACCCGCCATCAGGGAAGTGAAGGAAATATCGTCAAAAGATAGCAGAGGTGCGGGGTGTCGGGTGGCGAATCGGGCACGGCCTTCGAGGCGGACGCCTTCGATTCTTCGATTCTTCGCTCAGTCACTGGCGAAGCCCGCGATCGGGTCGTCGTTGGTCTGCGTCGGGGCAGGAACGGGGCGCGAGGCCGTCGATGCGCGCATGATCTGGACGCCGCCTTGGCCACTCGACCCACCGTACGATTGCGCCTGGCGGGCCTGACGCGCCGCCATGGCTGCGGGCGGCGGCGGCTCGTAGGCATCGGCGGCTGCGTCGATGGCATCGGGCGCCGGTGCGGCACTGTAGGCGCGTTGCGCAGGCGCATCCGCAGCAAGGGAATTCACCACGTTCGGCGACACGGCGCCCGCTGAGCGCGCCTGCATTTGCGCGGCGGTCATGCCGGGCGGCGGCGGTTCGAACGGGTCGGCGGATGCGGCGGCTGGCGCGGAGGATATGGCAGCCGCCGTACTGGCGACGGGCGCGGCCGGCATACGTGCATCGACGGTCGCCACAGCAGGCGCCGACGGCGCAGGCGCAGCGGCCTGATAGCCCGGCGCATCGAATGGCGTCGGCTTGTTCAGCGCGGGCGCCACCCGGCGAATGCCGTCGAAACGCTTCGCCCAATAGGGATTGGTCAGATAGTCGAGCCGCACCGTGCCGCCCGTCGACGGCGCATTGACGAAGCGCAGCTTGCCGACGTAGATGCCGACGTGCGAATGCGGCCGCCCGGTCGTGTTGAAAAAAATCAGGTCGCCCGGTGCGATTTCTTCGGGATCGACCGTCTCGCCGCGCGAACTCATGTCGGCCGTCGTGCGCGGCAGGTTCACCGAGGCCGCGCGCTGCACGACGTAGTGCACGAGTCCGCTGCAGTCGAAGCCGCTGTCGGGCGTGTTGCCGCCCCAGCGATACGGCACGCCGACGAGGCTCATCGCCTGAATCGAGATTTCTTCGCGGCCGATACTGTGATCGACGAAGCGGGGGAAGCCCGGCGGCGTGGTGCGATACGCGCCGCCCGAGGACGCATACGATCCGCCCGAACCGCGCGCGGTCTTCTGCGGCGCACCCGAGCAGGCGGCGAGCAGGGCGACGACCAACAGTGACAGCGCGAGGCGAAGCATGAAAGCACGACGAGCGCAGGCGCTCGCCAAAAGCCGACGATGCCCGATGGTAGCCCGTGCGGCGGGGCTCTCGCAACAATTGTTGATGATTTACTTGAAGTTTACGCGCTAAATGTTGTCCCGCGCGGACGCTGGATCCGCGCAGAGCGGGCGTCTTTAGATGCGCCGCGCATAAAACCGTCGAAGGAGCACAAATGAAAAAGCCGCTTCCGGCTTACACCGGAAGCGGCCCGAGAGGGAGCGAAAGGCGCGTTACAGAATGTCGGACGCGTAATCCGCCAGACGTGAGCGCTCGCCGCGCGCGAGCGTGACATGCCCGCTGTGCGCCCAGCCCTTGAAGCGATCGACGACATACGTGAGGCCCGAACTGCCTTCCGTCAGATACGGCGTATCGATCTGCGCGATGTTGCCGAGGCAGATGATCTTCGTGCCCGGACCCGCACGCGTGACGAGCGTCTTCATCTGCTTCGGCGTCAGGTTTTGCGCCTCGTCGATGATCAGATACTTGTCGACGAACGTACGGCCGCGCATGAAGTTCATGCTCTTGATCTTCAGGCGCGAGCGGATCAGTTCCTGCGTCGCCGCGCGGCCCCATTCACCCGCGGCATCATCCGTCTTCTGCAGCACTTCGAGGTTGTCATCGAATGCGCCCATCCACGGCTGCATCTTTTCCTCTTCCGTGCCGGGCAGGAAGCCGATGTCTTCGCCGACAGGAACCGTCGCGCGCGTCACGATGATCTCGTTGTAGCGCTTGTCGTCGAGCACCTGCGCGAGACCCGCCGCCAGCGCGACCAGCGTCTTGCCCGTGCCCGCCTGGCCGAGCAGCGTGACGAAGTCGATCTCGGGATTCATCAACAGGTTCAGCGCGAAGTTCTGCTCGCGATTGCGCGCCGTGATGCCCCACACGTTGTTCTTGTGGTGGCCGTAGTCGCGCAGCGTCTGCAGCAGCGCCGTCTTGCCGTTCAGCTCGCGCACGATCGCGTGGAACGCCGGCTCGCCGTTCTGCGGCTCCAGATAGACGAACTCGTTGACCAGCATCGACGCGCACAACGGGCCCGTCACGCGGTAATACGTGGTGCCCGTCTTCGTGTCCTGCCAGCTCTCCATGTCCTTCGCGTGCTTCGTCCAGAAATCGGGCGGCAGCTGACGGATACCGGAGTAGAGCAGGTCCTTGTCTTCGAGAACCTGGTCGTTGAAGTAGTCTTCGGCGGGTAGGCCGAGCGCGTGCGCCTTGATGCGCATGTTGATGTCTTTCGACACCAGCACGACCTGACGATCCTCCCGGTCGCGTTGCAGCGCGCGCACGACGCCGAGAATCTGGTTGTCGGCCTTGCCTTGCGGCAGGCCTTCGACGGGCTCGATATGCGTGAGCTTCGTCTGGAAATACAGACGTCCCAGCGCTTCGCGGCTGCCGAGGCGCGCAAGGGGAATGCCTTCCGACATCTCGCCCGCGTTCGCGACGAGCGTATCCAGCGTGCGGCTCACCTGACGAGCATTGCGCGCGACTTCCGACATCCCCTTCTTGTGATTGTCGAGCTCTTCCAACGTCATCATGGGCAGATAGACGTCGTGTTCCTCGAAGCGGAAGAGGCAGGTCGGATCGTGCATCAGCACGTTGGTGTCGAGCACGAACAGCTTGCGAATTTCGACCTGGGCACCCTTGGCCGCGCCTTTCTTCGCGCCCGTGCGGGGCGCCTTGGCGGCCGTGGCGGCGGGCGCTTCTGCGTCGGCGGAACCCTTGCCGCGGCGCGCGACGACGGGCGCGGCCGTTTCCGTGTCGGCTGCGGGCGCGGACGGTACCGGCTGCAGCAATGCGGCCGTCTGCTTCGTCTTGCGGCTGCGCGACGGTGCGGCTTCTGCAACGGTGGGGGCGGCGCTCGGAACGGGGCGCAAGGTGGTTGCCGCGTTGGCGGCGTGCGTCATCGGTGCGGCAACATTGGCGCGGCCATATTCGGCCGATGCGGCTTGCTCCCCTTCTTGTGCCTGTTTTCGACCAGGCTTTGCAGGCTTCGCCGTGTATTCATCAGGCGGCAACAGATTGCCGAGCTTGCTGGGGGGGTAGGCAAAGGCATGGTTTCCCTCAAATAAAGCGGGTCACAATTCTTCGCCGCCTGCCGCAAACTGTCGTGCGTTGTGCGCTCGCAATTTGCGTCCGGTGGCGCGTGTCGGATTAGTAATGCCGGTTCGCCTGGTTTTCGATCGGCTCCTTGACGAAAGTGCGCTGCGAACGACGCGAGCTGCTTCGCGCAATGAAAAAAGCCGCCGCCCCGGCAACCGGGGCAAGCGGCTTGACTTCGGTCATCGCATTGCGCCTCATGGCTCGCCTCATTGCCGGAATCACTGCCTTGTGGTCAGCGACGACAACTACGCGATCTGCAGCGCAACTGCGGAAAAAAGTATGTGAACAGGCACTCATTGCGGCCCAATATAACGCGCCTCAAAGCGCTTGTACAGCCTCCAGAATCTCGTCGACGTGCCCCGGCACTTTCACGCCGCGCCACTCGCGGCGCAACACGCCTTCGGCATCGATAACGAATGTGGAGCGCTCGATTCCCCGTACTTCTTTGCCATACATTTTCTTCAGTTTCATGACGCCGAAGAGCGTGCACAGCATTTCGTCGGGGTCCGATACCAAGGTAAACGGCAGTTCGAGCTTGGCCTTGAAGTTATCGTGCGAGCGGACGCTGTCGCGCGATACGCCGATGATCTCTGCGCCCGCCTTCTTGAACTTCGGATACAGGTCGCGGAACTGCAGGCCTTCCGTCGTGCAGCCGGGCGTGTTGTCTTTCGGATAGAAATACACGACAACCTTCTTGCCGAGCAGGCTGGACAGCGTGAAGTCGCCGCCGGTGGCCGGGGCGGTGAAATCGGGAACGGGTTGATCGACTGCGATGGGCACGAGGTCCTCCGGTTGTTATCGGTGTCGGCGGCGGCACGGGCCGCGCGCCTGAACTTTTTCTTCGGGGTTGCTTGGGGTCGCTTTGGGCTTGCCCCGCGAGGCGGCATCGGGACGATCATGCGGCGCGTTGCGCGAGTCGGCAGGTGGCCAATCGTCCGCCCGGCGAACAGGACGGCATGCATCGGGCGCGTATCGACTGAAGGGACGATGCGCGGCCCCGTGCACGGCTAGTCGGGCTGAACGATCAGTTCGCCGGAGCGGCCCGGGATTTCACCCCACGTGACAGGGTACGACGGCAGTGTGTCGCGGTCTAGCGTGGCGTGGTAATCGCCCATCGTCGCGAACGTGTGGCCTTGCGCGCGCCAACCGGCCAGCAGCTGCTCGAACACGGGCGCGAGCTTCTGGCCTTCGAGCTCCGCGTGCAGCGTGAACACCTGATCGTGCGGATTGTTCTCGGTGCGCTTGAGCATCCACGCGGCGACGTTGTCCGTGTCGATACCGTCGACGCCCAGCACTTCGTCGAGCGTGGGCAGCGTGGTCGGCATCTGCACATGCGATAGCGTGCGTCCGCCGACGACCGGGAAATAGGGCGTATGCCCGCGCCCGTCGGACGCGTACCGCATGCCCCACGCGTCGATCTGCTCGAACGCGTGGCCGTTCATCTGCCAGCCGGCCGCGCCGTGCGTGACGGGCGGCATGCCGAAGATGTCCGCGAAACGGTCGTGGCTCTTCTGCATCTGCGCGACCGTCCAGTCGCGCGGACGCGAACGGACGTTGTCCTGCCAGTAGACGTGATCCCACGTGTGGATACCGCATTCGAAACCGGCTTCGTGGATCGCGCGCATCTCCGAGCGGGCGCGCGCGCCGATGTCCGGTCCCGGCAGCAGCACGCCGTACATCAGCTGCTTGACGCCGTAATGCTCGACCACCGAGGTGCGCGACACCTTCTTCAGGAAGCCCGGCCGCAGCACGCGCCGCATCGCCCAGCCGGTGTGATCGGGGCCGAGGCTGAACAGGAACGTGGCGCGCGCCTTGTAGCGGTCGAAGATACGCGCGAGATTCGGCACGCCTTCACGCGTGCCGCGCAACGTATCGACGTCGATCTTCAGGACGATCAAGGCCAAGAGCGGCAGCCTTTAATTTTGCTCGACGAGAGCGCGTGCCTCGGCAACATGGCCGCGGTACGCTTCGAAGATCTTGCGCAGGGCTTCGTCGAACGTCGATTGCGGCGCCCAGTTGAGTTCCTGCTTCGTGTTGTCGATCTTCGGCACCCGGTTCTGCACGTCCTGATAGCCCGAGCCGTAGTACGCGCCCGACGACGTCTCGACGAGCTGCACCTTCTTCGCCGATTCCGCGTACTCGGGGTATTCGGCCGCCAGCGCCAGCATCTTGTGCGCGAGTTCGCGCACTGAGAAGTTGTTGGTCGGATTGCCGATGTTGTAGATCTTGCCCGTCGCAATGCCGTTCTTGTTCTCGATGATCTTCATCAGCGCGCTGATGCCGTCGTCGATGTCCGTGAACGCGCGCTTCTGCGCACCGCCGTCGACGAGGCTGATGTTCTCGCCGCGCACGATATGGCCGAGGAACTGCGTGACCACGCGCGACGAACCTTCCTTCGGCGTGTAGATCGAGTCGAGGCCCGGGCCGATCCAGTTGAACGGACGGAACAGCGTGAAGTTCAGGCCTTCCATGCCATAGCCCCAGATCACGCGGTCCATCAGCTGCTTCGAGCACGCATAGATCCAGCGCGGCTTGTTGATCGGGCCGTAGGTGAGGGCGGACGCGTCCGGGTCGAACTGCTCGTCCGCGCACATGCCATAGACTTCCGACGTCGACGGGAAGACGAGATGCTTGCCGTACTTCACGGCCGAACGGACGATGGGCAGGTTTGCCTCGAAGTCCAGTTCGAACACGCGCAGCGGCTGCTTCACGTACGTGGCGGGCGTGGCGATCGCGACGAGCGGCAGGATCACGTCGCACTTCTTCACGTGATACTCGACCCACTCCTTGTTGATCGTGATGTCACCCTCGAAGAAATGCATGCGCTCGTGGTTCACGAGGTCGCCGAGGCGTTCGGTCTGCATGTCCATGCCGAACACTTCCCAGTCGGTCGTTTCGAGAATGCGCTTGGACAGGTGATGGCCGATGAAGCCGTTCACACCCAGAATCAGGACTTTTTTCATGCGTTACGGAAAGATTGAGTGAGCTGGGTGAATTCGGCGGGGGTGACGACGCGCTCGCTGCCGTCGCGCTGATGCCGCAATTCGTGGATGGCGACCACGCGGCCGTCGCCGCATGTCGCAACAAAGCCATTATCGCCTACGTGGATGCCGGGCGGCAAATCCGCGCCGGCCGCACCGGGCTGCGCGAGACGCGCGCGCGCCACGACGAAGCGCTCGCCGCCGATCTCCGTGAACGCGCCGGGATACGGCGGCGCCACGGCGCGGATCAGGTTGTAGACCCGCTGGCCGCTCTGGCTGAAGTCGAGGCGTCCGTCTTCCGGCTTGCGTCCGCCGAAGTAGCTGCCGTGCGCGAGGTCGTTCGGCAGATGCGGCGCCTCGCCTTTCAACAGCGCGGGCAGCACGCGCCAGAGCGTCTGCTCGGCGGCGACCGTCACCTTGTCGAACACCTGGGCGGCCGTGTCGTCGGGCAGGATGGGCACGGGCGTCTGCGCAATGATCGCGCCTGCGTCCGGCTTCGCGGCCATTTCATGCAGCGTCGCGCCCGTTTCCGTTTCGCCGTTCAGCACGGCCCAGTTGGTAGGCACGCGGCCACGGTATTTCGGCAGCAGCGATCCGTGCATGTTGTACGCGCCGCGCGGCGCGATAGCGAGCAGATCCGCGGGCAGCATGTGCCGGTAGTAGAACGAGAAGATGAAGTCGGGGCGCGCGTCGACGATGCGCGCGCGCAACTCGGGACTTTTCGGATCGGCGGGCGTCACGACGGGAATGTCGTGTTCGGCCGCGACGGACGCCACGCTGCCGAACCAGATGTTTTCCGTGGGACTGTCTTCGTGCGTGACGACGAGGGACACCTCGACGCCGCGCGCGAGCAGCACCTGCAGGCAGCGCACACCGACGTTGTGATACGCGAAAACGACGGCGCGCGGCTTCATGCGCCTTGTCTCCGTTCGTCACGGGCGATGGGCGATGGCTGCATGCCCTGCACGACCGATTGCCGCGGCTGTGCCGCGACGGGTTCGCCGTCGCGCTGTTCGAGAATGGTCTGCACCAGGTAGCGCGGACGTGCGCGCACCTGCTGATAGATGCGGCCGATGTATTCGCCGAGCAGCCCTAGCGCGAAGATGATCACGCCGAGCATGAAGAATGTGATGGCGAACAGCGTGAACACGCCTTGCACTTCCGCGCCGAGGATGAAGCGGCGAATCAGCAGCAGCACGAACAGGGCCGCCGAGCCCATCGACAGAATCACGCCGATGAACGACAGCCATTGCAGCGGCACCACCGAGAAGCCCGTCACCAGGTCGAAGTTCAGGCGGATCAGGCTGTAGATCGAATACTTGGATTCGCCCGCGAAGCGCTCTTCGTGCGCGACTTCGATTTCGACGGGGTTTTGCGCGAACGTGTAGGCGAGCGCGGGGATGAACGTGTTGACTTCGCCGCAGCGGTTGATCGTGTCGATCACGTGACGGCTATACGCACGCAGCATGCAGCCCTGGTCGGTCATCTTGATGCGCGTGATGCGTTCGCGCAGCCGGTTCATCGCCAGCGACGCCTTGCGCCGCCACAGGCTGTCGCGGCGCTGCATGCGGATCGTGCCGACGTAGTCGAAGCCTTCGCGCATCTTCGCGCACAGCTTGCCGATTTCTTCCGGCGGATTCTGCAGGTCGGCATCGAGCGTGATGACGATCTGGCCGCGCGACTGCTCGAAGCCCGCGAGAATCGCCATGTGCTGCCCGTAGTTGCCGTTCAGCAGGATCACACGCGTGGTGTCGGGGCGGGCGCGGAACTGGTCGGCGAGCATGGCGGGCGACCGGTCGCGGCTGCCGTCGTTGATGAAAATCACCTCGTAGCTCGTGCCGAGCGCGTCGAGCGCCGGGTACAGGCGCGAGAACAGCGCGGCGAGGCCTTCCTCCTCGTTGTAGACGGGGATGACGACCGACAGTTCGGGAGCGACCGTGCGTGGGTCCGATTGATTCATTTCCCTGGATTTCCGCTTTATTGACCGTATTGTTCGCAAATCTCGTTGACGGCGCGGCACACGCGCTCGACATCGCCTTCGTTCATCTGCGTGAAGAGCGGCAGCGTGACCGTGGTCGCGCCGTAGTGCTCCGCATGCGGATACATGCCTTCCTTGTAGCCCATCGCGCGATACAGCGAGAACAGGTGGATGGCCGGGTAGTGCACGCCCGTGCCGATGCCGCGTTCCTTCATCTGTTCCATGAAGCCGGCGCGCGTGATGGACAGGCGCGCGAGCGGCAGCGTGATCAGGAACATGTGCCAGTTCGTGTTCTCGAAGTCCGCCAGCGGCAACCCCATGCCGAGCCTGACGGCCGCGCCGCCTTCAAACCCCGTGAAGTATGCGCGCGCGAGCTTGTGGCGCTGCGTGCGGAAGCGCTCGATATGCTGCATCTGGCCGAGACCGACGCGCGCGGCGACATCCGTCAGGTTGTACTTGCCGCCAAGCAGATCGCAATCCATGCCGTCGAAGCCCGTGCGCGTGATGCCCTGCAGCCGGTATTTCTGCGCGAGGACGGCTTCCTCTTCGTTGTTCAGCACCAGCGCGCCGCCTTCGATCGACGTCAGGTTCTTGTTCGCGTGGAAGCTGAACGACACGATGTCGCCGAGCTTGCCGATGCGCTCGCCGTTCCACGTCGCGCCGAACGCCTGCGCGGCGTCCTCGATCACGCGCAGCTTGTGCGCGCGGGCGATCGCATACAGGCGGTCCATGTCGACGGGCAGGCCCGACAGGAACACGGGGATGATCGCCTTCGTGCGCGGCGTGATCGCCTTTTCCATCAGATCCAGGTCGATGTTGCGCGTGACGGGGTCGATATCGACGAACACGGGCGTCGCGCCCACTTCGAGAATCACGTTGCTCGTCGCGACCCACGACGCAGGCGTCGTGATGACTTCGTCGCCGGCGCCGACGCCCGCGATGCGCAGACCGATTTCCAGCGTCGCCGTGCCCGAGTTGAACGTGCGCACCGGACGGCCGCCGCAGTATTCCGACAACGCCTTTTCGAACGCCTGGTTTTGCGGGCCCGTCGTGATCCAGCCGGAGCGGAGCACGTCGACTACACCGCGGATCGTTTCTTCATCGATCTCGGGACGCACGAACGGCAAAAACGGAACGGATGACTGGGTCATGGGTGGTTGTGCTCGATATAAAAAAGGGTCACGGGACACTGGCCTTACAAAGCCCGAAGTTAGAGCTTTAGTCAAACTCTATCGCCGCGCCTGCGTTAATTGCCGCGAGTGCTCCACGGCGCAATGCGGCGGCGATGATGTGCGAGTTCCGTTGTAATGTCCAGCGCTCGAAACAATTCAGAAGACATTAGCAGACCTGCGCGAGCTTGCCAGGGGCGTTAGCTCTAAAGCCACAGCTTGCGCGCGCTGTCCGTGGGTCAGCTGCGCGCCACGAGAACCACGCCGGCCAGGATCACGCCGATGCCGATCAGGCGTTGAGCCGACAGCACTTCGCCGAACAGATACCACGCGGCGAACGCGTTCACGACGTAGCCGAGCGACAGCATCGGATAGGCGATCGACACATCCACGCGCGACAGCCCGACGATCCACACGACCACGCTCAGCACATAGCAGGCGAGCCCGCCGATGATGGGCAGCTGCGTCGCGATTCGCCAGCCGATGGGAATGATGTTCGACAGCGTGAACTCGAAGTGGCCGATCGCGTTGGTGCCGGCCTTCAGGAGCAGCTGGGCCGTTGCGTTGAGGGCGACGCCCGCGAGAATGCAGAAAAGGGAAATCGGGTTCATCGGAGAGATATCGGGGTGAAGGGGGCGGTCGGTCAGGGCCGGGGCTGCGCGGCGCCGGGCGCGCTGGCGCCCGCGCCAGCACCAGCGGGGAGCGGCTTCTCGACGATCACGCGACGGGCATCGCGCGCGACCACGGTCATCGGCAGATGCTGCTCGCTGAATGCCTGGTAGCGGTCGGGCGACATCAGCGCCAGCGCGTAGCGGTCGGCCTTCCAGCGCTCGACCCATTGCGGGATCGTCGGCACCCATTTCTGCGGTTCGACGGAGACGCCGAACGCCAGTTCGTCGGGGTGCTCGACCATGATCGTCGTATGGCCGACGTAGAACGGCAGCGTGTGGTCGAGCACGCCGACCGAGTAGAAGGGCGTGTCGGCGGGCAACTTCGCGAGCGCGGCCTTGATCGCGGGCGCGAGGGGCGCGCCCGACGACAGCCGGCCGAACGCGTCGTGGCCCGTTCCCGCGATTGTCGCGAGCAACACCCAGCCGAAGCCGAACACCGTCGCCGCGCCGACGATGCCCATCGGCGACGGTGCGCTTGCCGAAACGGGCGAGGCGTTTGCCGAACCGCTCAGCTGACCATTCGATGCGCCGTTCGCGGCATTACGCCGGCGCCGGTTGATCCAGATCGCGACGACCGTGAAGAGGAACCCGACGGCAAGGGCCGCGAAAACCCATGTACGGAACTCGAGGTAAAGCTCGTTCGGATTGCGCCTGTCGCCGAGACGCCCCAGGAACACCGCGCCGAAGCCACCCGCGACGAGGAACAGCGCGTAGCCCGTCAAGTGGCGGTGGAACCGTTCGCGCGTGACGAGGGGCAGATACATGCCGATCACGAGTGCGATCGCGGGTGCGATCGGCAGCGTGTAGGACAGCAGTTTCGAGTGAGATGCGCTGAAGAACAGGAAGATGAACGCCGTCCACACGAACAGCAGCGTGATCGGCGCAAAGCCGTTCGCCTGGCGCGGCATGCGCAGGGCATGCCGGGCGCTTTGGACCGTCACCGACAGCCACGGCAGAAAGCCCACCAGCATCACGGGAACGAAGTAGTACCACGCGCCGGGGCGGTTCTGTTCGGGCGTCAGATAGCGCCTGAACTGCTGGACGATGAAGAAGAAGTTGAAGAACTCCGGATTGCGGTCCTGCACGAGCACGAACCACGGCGTGACGATCGCGAAGAACACGATCAGCCCGCTCACGAGATACAGGCGCTTCCACAGCGCCCAGTCGCGCGCCACGATCGTGTACAGCACCAGCACGGCACCCGGCAGGATCAGGCCGACGAGCCCTTTCGACAGCACCGCGAGCGCCATCGATGCCCAGACGAGCCACATCCACAGCCGCTGCTCGCGCGTGGCCAGACCGGGGCGCTGCGCGAGCAGCAGTCCGCACAGCGTCACTTCCATCCAGAACGACAGGCCCATGTCGAGCGTGTTGAAGTGGCCCATCAGATACCAGTATGGCGCGCTCGCCAGCACGATGGCGGCGAACAGGCCCGTCGCGACGTTGAACGCGCGCGCGCCGGTGTAGCCGATCAGCAGCACGCCCGCGAAGCCCGTCAGCGCCGTGTAGAGGCGCGCCTGCCATTCGCCGATGCCGAACCATGCGAACGACAGCGCGTTCGCCCACGTTTGCAGCGGCGGCTTCTCGAAGTATTTGTAGCCGTTGTAGCGCGGCGTGATCCAGTCGCCCGTCAGGAACATCTCGCGCGCCATCTCCGCGTAGCGGCCTTCGTCGCTCGGCAGCAGATGCCGCCACCCGAGCGGCACGAACCAGATCACGGCGAGGGTGAGCACGAGCAGCAGGACAGTCGTGCGATTGAGCGTCAGCCCGGACGGCTTGTCGTTCATGTGTGTTTTAACCTTTGTCGGCGCCGCTGTCGCGGCTACTTTCTTATACCGTTCGGACAGGTGTCCGCTGCGGCGGTGCGCCGGGTGGGCGCTCCGTGCGAATCCCGGCCGGGCGTGCCGCCGGCGCGCAAGCGGGTCGCGCACGATGCGCCTGCGCCGCGTCGGATGCGGCGCTGCCCGCCGGCGCGGATTGTCCCTGCGCGAGCCTTAGCGCAACCTTATGGAGTCCACCCCTTTGGGGCCACATCTGATGGCGACCGTCATCCGGACTGGCCGATGCACCCGCTAGCGGGCGCTCGCCGATCGGCGCGGAGCGCACGCGAAGGGCGCGAAGCCACGCAGGCGCGCAGTGTACTTGATTCGCAAGACAGCCAAGCCAAAAACGCGTTGCGGCGCCTTTCAGGGCGCGCCACCACGGGGCGCAAGCGCGGCGTCTAGCCCTCGATCAGCAGCGCGGCCGCGACCTTGCGGCCTTCCGCCATCAGAATGTTGTAGGTGCGGCAGGCGGCCTTGAAGTCCATCGTCTCGACGCCGATCCGGTGCGCGGCGAGCGCGGCCGTGAGGCGCGGATGCGGGAAGCGCAGACGCTCGCCGCTGCCGAAGATGACGACTTCCGGCGCGGGCTCGATCAGAAGCGCGAAGTGCTCGGGCGAAAGGGCCTCGAACGACGACACGGGCCAACTGATGACGGGGCCTTCCGGCAGCACGATGATGCTGCCCGAGTGACGTTCGAGATTGATCTCGATGTAGCCGGCGCCGTAGCCCGTGACGGTGTTCAGGGCGCCGCTCGAATCCTGGTGTAATTTCAAACTGGTTTTCCGTGGTCGTCGTAAGACATGCAGTCGCGTTTCGACCGGCCTGCGCAGGCCCGGGTTCAATGCTGCACGGAGGTTCGGGAGTCCTTCTTGCCCGTGCGCACGACAGTCGCAGCGCGCTGCATCCGCATAGGCCGGACGCCAGCCGCCGCGTGCCCGGGATAGACGTAAAACGTGCCCGAGCCTTGCGCGGCCTTGCGTGGTGCATTGCGGAAGTCGGCCAAAATCCGCTAAATTATAACTTTTTGTGCGACGCGAGTCGCATCGACTGGACGGCGAGAGCCGTCCCATTGGTGGCACCTTGTGGCCACCCCTTGTGTAGCAAGCGAAACCGAGCGCTGTCAGGTTTGGAATCGCTGCCGTACACGCTCGCGGGTCTTTGGACCTGTGTGCGTAATTGCATTGACCTGATTACCGTCAGGTTCCGCCCAGTTAGCGGCTTCAACTCCGCTAACAAAGCGGATTGGGGTATGTGATTTGAGGTGTGTCGAGCGCAAGCTCGGTGTGTCATTGTTCCATCCCGCGGTTTATTGCGGGATAGGGAACCTGCTGTACGACCAGCAGTAGCCTAGGAGGACATGCGTCACTGGCAACGGTGGGGTGTGAAGCTTCTCTGACAATGTAGCCCCCGGAGGTTTCGGGCGGATGAGCGCTGTGAGGCGGTCATCCGGAGACTCCTAGCAGCAATGGGGTCAAGGAGCTAGGCTGGCTGATAGGGTTAACGTATGTGAACTGCTGATAAACCTCGTTAATAATGCAGTGCCAAAGCTGCTGATAGGCACTAACCAAAAGGTGAGCGGTCGGTCAATCCGCTAGAAGGTCGGATTGCGTCGTCGTTGAACCGCCGGGGAATAGGCAGAACCTACGTCAGTCGTGTGACATACCGGGAACGCGGTAAGCCCGTATCGCTGCCAGCGCGGTATGGCTGGCAGGCGGACCGCAAGGAACGCTGTTGGCGGTGCGGGTATGGGAGGACGGAGAAAGCGAATGCCGGGCTGTAATGGTCCGGATAGGGGTTGAGACATTACCCTACGCGATAAGCGGGCAGACTTCCGTCTGGTCTACCGTCGCAAGATGGCTGGCAGACCTTAAGACTTGGTGAGACACGGGCGTTTCCGTCCGTGCGTAGTACATGGATGACTTATGGGCGCATGCGCCCATATTTGTTCAACTGTTGTTCCCCAGCGGGGTGTATCTACCCCGCTGGGGAAGATGCGCCTTCTGCTATGGGAATGATCAACCCAAGGTAGGAGAGCAGCATGAAAGTATCTGTCCGAAAGGATGGATCTGCGCTTTCCCACGTGCCTGACAACTGGTACGCCGTAGATTGGCGTCGAGTCGAACGGAACGTGAGAGGGATGCAGATTCGAATTGCGAAGGCGACGCGGGAAGGTGACTGGCGCAGGGTGAAAGCTTTGCAACGGATGCTGACCCGCACGTTGTCCGCAAAGTTGTATGCGGTACGACGTGTTACGCAGAACCAGGGTGCGCGAACGGCGGGAGTCGATCGCGAACTGTGGGATTCGCCTGAGAGCCGATGGGAAGCCGTCGGCAGGTTAAAGCGGCGTGGATACAAGCCTCTGCCATTACGGAGAGTCTTTATCCCCAAGGCCAATGGGAAGGAGCGCCCTTTGGGCATTCCGACCATGCGGGACAGGGCGATGCAAGCCCTGTATCTGCTGGCACTGGAGCCGGTGTCGGAATCGACGAGCGACCCGAACTCCTATGGGTTCAGGATTAACCGCTCGACTGCCGATGCCATGTCGCAAATATTCGTCGCCATGTCCCAGAAGGGCTCTGCCCGCTGGGTGCTGGAAGCGGATATCAAAGGCTGCTTCGACTGGATCAATCACGACTGGCTGATCGCCAATGTTCCGATGGACAAGGAGATCATCCGGAAGTGGTTGAAGGCTGGCCTGATTTACAAGGGGCAGTTACAGGCGACTGAGGCCGGTACGCCGCAGGGAGGGATTATCTCCCCGACGCTGGCCAACGTGACGCTGAACGGGCTGGAACGAGAACTGGTTTCGCACCTCGGTGCGAAGTTCGGGATCGCAAAAGCCAAGAAGCTGAAAGTGAATGTGGTGCGGTATGCGGATGACTTCGTTATCACTGGCGACTCGCGAGAGATGCTGGAGACCGAAGTCAGACCTTGGGTGGAAGCATTCCTCTCTGTTCGGGGGCTGCAACTGTCGGAGGAGAAAACGCGGATCACCCACATTGACGAAGGTTTCGATTTCCTTGGGTGGAATTTCCGGAAGTATTCGGGGAAGCTGCTCATCAAGCCGAGCAAGAAGAACGTGCAAACGTTCTATCGCAAGGTGTCGGAAACGATCAGCGGCAACAAGGCGGTAAGGCAGGAGGATCTGATCCGATTGCTGAACCCCGTGTTACGGGGATGGGCGCAGTACCACAGCCCCGTCGTGGCGAAGCAGGCGTACAACCGCATGGAGTATCTGGTCTTCCGGAGACTCTGGTGGTGGTCTAAGAGGCGGCATCCGCAGAAGAACGCCCGTTGGGTGGGACAGAAGTACTTCCACTCAGTTGGCGAGCGGCAGTGGGTGTTCGCTGCTCCCGTGGTTTGGAAAGACGGCAGCAAGGGACTGTTTGAGCTATACCAGATCAACGGTACGGTTATCAAACGGCACAAGAAGGTGAAAGGGGACTACCATCCCTTTGATCCGACGTGGGAGCAGTATGGCGAGCAGTTGCGTCAGGAACGCATGTGGGAATCCGTGCGTTACCGGAAGCAATGGGCGACGCTGTACATGTCACAGAGCGGGTTGTGTGCGCACTGTGGCTGTGCACTGACGGATGACACCGGCTGGCACGACCATCATCTGGAGTATCGGATGCATGGCGGGTCGGACGCGTTGTCCAACCGGGTATTGCTTCACCCGCACTGCCACCAGCAGGTGCACGCTGGTAAACTTGTAGTAACGAAGCCGGTTCCGTCGTAGACGGGGCATTGTTTGTAGGCTCGAGCTGTATGCGGTGAAAGCCGCACGTACAGTTCCAAGGGGGCTCCTTTTCCGAGAGGAAAGGGAGCTACCCTACAGCCGCCCGGCGGCTCCCCGCGAGGTTCGCGCGCTGCCACAAGCCGCGCCCGCCCGGCTGGCGACTGCGCCTGCCATTGCCAGTGGGGTGCCCGGAGCGCGTCGGCAGAGGCGCCACCCGAACGTCTGCCCGGCCCCTTGACGGCCGCGCGCCGCCGACGTCCCGCACCATGCACTGCGCCTGCCCGCGCCGCGCGGCTGTCGCAGTTCCCGTTCTCATGGCTTGCCCGCTGCGTGGGGCGAGAGCTCTGTGGTTCCGCTCATTTATCCAGGATGAAGTGCCCGTCGTGAAACCGATACTCAAATCCAACAAGCTGTTGAATGTCTGCTACGACATTCGCGGGCCCGTTCTCGAACACGCGAAGCGCCTCGAAGAGGAAGGCCATCGCATCATCAAGCTGAACATCGGCAATCTGGCGCCGTTCGGTTTCGACGCGCCGGACGAAATCATCCAGGACATGATCCGCAACCTGCCGGAGTCGTCCGGCTATTCGGATTCGAAGGGCGTGTTCGCCGCGCGCAAGGCGATCATGCATTACGCGCAGCAGAAGAAGGTCGTGGGCGTCGAGCTGGACGACATCTACATCGGCAACGGCGCGTCCGAGCTGATCGTGATGGCGTTGCAGGCGCTCCTGAACGACGGCGACGAAGTGCTGCTGCCCGCACCCGACTATCCGCTGTGGACGGCGGGCGTGAGCCTGTCGGGCGGCACGCCCATCCATTACGTCTGCGACGAATCGAACGCGTGGATGCCCGACCTCGACGACATCCGCGCGAAAATCACGCCGAACACGAAGGCGCTCGTCGTCATCAACCCGAACAACCCGACGGGCGCGCTGTACTCGGACGAACTGCTGCTCGGCCTGATCGAGATCGCGCGCCAGCACGGCCTCGTCATCTTCGCGGACGAGGTCTACGACAAGATCGTCTACGACGGCAAGACCCACACGTCGATGGCCGCGCTGTCCGAAGACGTGCTCACCGTCACGTTCAACAGCCTGTCGAAGAGCTACCGCTCGTGCGGCTATCGCGCGGGCTGGATGTGGGTCTCCGGCCTGACGGGCGAGAACCGCCGCCGGGCGAAAGACTACTTCGAAGGGCTCGGCATTCTGGCGTCGATGCGCCTGTGCCCGAACGTGCCGGGCCAGTACGCGATCCAGACGGCGCTCGGCGGCTATCAGAGCATTAACGAACTGATCGCGCCGGGCGGCCGCCTCTACAAGCAGCGCGAGCTCGCGTACGACATGCTGACGGCGATTCCGGGCGTGACCTGCGTGAAGCCCGAGGCGGCGCTGTACATGTTCCCGCGCCTCGATCCGAAGATGTACCCGATCGAAAACGACCAGCAGTTCATCCTCGATCTGCTGCTGGAAGAGCGCGTGCTGCTCGTGCAGGGCAGCGGCTTCAACTGGAAGACGCCGGATCATTTCCGCGTCGTGTTCCTGCCGAACATCGACGATCTCGCCGACTCGATCAACCGGATCGCGCGCTTCCTCGACGGCTATCGCAAACGCCACGCGGCCTGAGCGCAGAGCATCCGCGCCCGAACCGATTTACCAATCACTCACTCGACATACACGCTGCATGGAACCGATCAAAGTTGGACTGCTGGGCTTCGGCACGGTAGGCAGCGGCACCTTCACGGTACTGCGCCGCAACCAGGAAGAAATCAACCGACGCGCGGGCCGCGGCATCGAGATTGCGCGCATTGCCGTGCGCAATCCCGCCAAGGCGACGGCCGCGCTCGGCAACGAAGCGGGCACAGTGGCGATCACCGATGACTTCGGTTCGGTCGTCGACGATCCGTCGATCGACATCGTCGCCGAGATGATCGGCGGCACGGGCATTGCGCGCGAGCTCGTGCTGCGCGCGATCAGCAACGGCAAGCATGTCGTGACGGCCAACAAGGCGCTGCTCGCCGTGCACGGCACGGAAATTTTCGAGGCCGCGCGCGCAAAAGGCGTGATGGTCGCGTTCGAGGCGGCCGTCGCCGGCGGCATCCCGATCATCAAGGCGTTGCGCGAAGGTCTGACGGCCAACCGCATCCAGTACATCGCGGGCATCATCAACGGCACGACGAACTACATCCTGTCGGAGATGCGCGACCGCGGCCTCGACTTCGCGACGGCCCTGAAGGCCGCGCAGGAACTCGGCTATGCGGAAGCGGACCCGACCTTCGACATCGAAGGCGTCGACGCGGCGCACAAGGCCACGATCATGAGCGCGATCGCGTTCGGCGTGCCCGTGCAGTTCGACAAGGCGTACGTCGAAGGCATCAGCAAGCTCGCCGCGATCGATATCAAGTACGCGGAAGAACTCGGCTATCGCATCAAGCTGCTCGGCATCACGCGTCGCACGGACAAGGGCATCGAACTGCGCGTGCATCCCACGCTGATCCCGGCCAAGCGTCTGCTCGCCAACGTGGAAGGCGCGATGAATGCCGTGGTCGTGCATGGCGACGCCGTCGGCACGACGCTGTACTACGGCAAGGGCGCGGGCGCGGAGCCGACGGCGTCCGCCGTGGTCGCCGATCTCGTCGACGTAACGCGCCTGCATACGGCCGATCCCGAGCATCGCGTGCCGCATCTGGCGTTCCAGCCGGACCGACTGTCGAACACGCCGATCCTCCCCATCGACGAAGTGACGAGCGGCTATTACCTGCGTCTGCGCGTCGCCGACGTGACGGGTGTGCTGGCCGACATCACGCGTATCCTGGCCGATACGGGCATCTCGATCGACGCGCTGCTGCAGAAGGAATCGGAGCATGTCGACGCGTCGAAGAAGGGCGAGACGGACATCATCCTGATCACGCACGAGACGGTCGAAAAGAACGTCAACGCGGCGATCGCGAACATCGAGGCGCTGAAGACGGTCGTGTCGAAAGTGACGAAGCTGCGCATGGAAGCGCTGGACTGACGCACCGCACACACGTAAAGAGGCAAGCTCATGAACTACATTTCCACGCGCGGTGCCGGCATCGGCGAGCGCCACACGTTTTCCGACATCCTGCTCGGCGGTCTCGCGAAGGATGGCGGCCTGTACCTGCCGAACGAATATCCGAAGGTCACGGCGGATGAACTCGCGCGCTGGCGCACGCTGCCGTACGCGGATCTCGCGTTCGAGATCCTGCGCAAGTTCAGCGACGACATTCCCGCCGACGACCTGCGCGAACTGACGCGCCGCACGTACACGGCGCAAACGTATTGCAACGTGCGCGACGAAGAGAACGCCGCGCAGATCACGCCGCTGAAGACGCTCGGCGTCGAGAACGGCGCGCCGCTGTCGCTGCTCGAACTGTCGAACGGTCCGACGCTCGCGTTCAAGGACATGGCGATGCAGCTGCTCGGGAACCTGTTCGAGTACACGCTCGCGAAGCACGGCGAAACGCTGAACATTCTCGGCGCGACATCGGGCGACACGGGCAGCGCCGCCGAATACGCGATGCGCGGCAAAAAGGGCATTCGCGTGTTCATGCTGTCGCCGCACAAGAAGATGAGCGCGTTCCAGACGGCGCAGATGTACAGCCTTCAGGATCCGAACATCTTCAATATCGCTGTCGAAGGCGTGTTTGACGATTGCCAGGACATCGTCAAGGCGGTGTCCAACGATCACGCGTTCAAGGCGCAGCAGAAGATCGGCACGGTCAACTCGATCAACTGGGCGCGCGTGGTCGCGCAGGTCGTGTACTACTTCAAGGGCTATTTCGCGGCGACGAAGAGCAACGACGAGCGCGTGTCGTTCACGGTGCCGTCGGGCAACTTCGGCAACGTGTGCGCGGGACACATCGCGCGCATGATGGGCTTGCCGATCGAGAAGCTGGTCGTTGCAACGAACGAAAACGACGTGCTCGACGAGTTCTTCCGCACGGGCATTTACCGTGTACGCAAGTCGGCGGAGACGTATCACACGAGCAGTCCGAGCATGGACATTTCGAAGGCGTCGAACTTCGAGCGTTTCGTGTTCGATCTGCTCGGCCGCGATCCGCAGCGTGTGCTGCAGCTGTTCCGCGACGTCGAGGAGAAGGGCGGCTTCGACTTGCAGGCGAGCGGCGATTTCGCGCGCGTGACGGAATTCGGCTTCGTGTCGGGGCGCAGCGATCACGACGATCGCGTCGATACGATTCGCGACGTGTTCCAGCGTTACGACACGATGATCGATACGCATACTGCCGATGGCGTGAAGGTCGCGCGCGAGCATCTGCAGGCGGGCGTGCCGATGGTGGTGCTGGAGACTGCTCAGCCAATCAAGTTCGGCGAGACGATTCGCGAAGCGCTGGAGCGCGAGCCGGAGCGTCCGGCAGCGTTTAGCGGACTCGAGAGTTTGCCTCAACGGTTTGAGGTGCTGCCCAATGATGCGCAGCGGGTTAAGGAGTTTGTCGCTGCGCATACTCGTTGAGGTTGGTTTTTTTTGGCGTACCGCCGGGGGCGGCTTTTTGATGCCTGGCGGTGCGCGTGTTTTTTGAGGTTTTTTGCTGCGCTGGCATCCGCGGTTTCGTGGTTCGCATCCGCGATGTCGTATCTGTGCTTCACGCGTTGCCCCTGTGCGGGGCGGCACCTACTTTTCTTTGCAGCGGCAAAGAAAAGTAGGCAAAAGAAAGCTGCTCACCTCGCCAGTTCTAGTCGTTGCCTGCGGGCCCCCCACGGGTCCCGCACTCCACGCGGCAACGCGCCAATCCACGCTCGTTGCCAGCGCCTTTGACAGGCGCATCACCCTCTCCAGTCACCCGTAGCGCAGCCAGCGGCAGCGAACGGTTTGTGCAGCCCAGGTGGCAAACGGTGTGTAGCTTGTCGCACCGTATGCGTCGGCGCTCCTACGACACCGATCGTGCTTTTCAGTCCGGAGTGGTGCACTTCCGTCGCGATAGCCTACACACCGTTTGCCACCTGGGCGGCCGTGGCCTTCCGGTAACGCAATTCGTGACGCGGGATTGTGATGTGGGTGAGGCGTGAGTTAGTACGCTGGCAACGGGCGTAAGACAGTGCGATGCCGTCTGGAGTGCGGGACCCGTGGGGGGCCCGCAGGCAACGACTAGAACTGGCGGTGTTGGCCCGCTTTCTTTGCTTAAGGAAGGTCTGAACAACCCGTTTTCTGCCTGGGATCTTTAACTGGCACGCGCGCAGTGGAATTCGCGTCCTCATTCACGCTGTGTTGAACCGATGCCGGTCGCATCTTGCGCATGGACGCTGCGCCTTTGGGGGGCGTCTTCACCCTTCATTTCGCTTTACCGAGCACCCCGCGAGCCAACCAGAGATTGATCAGCGCGAACTGCGTTTCGATCTGCGCCGTGTTTTTCGCCAGTCCCCGATACCGCGCCTTCAGATAGCCGAACTGACATTTGAGCACCCGAAACGGGTGCTCAACCTTCGCCCGCACGCCCGCCTTGAGCCGCTCGACTTTCTCGTAGATTCTGTCGAGCCGCTTGCTTTTGTCCAGCTTTCTTCGCTTGCTCGGCCTCATCGCCACGTGCCACTGGACGGCACCCGTTTCGCCTCGCTTCTCGATGCCCACGTAGCCCGCATCGGCAAACGCAACCTGCTCGTCGCCGTGCAACAGTTCATGCGCCACCGTGACGTCGTGAACATTCGCCGGCGTGCACTTCACGGTATGCACCAGCCCCGACTCCACATCGACTCCGATGTGCGCCTTCATACCGAAGTACCAGCTACCGCCCTTTTGCGTCTGGCTCATCTCGGGGTCTCGCGTGCCGGCCTTCTTCGTCGAACTGGGTGCCGAAATCAGCGTTGCGTCGACCGCCGAGCCCACCTTGAGCATCAGGCCCTTCGCCTGCAGGATCTCGTTGACCGTCGCCAGCATTCTGGCCGACAGCTCATGGGCCTCAAGCAGGTGCCGGAATCGCAGGATCGTGCTCTCGTCAGGCAGCCGCGTCATACCCGTGCCCAGCAGCGCGAACTCCCGGTACAGCGGTATGTCGTGCAGCGCCTCCTCCATCGCCGGGTCCGAGAGGCTGAACCATTGCTGCAGGAAGTGAATGCGCAACATCGTTGCGACTGGGAACGGTGGGCGGCCGGTCTTGCCTTTCGGATAGTGCGGTTCGATGAGCGCAATCAGCTTCTGCCACGGCACCACGCGCGTCATCTCATCGAGAAACTCGCGCTTGCGGGTGCGCTTCGTTGACAGATCCAGACCAAGACCAAGTTGTGTCATCACGCCACTCCATGAATTCTCCTGATCCCAGGATAGTCCAAGCTCACGTCAATGCCAGGACTTTTGCAGAGATTCCCTTACTTTCTTTGCGGCGGCAAAGAAAGTAAGTGCCGCCCCGCACAGGGGCGACGCATGAAGCACAGATACGAATTCGCGGATGCCAGCGAATACAACGCAAGAGCGCCCCTCCCGCTACAATGATTCTTTCCGAATCGCTCCAAAAATCGACCGATGTCCACCCCCACGCCTCCGGCGCCGCCCGGACAAACCGGACAAGCCGGACAAACAGCAGCGCCCCGCGCCCCCATGCTCTCGACAGCCGACGCGCTCGCGACGCTGCTCGGCGCCGCCGTGCAGATCGACGGCACCGAAACGCTGCCGACTCTCGACGCGACCAACCGCGTTCTGGCCGCCGACGTTGTCTCGCCACTCGATGTCCCGCCCATGCATACGAGTTCGATGGACGGTTACGCGGTGCGCGTTGCCGAACTGTCGCAGGGCGAACGGCGTCTGCCCATCTCGCAGCGGATTCCGGCGGGGCACGCGCCGCAAGCGCTCGCCGAGGGCACGGCCGCGCGCATCTTCACCGGCGCGACGGTGCCGCCCGGTGCCGATGCCATCGTGATGCAGGAACAGACGGAAGCCGCGGGCGACGAAGTGACGATCCTGCATACGCCGAAAGCGGGCGAGTGGATCACGCAGCAAGGCGCGGACATCCGCAAGGGCGCGACGATCCTGCCCGCCGGCACGCGGCTATCACCGCAGGCGCTCGGGCTGGCGGCGTCCGTCGGCTGTGCGAATCTCGAAGTCGTGCGGCGCGTGAAGGTTGCCGTATTTTTCACGGGCGACGAATTGACGATGCCCGGCGAACCGCTCAAGCCCGGTGCCATCTATAACTCGAACCGCTTCACGCTGACGGGACTGCTGCACAAGCTCGGCTGCGAAGTGACCGACTACGGCATCGTGCCCGACAAGCTAGACGCGACCCGCCACACGCTGCGCGAAGCCGCCCAGATGCACGATCTGATCCTGACGTGCGGCGGCGTGTCCGTCGGCGAGGAAGATCATGTGAAACCCGCGGTCGAAGCGGAAGGGCGGCTGTCGATGTGGCAAATCGCCATGAAACCGGGCAAACCGCTCGCATTCGGCGCGATTCATCGCGCGGCCAGGCAAAACGAAGCTGACACGGCCAACGAAACCTTCTTCATCGGCCTGCCGGGCAATCCCGTTTCCACGTTCGTCACGTTCCTGCTGTTCGTGCGACCCTTCCTGCTGCGCCTCGCGGGCGTGCGCACCGTGACCCCGCGCGCGCTGTCGCTGCGCGCCGATTTCACGCAGCACAAGGGCGACCGCCGTAACGAATTTCTGCGCGCGCGCGTCAACGCCGCGGGTGGCCTAGATCTGTTCCCGAACCAGAGTTCGGCCGTGCTGACGTCGACCGTCTGGGGCGACGGATTGATCGACAATCCGCCGAATCACACCATCAGCGCCGGCGAAACCGTGCGCTTCATTCCGTTTTCCGAATTGCTGAACTGATTGATGAACTGAGCGCGGCTCCAACCGAGCCGCTACCGACGATGAAGATCCAGCTGAAATATTTTGCGAGCGTGCGTGAAGCGCTCGGCCGCTCCGATGAAGCCGTGGAACTGCCCGAAGGCATCGCCACCGTGGGCGACGTGCGTGCGTGGCTGCGCGTGCGCGGCGGCGTGTGGGCGGAGGCGCTCGAGGAAGGCCGCGCGCTGCGCATGGCCTGCAATCACGTGATGACGGATGCAGGCACGCGCATCACAGACGGCTGCGAAGTCGCGTTCTTTCCGCCCGTCACGGGCGGCTGACCCGGCTACGAGGATCGAGCGATGACCGTGCGCGTTCAGACTGAAGATTTCGATCTGTCGACGGAAGTGGCCGCGTTGCGCGCGCAGAACCCGAAGGTGGGCGCCGTCGCGTGCTTCGTCGGCACGGTGCGCGACATCAACGAAGGTGAAACCGTCGAGACGATGGAGCTCGAGCATTATCCGGGCATGACGGAGAAGTCGCTGGAAGCGATCGTCGAGGCCGCGCGCGAGCGCTGGCCGGGCACCGAAGTGCTGATCGTGCACCGCGTCGGCAAGCTGATGCCGCTCGACCAGATCGTGCTGGTCGCGACGACGTCGAAGCATCGCGGGAACGCGTTCGCGTCGTGCGAATTCGTGATGGACTATCTGAAAACCCAGGCGCCGTTCTGGAAAAAGGAAAAAACCGTAAGCGGCGAGCGCTGGGTCGACGCGCGCGTCACCGACGACGAAGCGCTTGCGCGCTGGGGACTCGAATCGCTGAATTCGAAAGCGGATTAAACGTTATTCGTTGAACGCTTCAACAATTAACGCCGGCGCGATTTATCGGTTTCAAATGTCGAATCGCGATTGTCGAATGGCAATTGTTAAATCGCCGGCGTTAGCTTCAGTCAATCATCGTCCCGCGATTTTCCGATGATTTTGGCGGGAAACGGCTCGCCACCCGGACGCGCATGCTCGGCTTCGTGTTCGTCGCGCGGGCGGCGGCGCGGCGCGATGCGTTCCAGCAGCGCCTGCTGTTCGGCGGGAATCTGGTAGTCCCAGCCGAATTTGCTCAACTGCAGGCTCTGTGCGATACGCAGCGCCGGTTCCATGAAGCGGACAGCGGCGGCGGGCTCGTAGCGTGACTCGACCGTATCCAGGAACAGGTACAGCCAGCGGCTGAAATGGCGCGACTCGAGGCCTTCGAGCGGCATATGCGCCTGCTGCACGTTGCCCCGATACTGCTTCGCGCCCAGCACCAGCGACCCCCAGAACACGCACATTTTCGGCAGATGCTCGTCCCAGCGTCCCGCGAGCTTCTGCTCGAAGGCGGGACCGAGCAGCACGTCGGCGCGCACGCGATCATAGAACGCATAGACGAGTTCGCGGATGTTCTCTTCAGTGGGTTCCGCATACCGGGTGGCAAGCCGGTCGACGGCGGGAATATCTGCAGTAATTTCAGACTTCATATCTGGAACAAAAGTGAGTCGCGCCAAATGCGCAGACGCAAATGTTGGAGGCGTGTTTATTAATTCAGAAAAAAATGCGCTTCAAACGAAAGTTAGCGTTTATAGTTACGCGAAATAACGAGATAAATGCGGCAATAAGATGTGTTTTAAATGCATGTTATTGCACGCTGCAGTACAGGCGTTAGTGGAGCTGGCGTGAACATTCCGCATGCCGTCTCCGTCGCGATTTGCCTTTCAATGAGACTCACAGACTATACCGATTACTCGCTGCGCGTGCTGCTTTACCTCGCAGTTCGATCCGAAGGACTGGCAACGATACAGGACATCTCCGACGCCTATGGCATATCGAAGAATCATCTGATGAAGGTGGTTCAGCGGCTCGCCGAACTCGGCTGGGTCGAAACCGTGCGCGGACGCAACGGCGGTCTGCGGCTGTATGAGCATTCGTCGTCGCTGACGGTCGGCGAAGTGGTACGCGCAGCCGAGAGCGACTTCGCGCTCGTCACGTGTCTGAACGGCACCGATCCGAGCGGGGCACATCGCGAGTGTGTCATTCAGTCGCAATGCAGGCTGAAGAGCATTCTTGAATCGGCACGCGATGCTTTTTTCCGCGAACTCGACAACTATACGATCCGCGATATCGCCGAACCGGCATCGCCGTTGATGTCGCTGCTCGGGCTCAAGCCGTCAGCCGTCGTCGTGCCAATTGTGCCCGTCGTCTCGACGGGCACCTGAGCGTCATGCAGGTGCGGGCGTCCTGTTTCACGGCCATGATGCCTGAAGCCTGAAGCCTGAAGCCTGAAGCCTGAAGCCTGAAGCCTGAAGCCTGAAGCCTGAGACGCGCTCGCGCGAACCGCTCAGGTCGCGGCATTGCGCCGCGTGTTCTCGCTGCCGCCTTCCTTCCATCCGACCCTCCGCCGGGCTACACTGACCTCTGTCCCCGCGTCGCCTTCGCGGCCCGTACGTTCGTGCGGGCCGCTCACAAATTCTCTCTTCTTCGTCCAAAAAAGCGCTTGAAACCCGAATAAAACGCCTCATTTTGGTGGTAATCGAAATTGGAGGTCTCTTGATGAGAGTCGACAAACTCACCACTAAATTCCAGGAAGCGCTAGCCGACGCGCAGAGCCTTGCCGTCGGCCATGACAATCAGTACATCGAGCCCGTTCATCTGCTCGCCGCGCTCGTCGCGCAGCAGGACGGCTCCGCGCGCTCGCTGCTGGCGCGCGCCGGCGTTCATGTGCAGGCGCTGCAAACCGCGCTGGCCGACGGGATCACGCGTCTGCCGCAAGTGCGGGGCACGGACGGCAACGTGCAGATCGGGCGCGATCTCACAGGTCTGTTGAATCAGGCCGACAAGGAAGCGCAGAAGCTCAATGACACCTACATCGCGAGCGAAATGTTCCTGCTCGCCGTCGCTGACGACAAAGGCGAAGCCGGACGTCTCGCGCGCGAGCACGGCCTGTCGCGCAAGTCGCTCGAAGCGGCCATCGTTGCCGTGCGCGGCGGCGCGCAGGTGCACAGCCAGGACGCCGAAAGCCAGCGCGAAGCGCTCAAGAAATACACGATCGACCTGACCGAGCGCGCCCGCGCGGGCAAGCTCGACCCGGTGATCGGCCGCGACGACGAAATCCGCCGTTCGATCCAGATCCTGCAGCGCCGCACCAAGAACAATCCGGTGCTGATCGGTGAGCCGGGCGTCGGCAAGACGGCGATCGTCGAAGGTCTCGCGCAGCGCATCGTCAACGGCGAAGTGCCCGAGACGCTGAAGGGCAAGCGCGTGCTGTCGCTCGACATGGCGGCGCTGCTCGCGGGCGCGAAGTATCGCGGCGAGTTCGAAGAGCGCCTGAAGGCCGTGCTCAACGACATCGCGAAGGACGAAGGCCAGACCATCGTCTTCATCGATGAAATTCATACGATGGTCGGCGCGGGCAAGGCCGAAGGCGCGATGGACGCGGGCAACATGCTGAAGCCGGCGCTGTCGCGCGGCGAGTTGCACTGCGTCGGCGCGACCACGCTCGACGAATATCGCAAGTACATCGAGAAGGATGCCGCGCTGGAGCGCCGCTTCCAGAAAGTGCTCGTCGACGAGCCTTCCGTCGAGGCGACCATCGCAATCCTGCGCGGCTTGCAGGAGCGCTATGAACTGCACCACGGCGTCGACATCACCGACCCGGCCATCGTCGCGGCGGCAGAACTGTCGCATCGCTACATCACGGACCGCTTCCTGCCCGACAAGGCGATCGACCTGATCGACGAAGCCGCGTCGAAGATCAAGATGGAAATCGACTCGAAGCCTGAAGAGATGGACCGGCTCGACCGTCGCCGCATCCAGCTGAAGATCGAGCGCGAGGCCGTGAAGAAGGAGAAGGACGAAGCGTCGCAGAAGCGTCTGCAACTGATCGAGGAAGAAATCGAGCGGCTGGATCGCGAATATTCGGATCTCGAAGAAATCTGGACGGCGGAAAAAGCGGCCGTGCAGGGCAGCGCGCAGTTGAAGGAAGAGATCGAGAAGACGCGCGCCGAAATCACGCGTCTGCAACGCGAAGGCAAGCTGGAGAAGGTCGCCGAACTGCAGTACGGCAAGCTGCCGCAACTCGAGCAGCAACTGAGAGCGGTCACGAAGGCCGAGGCGGAAGAGCAGAGCAATCCGACGCGTCCGCGCTTGCTGCGCACGCAGGTCGGCGCCGAAGAAATCGCGGAAGTCGTGTCGCGCGCAACGGGCATCCCCGTGTCGCGCATGATGCAGGGCGAGCGCGAGAAACTGCTGCAGATCGAAGAGAAGCTGCATCAGCGCGTGGTCGGCCAGGATGAAGCGATCAGTGCAGTGGCCGATGCGATCCGCCGTTCGCGCGCCGGTCTGTCGGATCCGAACCGTCCGTACGGCTCGTTCCTGTTCCTGGGACCGACGGGTGTCGGCAAGACGGAGCTGTGCAAGGCGCTCGCGGCATTCCTGTTCGACGCGGAGGACCACCTCATCCGCATCGACATGAGCGAGTTCATGGAGAAGCACAGCGTCGCGCGTCTGATCGGTGCGCCGCCCGGCTACGTCGGTTACGAGGAAGGCGGCTATCTGACGGAAGCGGTGCGCCGCAAGCCGTATAGCGTAATCCTGCTCGACGAAATCGAGAAGGCACATCCTGACGTCTTCAACGTGCTGCTGCAGGTGCTCGACGACGGCCGCATGACGGACGGCCAGGGCCGCACCGTGGACTTCAAGAACACGGTGATCGTGATGACGTCGAACCTTGGCTCGCAGGTGATCCAGTCGATGGTCGGCGAGCCGCAGGACGCCGTGAAGGACGCCGTCTGGGAAGAAGTGAAGCTGCATTTCCGGCCGGAATTCCTGAACCGGATCGACGACGTAGTCGTGTTCCACGCGCTCGATCGCTCGAACATCCAGTCGATCGCGAAGATCCAGCTGGAACGCGTGCACGAGCGGCTCGCGAAGCTCGACATGCAGCTGGTCGTGTCGGACGCGGCGCTGGAGTTGATCGGCAAGGTCGGCTATGACCCGCTGTTTGGCGCGCGGCCGTTGAAGCGCGCGATCCAGCAGGAGATCGAGAACCCTGTCGCGAAGCTGATTCTGGCGGGCAGGTTCGGTCCGAAGGACGTGATCCCCGTCGAGGTCGACAACGGCAAGCTCGTGTTTGAGCGGGTGGTTCACTAAGCGGTACGGGAACGCGTTGCGTCGCAGAGCGGCGCAACCGTTTCACATGAAAAAACAAAAGGGCAACGAAGCGATTCGTTGCCCTTTTTGTTTTTGCGCGGCGCTTCAGGCAAGCCGCGCGGATAGGACAGGACGCAGAAACTCAGGCGTTCTTGTTGCCGAACATGCCCGCGATCTGGCCGAGTGCGCCCAGCGCTCCCGACAGGCCGCCTGCGTCGACCTTGCCGTCGGCGGGCACTTCGCCGTTCGGCGTCGCCGCGTTGACGACGTGCGGCAGCACTTGCGACAGCAGGCCCGTCACCATCGACGGCTCGACGCCGATCTTCGCCGCCATGCTGGTCACGGCTTCCGAGCCGAGCACGTTATGCAGCGTGTCGGCGGCGATCGGCTGGTTCTCGCCCGTGCCGACCCACGAGTTGATGATGTCGCCCGCGCCGTTCTGCTGGAAGCGCTGGATCAGCCCGTTCAGGCCGCCCGGCTGGTTATTGATGAATTCGAGCGCGGCGCTCATCAGCGCCGCCTGGCCGCCGCCTTGCGGCGATTCGCCGCCGCCCAGCATGGAACCGAGGGTGTCGAGTAGGCTCATGACAATCTCTCTTGAGAAGCCGGCGCGTCGCGCATCGAGCGTGCGCCGGCAGGGAACGAAACGCCGCGCGGAGCGCGGCACCATTGATCGTGGCAGTGTGGCCGCCGGACGCTGGCCGATTGCGCGTCCTTATGCGCCCGATGCAGCGGACGCAGCCTTGCTCTTCTTCGCTTTCTTCGACTTCGAAGCGGTCGTGTCCGATGCCATCGCGGGTGCGGATGCCGCCGTGGCCGCAGGCGCCGATGCCGCGGCCGCGTCGGCCTTGCTCTTCTTCTTCGACTTCGATGCTTTTGCGTCCGATGCTGCAGCGGGTGCCGTCGTTTGCATCGGGTTCTGCGTCGTGGTGGCCGCGGGCGCAGGCGCGGACTTCGACGTCGTCGCCGGCGTCGCGGCCGTCGACTTCGCCGGCGCACCCGACGGCGGCGCGGACGAGCCGTTGATCGTGAGGCCCGCTGCTTCGAGATTCTTCACCGACTTCTGGCCGATCCCCTTGACCCGGTTGGCGAGATCGTCGGCGTCCTTGAAGGGCCCGTTTTTCGTGCGTTCGTCGATGATCGCTTTCGCATGGGCAGGGCCGATGCCCTTGACCGACTCGAGCGCGGCCTGATCGGCCGAATTGACTTCGACGGCGGCCGCGAATCCCGCCGACAGCGACAGCACGAGCGCAACGCACAGCATCAACAGCTTTTTCAACATGGCAATCACTCCATTGAGGGCAAACAGGTAGCCGGAACGGACGACGCTTTCATTTGAGCAAGCACTGCGTTCAAGCATAGGACAATTTACTGTCCTGTTTAACCGGGCAGCGCGCAACGATGCGCGAATCGGCCGATTTATACCGTCCGAATCGTGACAAGACAATGCGGGCACACCAAATTTAAAGCTTTTGCCCGTTCGCTGTGCGGTCTTGCCGGGTGGATGTCAGAGGAGTTGGAGGCACGCCGATACTGTGCGGCGGCGTGGATTGGCGAGCCGCCGCGCCACGCACTTCGAAATGCACCGAATCGGCGCTCGCGCCGTCTGCATCGACGAGTTCGAGCACGTGACGGCCCGGCCACGGCAGCCACAGCACGCGCTCGTCGCGGCCGAGCGGCTTGCCGTCGAGCCGCCAGCTGCTGTGCCCCGACGAGCCGCTGGCGCGCTCGAACATGATGCGCTGGCGCGTGGCCGGGATGTCGGGATCGAGCGCGAACAGCGTGCCGTCGGCGGGCGAGCCGATGCGTGGCGCGGCGCTCGCCGGCGACGACGCGCTTTGCCGGGTCGATCCGCGCGAAACGGACGTCGCCTGATCGGTCGGATTGGCATTCGCGGCGAGCCCGACGATGGGCGTTTGCGTGCCGCTGACGAACCATTCGTTGCGTGCGGGCTCAATGTTACCGTCGAAGGCGACGCGCGTTTGCACGACGCCCGCCGGCGCGCGCGGCGCGACGCTCGGCACGCGCCGGTGCAGATAGCCGACGATGGCCGCCCAGATGGGCGCGGCGCCCGTGACGCCGGACACGTCCCACATCGGCTGGCCGTCCGCGTTGCCGACCCACACGCCGACTGTGTAGCGCGACGTGTAGCCGATCGTCCAGTTGTCGCGCATGTCCTTGCTGGTGCCCGTTTTCACGGCCGAGAAAAAGCGCGTTGCGAGCGGGCTGTCGAAGCCGAACGTGCGGGTGCGCGCGTTGTTGTCCGACAAGACTGTCGCGATGATGTAGCTCGCGTCGCGGCTGAAGACGCGCTGCGGCGCTACGGGCGCAGGCGGGCGCCGCACGACATCGACGGCCGGCGCGGCGACGCCGCCGTTGGCGAGTGCGCGATACGCATTGGTCAGCGACAGCAGCGTCACGTCCGCGCTGCCGAGCGCGAGCGAATAGCCGTAGTAGTCGCCGCTCTGGTCGAGCGGCAGGCCGAGCGCGGTCAACGTCTTCGCGAACCGGTGCGGCGTGACCATCACCAGCGTGCGCACGGCGGGCACGTTCAGCGACGAGCCGAGTGCCGTGCGCACGCTCACCCAGCCCTTGAAGTCCTTGTCGTAGTTCTGCGGAATGTAGAGGCCGCCGCCTGCAGGGAGATCGAGCGGCGCGTCGTCGAGCAGCGATGCCGTGGTGAGCCGCCGTTCGTCGATGGCTTGTGCATACAGGAACGGCTTCAACGTCGAGCCTGCCTGGCGGCGCGCGAGCACGGCGTCGACGTCGCGCGCGCCCGACAGTCCGCCCGACGAGCCGACCCACGCGAGCACGTCGCCCGTCGCGTTATCGAGCACGACGACGGCGCCGTCGTGCACGTTGCGCGGATGCGCGGGCGCGTTCAGTTCGACGAGCGTGCGCGTGAGCGTGTCGCTCGCGAAGCGCTGCAGCTTCGCGTCGAGCGTACTGGTTACGCGTGCGCCCGCTATGGGATGCGTTTCGCTCGCGATGCGGCGCGCGAGATGCGGCGCGAGCATCGGCGCATCGGGTGAGATGGACAGCAGCGCGGGAGCAGGGCGCGCGAACGCGAGCTGCACGAAGGCGGTGAGATTGACACAACGCTCGGGCGCGTTCATGTCGCGCAGAATGCGGCATGCGCGCTCGCTGACCTTCGCGTAGGGCGCGTTCGGTGCGCGAATCAATGCTGCGGCGACGGCGGCTTCCCGCTCGTCGAGACCGGACGGCGCCTTGCCGAACAGCGTGATCGACAGCGCGGACAGACCGATCGTCTCGCCGCGAAACGGCACGAGGTTCAGATACGCTTCGAGAATCTGATCCTTGCGCCATGTGCGTTCGAGCCACAGCGCGCTGACAGCCTGATTGGCCTTTTGCGCGATCGAACGCTGGCCGGAACGCTGCCGCTCGTCGTCGAGCAGGCCCGTGAGCTGCATCGTGACCGTCGACGCGCCGCGCGTGCGTGTGTTCCACAGATTCGCCCAGGCGGCCGCCGCGGCGCCGCGCCAGTCGACGCCGCTATGTTCGTAGAAGCGTCTGTCTTCCGACACGACGATCGCTTCGCGCAGCGCGGGCGACACATCGGCGAGCGCGACCCAGTCGCCGCGCCGCTCGGTCCGGTCGATACGCGTGCGTTGCAGCGGCACGCCGTCACGCGACAGCAGCAGCCAGTCGGAACTGCGCCATTGCGTGCGGACGTCGTCGAAAGTGGGCAGTGCGTGCGCGGCGAGCGGCTCGCCAATCAACAGGACGCACAGCGCGATCCGCACGAACGCGCGAGGCCATCGCCGTTTGAGCGTGGACGGGCCGTTCATCGCGTTCGCACATTCACGCATCGCGCGCCCTCCTTGTTACTTGCCAGCAGCGGCCGCGGCCGGTTTGACGACGACGGGCGCGTTCGGCAGCACGCCGAACGTCGACGGCGCGTAGAGCGCTTCGACGCGCGTCGGCGGCAGGCCGAACGTGCCGACGTTGTTCAGCCGCACCGTGTACTCGATCGAGAAGGTGCCCTTCGGCACGTAATCGTAGTACGCGCGATAGCCGTCGAAGCCGCGCTCGACGAACGCCGGCCACGCTTCGCCCTTCGACTTCTCGCCTTGCGTCGCCGCTTCGGAATCGCGGCCGAGGCCCGAACCGAGGATCGTCGCGCCCGCCGGTACGGGATCGTTGACGACGAGCCAGGTCATGTCCGTTTGCGCCACGATGTCCAGATGCACGCGCAGGATGTCGCCGCGCGTATTCACGCCCTTGACGGCGGGATCGACGGGCGTGACGGTCTTCGTGATCCGGTAGCCGGCCGCGAATGGCGCTTTCAGCGCGACGGCCGCGAGACTTTCGATCGTCGCCCACGGCTTGCCCGTGCCGTCGTGCGTCAGCGTCAGCGTGGTCGAGAGGGACGGCGCGCTGCGCGTCTCGGGCGGCCACGGCAGCAACTGGCTGCGCATATCGGAGGTCTTCGTGACAGCCGTGGCGGACGCATGGTTCGCGGCGGCGGAAGCAGGCTGGCTCCACGAAATGGTCTTGTCCGTCGAGCCGAGCTGCAGCTTCGTCTGACCCGTTACGGGCGTGCTCTCGAACACCTGCGAGAAGCGCTGCACGGCAATCGAGCCCCACAGGTTGGCCGTCGTCGTCTGCCACGCGCCGTTCTTCTGCAACGCGAGCATCCCCGCGACGAGACGCGGCATCTCGTCCTTCCAGCCGGGCGCATCGACGAACGTGAGCGCCGTGCGGGCCGCGTTCGTTTCCGTGCCCGACATCAGCCACCACAGATCGTCGTTGTCGGCCGTCGAGAAGGTGAGGCGGGTGCCCTGATACGTGAGCCGCGAGCGGATAATTTGCTCGGCCTGGGCGAGCTTTTCATCGCGTTGCGCGATGTCCTTCACACGCGACAGCACCGCGTAGTAGTCGAGCACCGCCGACGTCGGCCACTGGTTCGGCGCAATCTCGATCGAACCCAGCATGCTGGCGCGCGCGGCGCCATGCCTCGACAGCGCTTCGAGCGCGGCGAGCTTGCGCAGATCGAGATCCTTGCGCGGCGCCCAGACCTTGCGTTCCAGCCGTCCTTCGACGAAGTTGATCAGGCCGCCTTCGAGCTTCGCGCGAAGATCGTCGGGCAGCGCGAAGCGCGGATCGAGCTTCGCGGCTTCGTCGGTGACGGACAGCAGATACGCCGTCAATGCCGTGCTGCCCGTGTTGCCGCTGTCGTCGCCAGGCGGGAAGTAGTTCGCGAGACCGTCCTTGTCGAGATAGACGGGCATGCGCGCGAGCACGCCTTGCCAGCGCGTCGGATCGCGCAGGCCGAGGGCCACCGAGGTCTGCTGTTCGAGACAGCTGTACGGATAGCGCTCGAACCAGCGGCGCACGCCCGGCATGCCGTCCGACAGCTTCGATTGCAGCGACACGGCGATGCCGCCGCGCAGCGCGCCCGCTTGCGTCGCGGTGGCATCCGGCGGCGCGGCGACGGGCAGCGAGAACGAGCCGTCGACCTGTGTGAGCGTCGCCTGCTGCACGGTGATGGGTATGGCGGCCATCACGCGCTGCGTGATCTTCAACGCGTCTGTCGCGTGCGACGCGCCTTGCTCCGTCGCGCTGATCTTCCAGGTGAGCGCGGCGGGCGAGGCTTCGGAAAGTCCATCGGGCGGCGACACCGTCCATGCGACTTCGCGCGCGGAATCGGCAGCGACGTCGACCGTTTGCGCCTGCAGCGACAGACCCGGCACGTTCGGCGTGACAACGACTTTCATCGCCCGCGCCGTGGTGTTGCGCACCGTGAACTGCGCGCGGAACTGGTCGCCTTCGCGCACGAGGGGCGGCAAGCCGGAGATCAGTTGCAGGTCCTGCGTGCTGCGGATCGACGTGCTGCCCGTGCCGAACGTGCCGTCGCCGACGGCCGCGATTGCGACGATGCGAAAGCTCGTCAGCGCATCGTTGAGCGGCACATCGACGGTCGCTTCGCCATTCGCGTCGAGCGTCACGCGCGGATTCCACAGCAGGAGCGTGTCGAACAGCTCGCGCGTCGAACTGTGCCCGCCGCCGCCGCCCGCAGGCACGGCCTTGCGCCCGAAGTGGCGGCGCCCGACGATCTCCATCTGCGCGGTCGCCGTTTCGACGCCGTACGCGCGCCGTTGCAGCATCGCGTCGAGCACGTCCCAGCTGTTGTTCGGCATCAGTTCGAGCAAGGCTTCGTCGACAGCGGCGACGGCGATCTGCGTGCCCGCGGGCGCGGGCTTCCCGCCCGGCATCTGCACGCGCAGCTTCACATGCGACTTGCCGCGCACCGTATAGGACTTCGCGTCCGGCGTCACCGTGACGGCGAGCTTGTGTGCCGCCGTGCCCACCTTGATTTCAGCGAGACCGTAGCGGAACGCGGGCTTCGACAGATCGACGAGCGGGGTCGGCGCCTCGTAGTAGCGGCCTTCGTACCAGAACGCACGCGCCCATTCGAGGGGCGCCTTCCAGCCCCACGTGAAGAACGAGTACCACGGCACGTCGTGGATGCGTCCGCGCAGCGCGAGCACCGACACGTACACGTTCGGCCCCCAGGCTTCGTTCACCTTCAGTTCGACGGTCGGATCCTTGCCGTCCAGCTTCACGACATGCGTCTCGACGATACCTTCGCGCTCGACGGCCACGAGCGCCGTCGCGAAGCGGAAGGGCATGCGCACCTGGAAGCGGGCCGTTTCGCCCGGCTCGTAGGCGCTCTTTTCGGGCAGCACGTCGATGCGGTCGGTGTTCTCGCCGCCGAACCACAAGTCTTCTTCGCGCGTGACCCAGACGGAAGTCGCGGCCGTCGCCGCGTGGCCGTCGCCGTCCTTCGCCGTGACGACGAGATCGACATTGCCGGCTTCCTTGAGCTTCGCGTCGCAGTTCATCAGGCCGTGGTCGTCGCTCTTGCCGCTGCACAGCGTGCCGAGATCTTTGGTTTCCGTGTGGTTGTCGTACGCATAGAAGCCGCCGACCATGCGCTTTCTCGACGTGATCGTGATGCGCGCGATGCCGCGCACTTCGAGCGGCACGCCTGCGCGCGGCTTGCCTTGCAGATCGACGGCGAGCGCTTTCACGGGCACCGTGTTGCCCACCGACACCCATTGCCCCGACTTCACGCCTGCGACGACGGCGGCGGGCCAGAGCGTCGCGCTGCCGCTGATCGTCTGCACTTCGCCGTTCGGATCGGCAAAGGTGGCTTCGAGCGCGAGACGCTTCGGCGCATCGACTTGCGGCACGCTCTTCAAGGTGAGACTGCCCGCGCCGTTGCGGTCGAGCGTCAAGGGTTCCTTGTCAGCGATCAGCCTGGACGTGTCGTCGTCGGACTGCTCGCTTTCTTCATTGTCCGAAGACGACGTATTCGCTTCGTTGCGCTTCCTGTATGGCGCGAAGCTGAACTCCGGATACGTGCTGGCGAAAGCGGGCGTCGCGCTCTTCATCAGCGCCGACACCTGCACGGGCAGGCCCGACGCGCCGCCGCCCGACATGTAGTCGATCTGCAGCGTAACGGGTGCTTCGCTTGCGGCGACGAGGGGACGATTCTTCTCGTCGCGCACGGCGATCGTGCCTTTGAACACGGGCAGACGGAATTCCTCGACACGGAAGCTGCCGGACGAATAGCTGTGGCGCGCGGAATCGGCGGAGCTGTCTTCGTTGTCGTCGCCTTCGGTATTTGGCGTGTCGTTCGATGCCGCATTCACGTCGCCGTCATCCAGCAACACGCTGTATTCGCCGAGCTTCGCCGCAGCCGGAATGGCAAAGGTCGAATCGGCCGTGTGATCGGCGGCCCACTTCAAAGGCATGTGCCACGTCTGTCCGCTGCCGAGATGACGGATAGTCAGGCGCGTCGGATAAGTCTTCGGAAACGCGAAGCCGTGCATCGTCTCGACGCGGATCATGTGCTTCATCGATACTGTCTCGCCCGCGCGCAGCAGTGTCCGGTCGAACACGGTATGCGCGCGCACGCTTTGCTCGATGCCCGTATCCGTCGGCACGTTGAAGCGCCACGCTTCGATGCCGCGATTCCAGTCGGAGCGCACGAACGCCATGTCATGGCCCGTCGCCGGATCGTCGATGCGCGCCGATACGAAGAAGCCCTCGAAGCTGTCGTCCTTGCATTCGTTGCGCGACGTCAGCGACTGGTTGATCGTCAGCACGCCGTGCGCGTCCGTCTTGCCCGACGCGAGTTCGTCGCCGTTGCAGTCGCTCACGTGCACGTCGGCGTCCGGCACGGGCTGGCCCTTGTCGAGCGTCGTGACCCAGACGACGCTGTTCTCGCGCCCCTGCTTGAAATGCACGCCGAGGTTCGTGACGAGCACGGCCGTGCGCACGTACATGGGCGCCTGCTTGCCGAGCAGCGACGCGCCGAGCGCGGGCGACGCGAGTTCGATCACATAGAAGCCGGGTTTCGTGACGGGCACGCCAACCACTTCGAACGGCCGCAACGCTTTCGGATCGGCTTTGGGCAGCGCGAGCGTCTCGACATTCTTTTGACCGGCAAGCAGCGACAGCGAGCGCACGTCGATCAACGGATTCTTGCCGTCTTCGGCCGGGTCCGCGCCTTCACTCCTGCGCGGCACGATGACGGGATGCGGATTGTGCGCGAGCAGTTGCGGCATCTGCTGGTTGATCGACTGGCGATCCATCATGAAGCCGTCGAAGCGATCGACGTTGCGCATCCAGCGGCGGATGTCGCTGTCGGCGTCGACGCGCAGCTTCGTGAACTGCGCGTTGCCCGCGTTGAGCCCGGCGATATGCAGATCGGCTTCCACGTTGCGCAAGGTGACGGGCACGAGCGCGGGCATGTCCCGTTCCGCGAAACGCTCGACGATGCCGAACGTGCCCGACGAAAACTTCGCGAGCGGCGGCAGCGGCGCTGTCGTCGTCTTGAGCGGGAACAGGTCCGCATTGGTCAGTGCACGGCCGCTGACGTCCTTGAGATTCGCGGGCAGCTCGATGCTCAGGTCGGCGCGCTCGGGCAGCGGCGCGGCGAATTCGATCGTCGTGGTTTGCGGATCCTTGTCGTCTGGGGAAAAGGCGGGCTTGATCTCGCCGTTCGGCCCCTTGAGCCGGATCTGCCCGGCATCGGTGCGCAGGATGGGGGCGTTGAACTGCACGCGCAGCGGCCGCAGCGGCGTACACGGCGCCTTCGCGTTCTCGCGCTCGCAGCTGAAGCTCGCGGCGAACGGTTCGCGCACGGTGAAGTCGAAGCGCCGCTCGACGTCGTTGGCGATGCCGCCCGGACTTGCGACGCCCTTGCCATACACGAGCTGCGCCTTGGCGCCCGACGGCAACGCCTGCTGGCATTGCAGCGTCAGCACGCGCGCCGCTTCCTTTTGCAGACGGAAGCGCTTGAGGAGCTCGGTGCGGGTCGCGGCATCGACGTTCTTCACGGGAATCCGGTTGCCGAGCCCGCTCGATTCGCACCACACGTGCTGAAGCACGGACGCATCCGTCGCGGGACCGTTCAGCCGCACGACGAACGCCTGGTTTTCCTCGATTTCGCCGCCGTAGGGCTGAACGTTCAACACGAACGGGCCGCCCGTTTCGAACGCGTAGTGACGCGGGCCCGTCAACGCATGGCCCGCCGACGATTTCAGTCCGTCGTTCAGATCGACGGAACAGGCGACGCCGGGCGGCAGATCCGCGCTGAAGTCCCACGCCCAGGTCTTGTCGTCGATCCAGCGTGGCTGGCCGGCGCTGGCGGACGCGTCGTTGCACTTGATGCGCGCGGGCGCGGGCAGATCGGGCGCGCCGAACGCGACCATCGACTCGTCGAACTTGACGACGACCTGTCTGACTTGCGCGACCTTGCCCTGCGGCGAAACCTGCGTGATGCGTGCTGCATCGGCGCGCCACGTGAGCGTGATGAGCGCGATGAAAAGGCCGAGCATCGCAGCCGCTGCTGCGGCCCATTTCCGTTGACGATTGATGGTGCCGCTTTGCATCGACTGCGCTCCCGGTTTCATTTGTCTTTCTTTCGGATTGCAGCCGATTCTAACCGACGCTTTTGACGTTCCCAACCTGCTTCACAGGTAGGATGACGCCGGCATCTGCACACCCATCAGATAGCACTTGACTTAGAGTTCACTCGAAGTCCTAACCTGAGTTCCGTCATGTCGAAACCTCTCACCATCGGTCAGGTCGCCGCGTCGAGCGGCGTCTCCACGCATACGCTGCGCTACTACGAGCAGGCCGGGTTGCTGCGGCCCGTCGGGCGCACGGATTCGGGACATCGTCTGTACTCGCCCGCCGATCTCGACTGGCTGCAGTTCGTCATGCGCCTGAAAGCGACGGGCATGTCCATCGCGGGCATGCAGGCGTTCGCGGCGTTGCGCGCCGAAGGCGACGCGACGTTCGGCGCGCGGCGGGCGATGCTCGAGGCGCATCGCGATGGCGTGCTCGCACGCATCGCCGGTTTGCAGACCAGTCTCGCCGCGATCACCGACAAGATCGCCTACTACGAGGCGGCCGAACGTGAGGTGGCATCGACAGGGCATATCCACAACTCATTCGTAAAGGACTCGCCATGAATCACGCACACGACGATCGCTACGCACGCGGCTGGGCAAAGTTGAAGGAAATCGACGGCACGGCAGGGGAGAAGGTGATCGCGTCGCTGGCGCCCATCGCGCCGGATTTCGCGCGGCTCCTGATCGAATTCCCGTTCGGCGATGTGTACAGCCGCCCGCAACTGGATCTGCGGGCACGCGAAATCGCGACGATCGCGGCGCTGGCGGCGCTCGGCAACGCGCAGCCCCAACTCAAGGTGCATATCGAGGCGGCCTTGAATGTCGGATGCACGCGCGACGAAATCGTCGAGGTGTTCATGCAGATGGCCGTGTATGCAGGTTTCCCGGCGGCGCTGAACGCGTTGTTCGCGGCGCGTGAGGTGTTCGTGCGGCGCGATGAGGAGGAGATGCAGGCCGCTGCGTGAGTCGTTAGCGGCGTGCCCGGAGAGAAGGACCGAATCGCAACTAACGGTCTGTTTCCGTGCTCGTCTCGGAAATTTCGGAAGCGGTGAGCCTTAACCCTCGGTCTTTAAGGGGAGAGGGTCGGCATGCCGTTCGGAATGCCGATGCGCATACGCCGGCGCGTTGCGTTGCCGTTGCCGCCGGCATGCGCACGACGGCTGGCTTCGTTCAGGCCGCGCTATCCGCCTGCTGCACGGCGCCCGGGCGCACGGATCGCGCGCTGATCCTGCGCAAATACAACGCGAGACCGATGCCCGCAATCAGCAGACTCGCCGTATTCGCGAGCCAGAACCCGCGTGCGCCCGTGAACGGATCGGGCACCCATCCGCCGACATCGAAGCCGAGCGCATAGCCGCCGCCGAGCCCCACGCCCCACAAAGCGACGGCATAGATCACAGTCGGCACGACGGCCACGCGATACGCGCGCAGCACGAAAGCCGACGTGATCTGCAACGCATCGCACAGATGGTAGAACACGACGATCAGCACGAGCGGCATGGCCGCCTGCGCGACATGCGCGTTCGGCGTGTAGCCCGCGATGATGACGGGCCGCAGCGCAAGCACGATCACGCCGTAGCAGCACGCGATCGCCACGGCCATCGCGATGCCATGCCTCGCGAGCGTGCGTGCCGCTTCGTAACGATGCGCGCCGAGCGCCTGCGCGACGAGTGTCGAGGTGGCGATCCCGATCGACAGCGGCGTCATGTAGAGCACCGCGCCGATGTTGCCCGCGATCTGATGGCCGGCGAGCGTCGTCGTGCCGAATCGCGCGATGAAGAGCGCCATGAACGTGTACGACGTGACTTCGATCAGATACGACAACCCCATCGGCACGCCGAGCTTCAGCTGGGCCGCCTGCCGCCGCCATGCGGGCCAGCAGAAATGCCGGAAGATCGCGAACGGCCGGAATACGTCCAGCTTCGTCATCACGAGCATGCCGACCACGGCGAGCGTCCAGTTGATCACGATGCTCGCGAGCGCCGCGCCCGGACCGCCAAGCGCCGGCACGCCGGGCGCGCCGAAAATCAGCAGCAGGTTGAGCGGCACCTTGAGCAGCAAGGCGCCGATCTGCAGAATCATCACGAGCCGCGGCTGGCCGACGGCATTCGTCAGCGAGCTATAGACGCGAAACGCGAGACTCGCCGGCAGGCCGAACGCGAGAATCTGCAGATACGACACGGTGCGCTCGCGCAACGCCTCGGGCGCGCGCGCCAGTTGCAGCAACGGGTGAGGGAAATAGAGAATCAGAAAGCCGATCGCGGCGAGCGCCAGCGCGAGCCACAGCGCTTGTCGTACTTCCTCGCCGATCTCCTCATAGCGCGCGGCGCCGTACAGCTGACCGGCGATCGGCTGCAGCGCCGTCAGAATGCCCGTCAGGCCGATGTACACCGAGATATAGATCGACGCGCCGAGCCCGAGCGCCGCAAGATCGGTCGCCGAGAAGCGGCCGACCATCGCCGTGTCCATCACGCCGAACGCGATGATCGCCAGCTGGCCGATCAGCACGGGCCACGCGAGCCCGGCGATTTTCCGCACGTCGGCGAACATGGTCAGCCGCTTTTCTTCGGACGCCACGGACGGCGCTTGACGGGCGGCTGCGGACGGTCGATGCGCACGTACAGACGGAAGCGCTCGTCGCGGTCGGCGACGCGGCGGCCTTCCCAGACAAGCTTCCACACGAAGTTCGACATCGCACTCGGCTCGCCGAAATCCTGCGTGTCCTGACGCAGGATCACGTCGCAGTCTTCATCGAACGAAAAATGCATATCGCCGAAATAGGCGAACGTCGCGATCTGCGCGTCGCCGAGACGCACGGGCGAAATGCAGTTGTAGTCGGACGGCAGGTGAGCGGAGATCTGCTGCGCGACGTCCTTGTACGTACGGCTGTAGTTGACGACGGGCAGCCACAGCGTCATCAGCAGCACCCACATCAGCGTGGTGCCCGCGCTCGACAGCACGACGCTGCGCCACAGCACCTTCGGATGCCGCGCCACGCGCCATTGCACCAGCGCGAACCAGCAGACGGTCACGGCGACCGCGCAGACGAACGACAGGATCTTGAACTGCGGCGTGAAGCCGGGCGCGAGGCGCGAGAGATTGCGCGCGAGCTGATGCGGATAGCCCGTCATGCCCGCGAGCCACACCAGCCACACGAACGTGCCGAGCACGGTGAAGCTCAGCACCGCGAACCAGTCGATTGCGTTAATCGCGCCGCGCTTGAGCGTCGGCAGCGCGAAGGCGGCGATCACGGCGAGCGCGGGCGTCAGCAGCATGTAGAGACGGTTCGTCCCCTGGCTTTGCAGCACGACGAGAATCAGCAGCGGCGCGATCACCGACAGCGGAATCGCGACGTGCGGCGCGCGGCGCAGGCCTGCCCAGCTGAACCATGCCCAGATCGCAAGCGGCCATGCGGGCCAGGTGAAGAGGGGCAGGTTCTTGACGGCGTATTTCAGCGTCGAACCATACGGGCCCTGGAACGTGTGCAGGCTGCCGCGCATCCATTGATGCAGGAACCAGACGGCATCGTCCGGGAACAGCGCGATGGCCGTGAGCGGCCACACGACCGACAGCGCCAGCGCGACGGGCAAACCGGCGAGCATCAGCGTGCGCCAGTGCGTGTCGTGGACGATCACCATCATTGCGAAGGTGCCGATCAGCAGCGCGCCGACCAGCACGGGACTGCTCGTCAACGTCACGAGGCCGATCGCGCAACCCCAGATCAGCGCGCCCTGGACGGGCTTGTCGATCATCCGCACGAGGCCGTACACGAGCATCGCGATGCAGACGAATTGCGCGATCTGCGGCGTGGTTTCGTGGCCGCGCTCGGCGAGACCGAAGGTGGCGAGCAGGATCAGCAGCGCGCCGTCGCCGAGCGTGCGGCCATAGTCGCGCGGTTCCGGCTCGCCGCCGAATGCGTATTTGAAGGGCTGCACTTCCGGACGGCGGCCGAGCAGATAGGCTGCGTACCAGACGAACGCGCACGCCGCGCAGAACAGCAGTCCCGTGAATACGCGCGACGCATTGCTCGCGTCGACGAGCGGGTCGAGCACGCGGATCGCGCTCGCGCCCAGCCAGTAGCCGAGCGGCGCGTCGGACGTCATGTATTTGCCGACGAGATTCGGCAGCAGCCAGTCGTGCAGCGAGCCGTTGGCCATCGTCCACATGACGCCGAAGCCGGCTGCGTCCTCGTTCTTCCACGGGTCGCGTCCGAACAGGCCGAACGACGCGTACACGACGCAGATGGTAAGCAGCATCCAGCGCGGCAGCGCACTGGTGGCGGAGGCAGTCAGGCGAACGACAGATCTCATGCGGTGTTCGTGTGGGGCTGCGCGGGCGGCAGCCGTGAGTTATTGACGCAGCGCGGGAGGCGTCGCTTATTCAGGCATGCGGCATTGTAGACGGGCGGCGCGGTGCACGTCACAGGGTGGCTTGCGGCGAGCCTTACGGACGGATACCCGGACGGATACCCGGACGGATACCCGGACGGATACCCGGACGGGCGACGGCGAGCGGATCGCGAGCGCTCGTTCACAAACCTTCCGCCGATAAAAAAGGGCAGCTTGCGCTGCCCTTTTTGCATCGTAGCGGCCCGGACGAAAGTCGGGGCCAGCACGGGATATTACTTCACGGCCTTGCCCGAAGCGCGGGCGCCGAACTTCTTGTTGAACTTCTCGACGCGGCCTGCCGTGTCCATGATCTTTTGCTGGCCCGTGTAGAACGGATGCGACTCCGACGAAACTTCGATCTTCGCCAGCGGGTATTCCTTGCCGTTGAATTCGGCCGTTTCACGCGTCTGGATGGTCGAGCGCGTCACGAACTTGAAGTCGTTCGACATGTCGATGAACAGGACTTCGCGGTAATTCGGGTGAATGCCTTCTTTCATGGTCTTTCCTTTAATCTGGCGGTAGCCAACCCGGGAGCCGGAGAATTCCGCAACCGCGAGCCACTTGCCTAAGGTCGAAAAACGGGGATTATGCCAGAAAATCAGGCGGTTGACGAGGTTTGCGGAGGTTTTTTCGCACGGTAGGGCGTGCGTGCCCGTTTTCGGGCGTTCATGGGTTCGCGCTGTCCAGCGCGCCCGTGCGCGCGGGATCCTGCCGGTAATAGCGCGCGAGCAGGCGATACAGTTCGGGGTACTCCGCTTCGAACTCGCGCGGTTTCACGAACAGCGCTTCGCTGCACACGGCAAAAAATTCCGACGGATGATCGCTCGCATAGGGATCGATCAGCGATTCGCGCTCGAAGCGCGCCCAGCGCCGGTCCGGCACGGCATCCACTTTGGTGCAGAACTGGTCGTACGCGTGGTCGAACACATCGGCCCACTGCGTGGCATCGAGCGGCGCGTGCAGCTTGCGAAAGAGGGGCGGGTGGCCGTCGGCTTCGCCCGTCACCATGTCGATCTTATGCGCGAACTCGTGGATCACGACGTTGTACGCGTCCGCGCCGTCCGTCATCTGCGCGTCTTCCCACGACAGAATCACGGGGCCGCCTTCCCACGCTTCGCCGCTCGCGTCGTGCTCGACTTCATGCACGACGCCGTCCTCGTCTTCGACCGTTTTGCGGATCACGAACTCGCCCGGATAGACGATCACGCCGACCCAGCCGCGATACAGCTCCAGCCCGAGATTCAGCACGGGCAAGCAGGCCTGGACGGCGATCGCGACGGTGATCTGATCGGTGAGTTCGAGGTCATGTGCCGTCGAGAACTCCTTCTGCGCGATGAACAGGCTCGTCATGTCGCGCAACCGCTGAAGATCGGCGGGTGTAAGCCAGGAAAGAAACGGCAATCCATCGAGCGTCGCTTGCCAGAGCGCGTCGTCGATCGCGTGGGTGCGCAGCGCGCGATCGCGGCGGCGCGTGTCGAGCCATTGAGTGAGTTTCGAAAACATCGCGCGGTGGTCGGTCTTCGCTTGTGTGATCGAGGGGGCGTGAGAACTGGGACGATTCTAAACGCGCGTGGTGGCGGGCTGCATCACGGCGCTCACGTCTTCGCGCCTTTGCCCGCGCCGCGCTTCAATGCCGCCGCTGCGCGTCGCCTCTGGATCAGATCGTCGGCGCTTTCGCCCGCGAGGCGCCGCTGCACGTAATCCAGGTCGTCGCTCAGTTCGGCTTTCAGCTTTTGTGCTTCCTTCAGTTCGCGCTGCACGGATTCGATCCGTGCGTCGAGCGATTCGACTTGCTGGGCGAGACCGTCGCGAATCTGCTGCAGCGATTCCATCGAATAGCCGCGCCGTCCGCTTTCCGTGTTTTCGAGCGGACGCTTCAGCATTTCGGTGATGCCCGCGAGCGAGAAACCGAGTGCGCGCAGACGCAGGATGCGCGAAAAGCGTTCGAGGTCGTCCTCGTCGTAAAGGCGATAGCGGCCCTCGCTGCGGCTGGGCGTCACAAGTCCGCGCTCCTCGTAGTACTTGAGCGTACGCGGCGTGACGTTCAGACGCTCGGCGGCGTCGCGCACGGTGAGCAGAGTGGAAGAGTCGGCGTTCGGCATGTCGGCTTTGCTGATCGGCGTGAAGCATTATAGATAAACGTATTGCTTCCGCATTCACGCACGACCGGGTACGCAGCGAAGTGCGCAAAAGAAAAACGCCCGCATTCCAGCGGGCGTTTTCGCGGATGAACCGTAGCGGGGCGCTTAGCCGCCGCGACGCATCATGTCGAAGAACTCGGCGTTGTTCTTCGTCTGGCGGATCTTGTCGAGCAGGAATTCCATCGCTTCGACTTCGTCCATGTCGTGGATGAACTTGCGCAGCACCCAGATCTTTTGCAGGATCTCGGGCTTGATCAGCAGTTCTTCGCGACGCGTGCCGGACTTGTTCAGGTTGATCGACGGATAGACACGCTTTTCCGCGAGACGGCGCTCGAGGTGCACTTCCATGTTGCCCGTGCCCTTGAACTCTTCGTAGATCACGTCGTCCATGCGGCTGCCCGTTTCGATCAGGGCCGTGCCGATGATGGTCAGCGAGCCGCCTTCCTCGATGTTGCGCGCCGCGCCGAAGAAGCGCTTCGGACGTTGCAGCGCGTTCGCGTCGACACCGCCCGTCAGCACCTTGCCCGATGCCGGCACGACCGTGTTGTACGCACGCGCGAGACGCGTGATCGAGTCGAGCAGAATCACGACGTCGTTCTTCATTTCGACGAGGCGCTTGGCTTTTTCGATCACCATTTCGGCGACCTGCACGTGACGCGCGGCCGGTTCGTCGAAGGTCGAGGCGATCACTTCGCCCGCCACCGAGCGCTGCATTTCCGTCACTTCTTCAGGACGTTCGTCGATCAGCAGCACGAACAGGATTACGTCCGGATGGTTCTGCTTGATCGCATGCGCGATGTGCTGAAGCATCACGGTCTTGCCGGACTTCGGCGACGCGACGAGCAGACCGCGCTGGCCTTTGCCGATGGGCGCGATCATGTCGATGATGCGGCCCGTGACATTCTCTTCGCCACGCATTTCACGTTCGAGCAGCAGCACCTTGTTCGGGTGCAGCGGCGTCAGGTTCTCGAACATGATCTTGTGCTTCGAGGCTTCCGGCGGCTGGCCGTTGACCTTGTCGACCTTCACCAGCGCGAAGTAGCGCTCGCCGTCCTTCGGCGTGCGGACTTCGCCTTCGATCGTGTCGCCCGTATGCAGGTTGAAGCGGCGAATCTGCGACGGACTGATATAGATGTCGTCCGTACTCGCGAGA